>NZ_JABBFX010000001.1:2757554-3115108 GCF_012927085.1 Ramlibacter agri | reverse complement strand
GGCCGATGACCTTGGTCCAGATGTCGTAGGCCTCGTCGTCTTCCTGGTAGACCGTGGCCCAGAGCTTTTCCTTGGGCAGCTTGTAGACCTCCGTCAGCAACTCCCAGGCCCACGTGAGCGACTCGCGCTTGAAGTAGTCGCCGAAGCTCCAGTTGCCCAGCATCTCGAAGAAGGTGTGGTGCCGCGCCGTGTAGCCCACGTTCTCCAGGTCGTTGTGCTTGCCGCCGGCGCGCAGGCAGGCCTGCACCGAGGCCGCACGCACGTAGGGGCGCTTGTCGGTGCCGAGGAAGACGTCCTTGAACTGCACCATGCCCGAGTTGGTGAACATCAGCGTCGGGTCGTTGCCCGGCACCAGCGGGCTCGAGGCCACCACGGCGTGGCCCCGCTCCTTGAAGAAGTCCAGGAAGGTCTGGCGGATTTGGGCGACGGTGAAGTTGGGAGTGCTCATGGAGGGTCCAGCTGAACCTTCAATTATAGATTTGGGGTTCTGGCGCTGCTCGCGGCCCCTGCCTGCGGGCTCGAGCCTCCCTCGACCAGGGGGAGCGGCGCCGGTGCCGGACTGCTAGGCTTGCGGCATGTACCACGATCCGGATTTCGCCGTCCTGGCGCATATCCTGCCGCCGGCCCCGGTCGTCATCGACGTTGGCGGGAACATCGGCCAGTCCATCGTCTCGATCAAGGCAGCCCGGCCCCAGGCGCTGATCTCCAGCTTCGAGCCCAACCCGGCGCTGATCCCGCAGTTGCGCCAGACGGCGCAGCGCTTCGAGGACGTGCGGGTCTTCGAGACCGGCCTGGGCGCGGCGCGGACCGCCATGACCTTCCACATCCCGGTGGTCGGCGGCGTGCGCTACCTCGAGGAATGCACGATGCGGCTGGAATCGCTGCAGGAGCCGTGGGTGGTGGAGCGCTTCGCCCGGCGCGGCGGCCAGCCGAGCTTCGAGACCTTCACCGCGGCCGTCGTTCCCGGCGATGAACTGGCGCTGCAGCCGGACCTGATCAAGGTCGACGTCGAGGGCGTGGAATCGGAAGTAGTGGCAGGTTTCCGCGAGACCATCGCCAGGCACGCGCCCATCCTGCTGGTCGAGAATGGCGACTGGACGCGGCTGGCCCCCATCATCCAGTCGCTGGGCTACAGCCCCTGGATGGCCAACGAGCGCTACGACGGCCTGGTGCCGTTCTCCGGCGCGCGCACGAATACCTTCTACCTGAAGGACCGCTAGGCGATTCACTTTCCCCGGTCCCGGGAAAACCATGAGCGAGCCGGCTTGCGCTGGCCCGGCTTTCCTGGGCATGCTCGGCTGCGCTTTGCTGGCAAGCGCGACGAGGTTCCATGCTCAAGAACATCGACCCGCTCCTGACGCCCGACCTGCTGCACGCCCTCGCCGCCATGGGCCACGGCGACTGCATCGCCGTGTGCGACACCAACTTCCCGGCGTACAGCATCGCGGGCGACCGGCCGCTGATCCACTTGCCCGGCTGCAACCTGGCGCAGGCGCTGCGAGCCATCCTGTCGGTGTTGCCGCTGGACACCTACGACACACCGGTGCTGCGGATGGCGCAGGTCGGTGACGCGTCCACCTTGTCCGACGCGCAGCGGGAAGCCGTCGAGACGGTCTTCTCCCGGCTCGACCCGCAGCCCCGGGTGGAGGCGCTGGAGCGCTTTGCCTACTACGAGCAGGCGAAGCAGGCCTATGCCGTGGTCCAGACCGGCGACGCCAGGCCTTACGGCAACTTCATCCTGCGCAAAGGCGTGCTGAACTGAAGGGCCGGTGCGGCGATGACCAGGATCGACGCCCACCAGCACTTCTGGAGACCTGCGCGCGGCGACTATGGATGGCTGCGCGCAGACGAGCCCGCGCTTGCGCCGTTGCTGCGCGAATTCCTCCCTGAGGACTTGTTGCCGCTGCTGAACGCGGGCGGCATCGGCCAGACCGTGCTGGTGCAGGCGGCCGCCTCCGTCGCCGAAACCGAATTCCTGCTGGAACTGGCGACTCGCCATGACTTCATCGCCGGCGTTGTCGGCTGGGTGGACCTGAGTCGCGCGGACGCCGTAGCCACGCTCGAAAGACTGGCCCGGCACCCGAAGTTCAAGGGCGTGCGGCCGATGCTGCAGGACCTGCCGCAGGCCGACTGGATCGCCAGCGCGCCGCATCCTGACGCCGTGCGGGCACTGCTGCGACTGGGCTTGCGCTTCGATGCATTGGTCAAGCCCCAGCATCTTGCGGCCTTGCTGCAGTTCGTGCGTGCATGGCCCGAACTGCCCGTCGTCATCGACCATGCCGCCAAGCCCCGGCTCGCCGAAGGCTGGCAAGGCGAACGGGTGCCGGATTGGCGGCGCCACATGAACGAGCTGGCCGCGCTGCCCCAGGTGAGCTGCAAGTTCTCCGGACTGGCGACCGAACTTCTTCCAATGGAGCCGACAGTCGCAGCGCTGCAGCCGGTCTGGGACGCCCTGCTGCAGTGGTTCGGGCCGGCGCGGCTGTTATGGGGCAGCGACTGGCCTGTGCTCACGCTGGCGAGCAGCCACGCCCAATGGCTCGAGATGAGCAAGAGCTTCATCGGCTCGCTCGCCCCTTCGGAGCAGGACCTCGTGTGGCAAGGCAGCGCGCGCCGCTTCTACGGCCTGTCCTAGACCATGGAACCCATCGTCTCCATCCGCCACCTGTCCAAGGCCTTCGCCGGGGTCAAGGCGCTGGACCGCGTGCAGTTCGAACTGTTCCCGGGCGAGGTGCACGCCTTGATGGGCGAGAACGGCGCCGGCAAGTCGACCCTGATGAAGGTCCTGGCCGGCATCCATGCGCGCGACGCCGGCGAGATCGTCGTCGACGGCAAGCCGGTCGACATCACCAGCCCGCGCGCCGCGCAGGCTCTGGGCATAGGCATCGTGCACCAGGAGCTCAACCTGATGAGCCACCTGAGCGCGGCGCAGAACATCTTCATCGGCCGCGAGCCGCGCCGCGGCTTCGGCCTGCTGCTCGACGAAGAAGCCCTCAACGCGCAGGCCGCCAAGATCTTCGCACGCATGAACCTGGCGCTGGATCCGCGCACGCTGGTCAGCGAACTGTCGGTGGCCAAGCGGCAGATGGTGGAGATCGCCAAGGCGCTGTCCTTCCATTCGAAGGTCCTGATCATGGACGAGCCGACGGCGGCACTGAACAACCAGGAAGTCGCCGACCTGTTCCGCATCATCCGGCAGCTGAAGGCCGAAGGCGTCGGCATCGTCTACATCTCGCACAAGATGGACGAACTGCAGCAGGTCGCCGACCGGGTCACGGTGCTGCGCGACGGCCAGTACATCGCCACCGTGCCCATGGCCTCCACCAGCCTCGAGGCCATCATCGGCATGATGGTCGGCCGCCAGCTCGAACAGCTGCACGAGGAACATCCGGACACCGCCGGCAACGAGGTCGTGCTGGAAGTGCGCGGCCTGAGCCGCGGCTCGGCGATCCAGGACGTCAGCTTCGTGCTGCGCCGGGGCGAGATCCTGGGATTCGCCGGCCTCATGGGCGCCGGCCGCACCGAGGTGGCGCGCGCGGTGTTCGGTGCCGATCCCATAGCTGCCGGCGAGATCCGCGTCCACGGGCAAGCCGTTCGCATCCGTTCGCCCGAGCACGCGGTGGCTTGCGGGATCGGCTACCTCTCGGAAGACCGCAAGTTGTACGGCCTGGCGACGGCGCTCGATGTGGCCACCAATGTCGCCATGCCGTCCATGCGCAGCTTCCTCCAGCTGGGCCTGTTTCTCGACGCCTCCCGGATCCGCACGACCGCGGAGTCTTACGTTCGCCAGCTGGGCATCAAGACGCCTTCGGTCGAACAGCAGGTGCAATTGCTCTCGGGCGGCAACCAGCAGAAGATCGTCATCGCGAAGTGGCTGCTGCGCGACTGCGACATCCTGTTCTTCGACGAGCCCACGCGCGGCATCGACGTCGGCGCCAAGGCGGAGATCTACCGCTTGCTCCACGCCCTGGCGGCGCACGGCAAGGCCATCGTCGTGATCTCGTCGGAACTGCCGGAGATCCTGCGGCTGGCGCATCGCGTCGTCGTCATGTGCGAAGGCCGCCTGACCGGCGAACTGGCGGCGCGCGATGCGACGCAGGAGGAAATCATGCGCCTGGCTACCCGCCGCGAGGAAAGAGTATGACCCTGCCCCTGACCCCGACCGAAGCGCAGGCCACCGCGCCCGGCTTGCCGGTGCTGCTGAAGGACCGCCTGTTCCGGCCGGCCACGCGCCAGAAGCTGCTCGCGTTCGCCAGCCTGCTGGTGCTGATGGTGTTCTTCAGCGTTGCGTCGGGCAATTTCCTGCAGGTCGACAACCTGGTGAGCATCCTGCAGGCCACCGCCGTGAACGGTGTGCTCGCGATCGCCTGCACCTTCGTCATCATCACGGGCGGCATCGACCTCTCGGTCGGCACCTTGATGACTTTCTGCGCCGTGATGACGGGCGTGTGCCTCACCTACCTCGGCCTGCCGCTGCCCGTGGGCGTGCTGGCGGCGATCTTCTTCGGCTGCCTGAGCGGCTTCACATCCGGCGTGCTGGTCGCCAAGCTGAAGATCCCGCCCTTCATCGCCACGCTGGGCATGATGCTGCTGCTCAAGGGCCTGGCGCTGGTGATCTCCGGCACCAAGCCGATCTACTTCAACGACACGCCGGGCTTCTCCGCGATCTCGCAGGACTCGCTGATCGGCCAGGTGCTGCCCTCCCTGCCCATCCCCAACGCGGTGCTGATCCTGTTCCTGGTGGCAGCGGCCGCGGGCATCGTGCTGAAGCACTCCATCCTCGGGCGCTACGCCTTCGCGCTGGGCAGCAACGAAGAGGCGGTGCGCCTGTCCGGCGTCAACGTCGACTTCTGGAAGATCGTCGTCTACACCGTCAGCGGCGGCATCTGCGGCATTGCGGGCCTGCTGATCGCCTCGCGGCTGAACTCCGCGCAGCCGGCACTGGGGCAAGGCTACGAGCTCGACGCCATCGCGGCCGTCGTGATCGGCGGCACCTCGCTCTCGGGCGGCGCCGGCACGATCCTCGGCACCATCATCGGCGCCTTCATCATGAGCGTGCTGGCCAACGGCCTGCGCATCCTGTCCGTCGCCCAGGAGTGGCAGACGGCGCTGACGGGAGTCATCATCATCCTCGCCGTCTACACCGACATCCTTCGCCGGCGCAGCCGGTGAGCATCGTTCCACCACAGGAGACCACCATGTCGACGAAACGTGCTTTCGGTATTGCAGTCGTCTGTGCCGCGGCGCTGGGCATTCCCTCCGGGGCGCTGGCGCAGGAGACCTACATCCCGCTCGTGTCCAAGGGCTTCCAGCACCAGTTCTGGCAGGCGGTGAAGTCGGGCGCCGAGCAGGCCGCCAAGGACTACAAGGTCAAGGTCACCTTCGAAGGCCCGGAGACGGAAGCGATGGTCGACAAGCAGATCGACATGCTGTCCGCCGCGCTGGCCAAGCACCCGACGGCACTCGGCTTCGCCGCCCTGGACAGCAAGGCCGCGATTCCGCTGCTGAAGAAGGCGCAGGCCGCCAAGGTGCCCGTGGTGGCTTTCGACTCGGGCGTGGACAGCGACATTCCGGTCACCACCGCCACCACCAACAACAAGGCCGCCGCTGCGCTCGCCGCGGACAAGATGGCCGACCTGATCGGCAAGAACGGCGAAGTGGCCGTGGTGGCGCACGACCAGACCAGCCGCACCGGCGTGGACCGCCGCGACGGCTTCGTCGATCGCATGAAGGCGAACTACCCGAACGTCAAGATCGTGACCGTGCAGTACGGCGGCGGCGACCACCTGAAGTCCACCGAGATCACCAAGTCCATCCTGCAGGCCTACCCGAACCTCAAGGGCATCTTCGGCACCAATGAAGGCTCGGCCATCGGCGTCGTCAACGGCGTGAAGGAGATGAAGCGCAAGGTCGTGATCGTCGGCTACGACTCCGGCAAGCAGCAGAAGGACGCGATCCGCGACGGGCTGATGGCCGGCGCCATCACCCAGAACCCGGTGGGCATCGGCTACAAGACGGTCGAGGCGGCGGTGAAGGCGATCAAGGGCGAGCAGCTGCCCAAGGTGATCGACACCGGCTTCTACTGGTACGACAAGACCAACATGAACGATCCGAAGATCGCCGCCGTCCTGTACGACTGATGGACCTGCACCTGCAAGGCAAGGTCGTCGTCGTCACGGGCGGCGCCAGCGGCATAGGCGGCGCGATCAGCCAGCAGCTGGCGCGTGAAGGCGCCCTGCCCGTGATCCTCGATCGCGGCGAACGGCCCGACGCCCTGGCGGGTCCGGGCATTCGCTTCTTCCGGCTCGAGCTGGAGGACGAGGACGCCTGCAAGGATGCGATCGCGCGGACCCAGGCCGAATTCGGCGGCATCGACGCGCTGGTGAACAACGCGGGCAGCAACGACGGCGTCGGCCTGGAAGCCGGCGTTGCCGCTTTCCGCCGCTCGCTGGAAGCCAACCTGGTCCATTGCTACCTGATGGCGCACCTGTGCGCCGAGTCCCTCAAGCAGCGCCGGGGCGCCATCGTCAACATCTCGTCGAAGACGGCGCTCACCGGCCAGGGCGGCACCAGTGCCTACGTGGCCGCGAAGGCCGCGCAACTCGGGCTGACGCGCGAGTGGGCCGCCGCGCTGGCGCCCTGGGGCGTGCGGGTCAACGCCGTGCTGCCGGCGGAAGTGATGACGCCGATGTACCAGCGCTGGCTGCAGTCGCGGCCCGACCCGGAGGCGTCACGGCATGCCATCACCGAGCGCATTCCGCTGGGCCATCGCATGACGACCCCGCAGGAGATCGCCGACCTCGTGGTGTTCCTGCTTTCGGACCGGTCCTCACACACCACAGGCCAGTGGCTGCATGCCGACGGCGGCTACGTGCACCTGGACCGGGCCCTGCCCTGAAGCGGATCAGGCGGCCAGCGCCCAGGCAATCAGTCCGGCGGTCAGCGCCACCGAGGAACCGAGCACGACGAGGCCCGCGCGGCGATTGCGCTTGTTCATCAGCAGCCACATCGCGACGCCGCTCACCGACAGGAAGATCAGGCTGCCCACCAGCGTGTCCACCAGCAGGATCCACGCGGCGGGCATGCCGACGCCCTTGTGCATGTTGGCGATCGTCGCCGCGAAACCGTTGTTGGTGACGTTGACGCCGACCGAGCGGTTGCCCTTCCAGTAGTCCGCCTGCACCATGCGGTCCGGGCCGCCGAAAGTGAAGATCCAGTGTTCGGGCTGCGTGATCGGCTGGCCGTCGGCCTGCTGCCATTGCAGCTTGCGCGCGGGCTCGACGCGCGTGACGTTCGCGTCGCGGCCCTGCTGCAGCGCGCCGCGCAGCCAGCCGGCCATGTCCGCCGGCGTGGCCGGCGCGGGGTCGGGCACGGCGATCTGCGCATGCTCGCGGAGCTGCGAGGTCGGGATCTTCATGACGGCGCGGTGGTTCAGCCAGAAGCCCGCCATGCCGAACAGGAGGCCCAGCACCGCGCCCCACAGGCCGATCCAGCCGTGGGTCTTGCGCAGCCAGAGCAGCGCGCGGGCGGACAGGGGAGGACGGATGGCCGTCGAAGATGCTGTGGCGGCGGGGCCGGACAGCGTGGTGGCCCGATTCAAGGATGGCTCCATTTTCTCAAGAGGTTGTGATAGATGCCGACCAGCGCGATGCGCGCGGGTTCGTCGGCGTTCGTGAATGCGAGGCGCTGGATGGAGGCATCCAGCTGGAACAGGAGCTGCCGCTCGCCGGCATCGGCGACCAGGCTCTGCACCCAGAAGAAGGAAGCGACCCGCACGCCGCGCGTGACGGGCGTCACGCGATGCACGGTGGTCGCCGGATAGAGGACCATGTCGCCGGCCGGCAGCTTGACGCTGCTGGTGCCGCTGGCGCCTTCGACCACGAGCTCGCCGCCGTCGTAGCTGTCCGGGTCGCTGAGGAACAGCGTGGCCGACAGGTCGGTGCGCAGCTTGCGGCCGTCGTGCGGATGCAGGCGCACGCCGCCGTCGACATGCGCGCCGAACTCCATGCCGCCGGCATAGCGGTTGAACATCGGTGGATACAGCACGTTGGGCAGCGCCGCGCTGATGAAGGTGGGATGCCGCTCCAGCGCCACGGCGACGATGGCGGCGCCGCGCTGCGCCGTCGCGCTGCGCTCGTCGACCTGCTGGTTGGCCTTGACCTGCGCGCCCTGGTGGCCGGCCGTCACGCGGCCGTCCACCCATTCGGCCTGCGGCGCGTCGAGCAGCGCGCGCAGCTCGGCGAGTGCGGCGGCGTCCAGCACGCCGGGGATCACGAGCAGCATGGCTAGAACCTGTAGGTGCCGGTCAGCATGGCCGAACGCTCCAGGCCGGGCACCGCGCGGCCGCCATCGGAGGGGATCAGGGCGTCGTAGTAATGCTTGTCCGCCAGGTTGAACAGGTTCAGCCGGATGTCGTAGCGCGGCTGGTGGTAGGCGATGACGGCGTCGAAGCGCGTGTAGGCGGGCACGCTGACCAGGTTGGTGTTGTTGGCGTAGCGCGAACCGATGTAGTTGGCGCCGCCGCCGATTTCCCACTCGGGCGTGAGCGCATAGGAGAGCCACACGTTGGCCGCGTTCTGCGGCGTGTTGAGCGGAACCTTGCCCTGGGTGGCCGGCGCGATGGCGTCGACGATGCTCGCATCGAGATACGTGTACGCGGCGAAGACCTGCACCGACTTGGTCAGGCGCCCGGACGCTCCGGCGCGGAAGCCGTTCACCCGCACCGTGCCGGTGGCGGTGTAGGTGCCGTCGTTGTTCTGCGAACGGGCGTTGTACTGCGTGATGCGGAACACGGCCGCGTTCGTCGACAGGTCGCCATCCAGCAGGTCCCACTTCATGCCGCCCTCGAAGGCCTTGTTCTCCTGCGGCGGCAGCGGCTGCGTGGTGCCCGTGGTCGACACCAGCTGCTCCAGCGAAGGGTTGAACGAGGTGCTGTAGGAGACGTAGAACGACTGCGCCGCCGTCGGCTGCCAGATCACGCCGCCACGCACGCTGGTGTAGTTCACCGTCTGCGACTGCGAGGCGGACTGCGTGGCCGATGGCGTGGAGTTGTCGATGTCGGCGCGGTAGCGGTCGTAGCGCGCGCCCGCGACCAGCTTCCAGAACTCGCCGAGCGACATCGTGTCGTTGAGGAAAGCCGCCGTGGTGGTGGCATGCCCTGTGGCCAGGTTGCCCGCCGTCTCATTGACGCCCGCGGGCGAGGTGACCTGCGGCGGATCCACCAGCGGCGTGCAGGCGACATAGCCGCTGGTGCCGCCGGCCGGGTTCAGCGCCACGCCACCGCAGCTGCCGTTGCGGTAATAGGCCTGGTTGCGGTAGTCGTCCACGCCCAGTTCCAGGCCGCCAAGCAGCGCGTGCTTCACGCTGCCCTGCTGCAAGGTCGTGTGGTACTCGGTCAGGTTGAACAGCGACTTGTCGTGGATGGTGCGATCGTGGCTCTGCTGGCGCACCCACAGCTGGTCCAGCGGGAGGCTGCTGCTCGGGGTGATGGGCGCGGCCGTCGTGCCGGTGGCGAGCGGCACGAAAGGCCCGGTGCCGCCGGCGCGGGTGCCAATCACCTGCGGCGCGGTCTCGATGGCGTTGGTGCGGACGTCGTTGTACTGCGTCTGGTTGCGCAGGGTCGCGACCGGCGTCAGCTTGTGCTGCACCGTCAGCGACAGCGAGCCGATGTCGGAGTTGGTGCGATCGTCGGTGAAGCCGTAGGCGGTGTCGCGGTTCACCCGGGCCGGCGCGCCGTTCAGCGGCGGCACGCCGTAGTCCGGCATGTCGTGGTTGTGCTGCAGCAGCGCCGTCGCGGTGATCTGCGTGGGCGTGCCCAGACCCAGCGCCAGCGAGGGGGCCAGGCCGAAATCGCGCAGCTCGTTCTGCTGGCGGTTGGTGGCATTGCCTTCCTGCGCCATGGCGGCGAGACGGAAGGCCGAGGTCTCCGACAAGGGCCGGTTCAAGTCGGCGGTCGTGCGCAGCAGGCCGTAGGTGGTGCCGGACACCGAGACCTCGCCGAAAGCCTGGTGCGAGGGCTTCTTGGTGACCTGGTTGATCACGCCGCCGGTGGACCCGCGCCCGAACAGCATCGAGGACGGTCCCATCAGCACCTCGACCGAGTCGAGGGCGAAGATGTCGCGGTAGTACTGGCCGCGGTCCCGCATCCCGTCGAGGTAGAGGTCAGTGCGCGCCGAAAAGCCATTCAGGTTGATGTTGGTGCCGATCTGGCCGCCCTCGGCCGCGCCGATGGTCAGGCCCGGCACGTTGCGCAGGGCCGAGGCCAGCGAGGTCGCGCCCTGCGCGTCCATCAGCGGCTTGGTGATGACGGTGATCGACTGCGGCACGTCCCGCGGGTCCGCCCCTACGCGGCTGAGCGAATTGGCGCCGGGGGCGTAGCTGGCGCCGTCGCTGCCGCCCTCCACCGTCACCGTCGGCAGGGTCACGGAGCGCGGCGGGGCTGCCGGCGGGCTGGCCTGGGCGTGGGCACGGACGACGGGCGCAAGGGACAGCAGGGCAAGGACGACCGGGCGCAGCCGGATCGGGGGGACGATGGGCATGGGGAGTTTCTTTTTGGGAATTGGTTTTTTAGCGACTGTAATCTAAACGAGAATAAATCTCATTGTTAGCCGCAACGCCCTGCGCGGCCGCAGGTCGTTCCTACACCGCCCGATTTACCCAGCCGACACGGCCGGGCTGCGCGGGGCCGGAGAGTGGGAAGCAGTCCTCACACTCCCAGGAGTTCCCCATGCCAGTCCAGGTCACGGAATGGAGCGACGCGATGTTCACCTCGCTCGCCGCCGCGATGGCCCTGCTCTTTTCGGCCATCCCCAAGATCATCGGCTTCGCCCTGATCGTCATCGTCGGCTGGTTCGTCGCCTCGCTGATCGAGCGCGGCGTGGTGGCCGTCCTGCGCCGCATCCACTTCAACGACCTCGCGGCGCGCTCCGGCCTGGCCGACTTCGTGCACAAAATGGGCATGGACACCGACGCGTCCGGCGTGCTGGGCCTGGTCGTCAAGTGGTTCGTGCGGCTGATCGCGCTGGTGGTCGCCTTCGACGCCTTGGGGCTGCCCGCCGTCAGCGAGGTGCTGCGCCAACTGCTGCTCTGGCTGCCCAACGTGGTCGTCGCGCTGGTGGTGCTGGTCATCGGCGGACTGGCGGCGCGCGCGCTGTCGAACGTCGTGCGCGGCGCCACGGCCGAAGCCGGCCTGTCCAACTCCAACTTCCTCGCCCGGCTCGCGTCGGGCGTGGTGTGGGCCTTCGCCATCGTGGTGGCGGTGAACCAGATCGGCATCGCGACCGAGCTGGTCAACACGCTGTTCATGGCGGTGGTGGGCGCGCTGGCCCTGGGCATCGGCCTGGCCTTCGGCCTGGGCGGCCGCGAGACGGCCGGTGAGATCCTGCGCAGCTGGTACGCCCAGGCCCGGGACAAACAAGGCGAGATCAAGGAAGCGGCGAACAACGCCAGCGAGCGCATGACCGGCGGCGGCAGCGAGCCGGCGGCGCCCTGGCCCACCGGCGGCTACCCGCAGGGCGGCGCGCCGGTGCCGGCAGACAAGCGCCACGACCTCGAAGGCGGCTGATCGCGCCCGCCGCGCCGGGCCCGCATCCGCGGCCCGGCGTACAGTGCCGCATGGCCTTCGTCCCCGTCATCTCCAGCCTGCTCGATACCGACCTCTACAAGTTCACGATGTGGCAGCCGATCCTGCATCGGCATCCGCAAACGCAGTCCCACTACCGCTTCGTGTGCCGCAACCAGCCGGCCTACCCGCTGGCGGAACTGCTGGAGGACGTGAACGCGCAGCTGGACCACCTGTGCCGCCTGCGCTTCGAGCGCGAGGACCTGGCCTTCCTCGGCGGCCTGCGCTTCATCCGGAGCGACTTCGTCGATTTCCTGCGCATCTTCCAGCTGCAGCGCGACTTCATCCACGCGGAAGCGAGCGGCGGTGAACTCCGGATCACCGCCATGGGCCCGCAGGTGCACGTGATGCCCTTCGAGATTTTCGTGCTGGCGATCGTCAACGAGCTGTACTTCCGCCGCTTCGACGCGGCGAGCGCGCTGGCCGAGGGCCGCCGCCGGCTGCAGCAGAAGGTGGCCCTGCTGCAGGAGTTCGCCGCGCAGCCGCCGCTCGCCCATCCCTTCGAGTTCTTCGACTTCGGCGTGCGCCGGCGCTACTCGCATGACTGGCAGCGCGAGGTCGTGCGCACGCTGAGGGACGCCGCCCCGCAATTCTTCAAGGGCACGTCCAACGTGCTGCTCGCGCGCGACCTGGGCACCACGCCGATCGGCACCATGGGCCACGAATACCTGCAGACTTTCCAGGGCCTGGGCATCCGCCTGCGGGACTTCCAGCGCGCCGCGCTGGAGGAATGGGTGCAGGAATACCGCGGCGACCTGGGCATCGCGCTCACCGACACCGTGGGCATGGATGCCTTCCTGGCCGACTTCGACCTCTACTTCGCCAAGCTGTTCGAGGGCCTGCGCCACGATTCGGGCGACCCCGTGGCCTGGGGCGAGAAGGCGCTGGCGCACTACAAGGCGCTGCGCATCGATGCGCATTCCAAGCGCCTGGTGTTCTCCGACGCCCTGGACCTCCCCAAGGCGATCACCCTGTACCGCCACTTCGGCGACCGGGTGAATGTGGGCTTCGGCATCGGCACCAACCTCACCAACGACATGAGCCTGGCCACGCTCAACATCGTGATGAAGCTGGTCGAATCCAATGGCCAGCCGGTGGCCAAGCTCTCGGACTCGCCGGGCAAGACGCTGGCGGCGGACGCAACCTTCCTGGCCTACCTGCGCCAGGTGTTCCAGATGCCCGCCTGAGGCGGCGCTTCAGGCGGAGGGCCGCTCGCTCGCGCTGCGCGTGAGGTGCGCGCGCACCTGCTCGGCGTCATCGCCGGCCGCGGCCACGGCCTCCTTCACCCGGGCCTGGGTGACGTTGAAGTGGCGCGCCCAGGCGCATACCGCGTAGTCGTCGCGGACGTCGATGCGCTCCTGGCGCGCGGCGGGTTTTTGGGTCGTGGACTGCATCGTGGGGTTTTGCGAAAGAAGCCATGCTAGGAAGGCCTCGCGCCGCGCGATGTAGGACAGCATCGGCGGAGCGCGCCCTCCAGCACGACAGCAAGAAAGGAATCCCATGCGCCTCGTTCCCCTCGGCCGCACCGGCCTGTTCGTCTCCGAACTCTGTCTCGGCACCATGACCTTCGGCGGCAGCGAAGGCATGTGGGGCAAGATCGGCACGCTGCAGCAGTCCGAGGCCGAACGCCTGGTCGGGCAGGCGCTCGATGCCGGCATCAACTTCATCGACACCGCCGACGTCTACGCGGGCGGCGCCTCCGAGCAGATCACCGGCCAGGCGCTGCGCAACCTGAAGGTGGCGCGCGACCAGGTCGTCGTGGCCACCAAGGTGCTCGGCGAGACCGGCCCCGGCGCGAACATGCGTGGCGCCAGCCGGGCGCACATCCTGCACGGCGTGCAGGCCAGCCTGAAGCGCCTGCAGCTGGATCACATCGACCTGTACCAGATCCACGGCTTCGACCCGTCCACGCCGATCGAGGAGACGGTGCGCGCGCTCGACCAGCTGGTGCGCGACGGCCTCGTGCGCTACGTCGGCGTCTCCAACTGGGCGGCGTGGCAGATCGCCAAGGCATTGGGCATCGCGGAACGCTGGGGGCTCGCCCGCTTCGAGTCGCTGCAGGCCTACTACACGGTCGCCGGGCGCGACCTCGAGCGCGAGATCGTGCCCATGCTGCGCAGCGAAGGCCTGGGCCTGATGGTGTGGAGCCCGCTGGCCGGCGGCCTGCTTTCGGGCAAGTACGGGCGCGAGCAGCAGGCCGAGGCCGGCAGCCGGCGGCTGGAGTTCGACTTCCCGCCGGTGGACAAGGAGCGCGCCTTCGATGCGGTGGACGTGATGCGCGACATCGCGCAGGCCCGGGGCGCGACGGTGGCGCAGGTGGCGCTGTCCTGGCTGCTGCACCAGCCGCAGGTGACGAGCGTGATCGTCGGTGCGAAACGGCCGGAGCAGCTGGCTGACAACATTGCGGCCACCGGGCTGCGGCTCGATGCCGACGAACTCGCGCGCATCGACACGGTCAGCCAGCTGCCCGCCGAATATCCGGGCTGGATGCTCGCGCGCCAGGGCGAGGCGCGTCGGCGCCAGCTGTCCGAGTCGGCGCGCTAGGCGCGCGGCAGGTGCAGCAACAGCCGCACCAGATCCAGCTGGCGGCCGGTGCCGGTCTTGCCGAACACGCAGCGCAGGTGCTTGCGCACCGTGTCGGGCTGGCTCTGCACCGCGGCTGCGATCTCTTTGAGGGTCAGGCCCTCGGCCAGCAGCACGGCGATGCGGGCTTCCGTCGGTGTCAGCTTGAACATCGCCCGCAGCAAGGCCGGATCGATGCCAGGCGCCGACCGGGGGTGGTACAGCAGCACGAGGAGCAGCGGCTGCGGGTCCAGGACCGGTGCGCCAAGCAGGCCGTAGACCGCCTGCAGGCTTTCCGTGCCGGCCTCGACCCGCAGCGATTCGAAGTGCGTGCCGGACGCGGCGTGCGCCAGCGCGAGCCGGTCGCAGCGCGCCAGCAAGGGCGTCCAGGCTGGCGCGGGCAGGCCGAGGCTGCCATCCGCCCGTTGCAGCAGCGCCGTGTGCTGCCGCAGGTCATGCGCGGCCCGGTTGGCATGCTGCACTTCGCCGCGCAGCGTCAACAACAGGGCTGGCTGCTGCAGGCGGTCCAGCAGTTGGTGCGACAGGTAGTGGGGATTGAAAGCTGGCTGTCCTTCGAGGACGGACTGAAGCGGTGGATCGGACAGATCCATGGACGGTGGGACTCCCTGCAATGCGCGCTCAGATGGCACGCTGCCTT
This sequence comes from Ramlibacter agri, assembly GCF_012927085.1. Lineage (NCBI taxonomy): Bacteria > Pseudomonadati > Pseudomonadota > Betaproteobacteria > Burkholderiales > Comamonadaceae > Ramlibacter > Ramlibacter agri. Next base: position 3,100,271 of record NZ_JABBFX010000001.1, on the reverse strand, counting down.
GAGTGTTCCACCGGGTCCAGCGATCCAGCCCCCTCGCGTCGGGGGGGGCCGCTAGCGCGGCTCGTAGCGCAGGGCCACCGTCAACGCCACCTGCGCGATCACTGCAGCGACCACCAGCACCACGGCCGCCGCCAGCGCCGGATCGCCGCCCACCGCGGCGAGCGCCGTGCACGCGGCGCCCACGGCCATCTGCGAGAAACCGTACAGGCCCGCGGCGGCGCCGATGCGCAGCGGATCGACGCTGACGGCTTTCGCCAGCGCCGCCGGGCTCGCCAGGCCGCAGCCGCAGGTGAAGAGCAGCATCAGCGCCATCGTGCTCGCCACGCTCAGGCCGCCCGCGAGCACCAGCACCAGCAGGCCCACGCCGCTGGCGAGGCTCAGGCTGCTGCCCACGCGCAGTAGCACCGCCGAAGGCACGCGCCGGCTCAGGCGGCTGGTGATGGCGTTGCCCGCGGCCATGCCCAGCACCAGCAGGCCGGCGTAGATGCCCACCGCGTGCACCGACTGGTGCAGCGTGTGGGTGAAGATGAAGGGAGCCGCGGCCAGGAAGGCGTACACCGAAGTGGTGGCGCAGCCGCCGCCGAGGGCGAGGCCGACGAAACGCGGCGAGCGCAGGAGGACCGCGTAGTCGCCCAGCACGCGGCGCAAGCCGACGTTGCCGGTGGGCCGCCCGGTCTCGGGCAGCCAGCGCCAGGCGAAGGCCAGCGTGGCCGCGCCCACCACGAACAGCAGCACGAACACGGAGCGCCAGCCCCATGCGCCCGCGAGCGCGCCACCGATCGGCGGCGCCAGCCCCGGGCCCACCATCACCATCAGGTTCAGCATCGCGAGCTGGCGCACGGCGGTCTCGGGATGGGAGGTATCGCGCACCATGGCGCGTCCCAGCGCCAGGCCGGCGCAGCCGCCCAGGGCCTGCAGCAGCCGCGCACCAAGCAGCAGGTAGAGGCCGGGCGCCAGGGCCGCGGCGAGGCCCGCCGCCGTGTACAGCGCGAGTCCGACCAGCAGCATGGGACGGCGTCCCAGCGAATCCGACAAGGGCCCGTAGAACAACTGGCCGACGGCGAGGCCGGCGACGTAGAGGCTGATGGCCATCTGCATCGCACCGGCGCTGGCGCCGAGGCCGCGGGCGGCGTCGGGCAGCGCGGGCACGAACATGTGCATGGCCATAGTGCCGCTGAGCGTGACGAGCACCAGCAGCCAAAGCGGCGGCGCCGCTTGCGGTGCGGAGGAATCTGGCATCGGGAGAACCCTAGGATACGCGAAACCTGCAGACAGCAAGCTGACGGATGCAGAATGGCCCCCATGCAGCGCCCGGAAGCCTTCCTCCTCCAGCGTCGCCGCGCCCTGGCCTGGGTGCCGCTGCTGCTGGTGGCCGGCTGCGGCACGGTCGCCCGGATGGAACCTCTGCGGGTGCAGGTCGTCGACGTGCAGCCGGCCGGCGGCGAGAACCTGGAGATCCGCCTGCAGGTCCGGCTGCGGCTGCAGAATCCCAACGAATTCGACATCGCCTACGACGGCATCTCGGTGGAACTGGAATTGCGCAACGCCCTGGTGGCGACCGGCGTCACCAATGCGAGCGGCACCATCCCGCGCTTCGGCGAAACGGTGGTCACGCTGCCAGTCAGCGCCTCGGCGCTGAACATCGCGCGCGAGGCCTTCAACCTGTTCCTGCGCGGCGACTCCCACCTGCCCTACGTGGTGCGCGGCAAGGTGGGTGGTGCGCTGTTCAACACGGTCAGCTTCGAGTCGCGCGGCGAGCTGTCGCTGCCGGCGGCGCTGCTCGTTCCGGGCCGGTGAGGCGCGCCGCCTCCGCTAGTGCCCGGCACCCGGCTGGCGCGCCTCGAACAGCCGCTGCAGCAGGCAGAAGGCGAACAGCAGCGCGCCGATGGCGATGCGGGTCCACCAGGAGCTGAGCGTGCCGTCGAACATGATCAGCGTCTGGATGATGCCCAGCATCAGCACGCCGAACAGCGTGCCGAACACGTAGCCGACGCCGCCGGAAAGCAAGGTACCGCCGATCACCACGGCGGCGATTGCATCGAGCTCCAGGCCCACCGCATGCAGGCCGTAGCCAGACAACATGTAGAAGGTGAAAACGACGCCGCCCAGCGCGGAGCAGAAGCCGCTGAAGGCATACACGCCCACCAGCGTGGAACGCACCGGCAGGCCCATCAGCATCGCCGACTGCTCGTTGCCGCCGATCGCATAGACCGTGCGGCCGAATTGCGTGTAGTGCGCGGCCAGCATGCCGCCGGCCACCATCACCAGCGCGATCACCGCGCCGACCGACAGCGAGGCATCGGCCCAGGCGGGAATGCGCGCCTGCGAGATCGCCTTGTAGGTCTCGTTGGTGATGCTGATCGAGTCGATCGAGATCAGGTAGCAGAGCCCGCGGGCCAGGAACATGCCGGCCAGCGTGACGATGAAGGGCTGCAGCCGGAAGCGCTCGATCAGGAAACCCATGAGCCCGCCCAGGCTCGCGCCCATCAGCAGCACCAGCGGGATCACCTCCAGCGGACTCCAGCCGTGCCGCTCCACCAGCGCCGCCGACACCATGGTGGTCAGCGCCACCACCGAGCCCACCGACAGGTCGATGCCGCCGGAGATGATGACGAAGGTCATGCCCACCGCGACGATGCACAGGAAGGCGTTGTCGATCAGCAGGTTGAGGAACACCTGCGCCGAGAAGAAACCGGTGTACATCACCGAGCCGACGCCTGCCATCGCGACGAACAGCGTGATGGTGACCAGCAGCGGCACGTACTTGCGGTCCAGCCGCGCGCGGCGACGCGGCGGCGCCGGCTGTGCCACGCGTTCTTCCGCGGACAGGCTCAGGCCGGGGGTCATTGCGCGGCCTCCAGCGGCAAGGGCCTGCGTACCAGGCGCGCCACCGTCCGGCGGAACTCGGGCGACTGCATCAGCATGACGAAGAACACGACGGCGGCCTTCACGACCAGGTTCACCTCGGGCGGCACGCCCATCGAGTAGATCGCATAGGTCAGGGTCTGGATGATCAGCGAACCGATCAGGCTGCCCGCCAGGCTGAAGCGGCCGCCGGTCAGCGCCGTACCGCCCAGGGTCACGGCCAGGATCGCATCCAGCTCCAGCAGCAGGCCGGCGTTGTTGCCGTCGGCACTCTTCACCGTCGAACTGACGATCAACCCCGCGACGCCGGCGCAGACGCCGCAGAAGGCATAGGCCCAGAAGGTGATGCGCCGCGCCGGCAGGCCGGCCAGGTGCGCCGCCGCCGGGTTGACGCCCACCGCCTCGATGAACAGGCCCAGCGCCGTGCGCCGCACCGTGAACAACAGCACGGCGAACACCGCCAGCGCCAGCAGGAAAGGAAAGGGCAAGCCCAAGAGGTAGCCGTTGCCGATGAAGAAATACGGCGCGTAGTACACCGTGATGATCTGCCCGTTGGTCACCAGCTGCGCGATGCCGCGCCCGGCCACCATCAGGATCAAGGTCGCGATGATCGGCTGCATGCCGACGAACGCGACCAGCGCGCCGTTCCAGGCGCCGCACGCCAGGGCCACGCCCAGCGCGCACCCGATGGCCAGCCACATCGGAAAGCGGCTCACATAGGTGCTGACGCCGTCGTGGATGACCAGCGAGCCGCCGATCATCCAGGCCGCCACGCCGCCGGCGATGGCCACCACCGCGCCCACCGAAATGTCGATGCCGCGGGTGGCGATCACCAGGGTCATGCCCAGTGCCACCAGCGCCAGCGGCGCCGCGCCCTTGAGGATGTCGACCAGGCTGCCATAGAGGTGGCCGTCGCGCACCGACAGGCGCAGGAAGCTGGGGCTGAACGCCGCGTTCAGCACCAGCAGCAGGACCAATGTCACGACCGGCCAGAACAGCCGGTGGCCCCAGAACTTCATGCGTCCTCCGCGATCAGGTGGTACACGTCCTGCTCCTGGCTGCCGGCCGGCAGCTCGCCCACCTTGCGCCGGTCGCGCAGCACCGCGATGCGGTGCGACACGCGCACCACCTCGTCGATCTCGGACGAGATGAACAGCACCGCCATGCCCTCGCCGGCCAGCCGGAGGATCTCGTCCATCACTTCCTGCTTGGCGGCGACGTCGATGCCGCGCGTGGGTTCGTCCAGGATCAACAGGCTGGGCCGCGTCGCCAGCCAGCGCGCCAGCAGCGCCTTCTGCTGGTTGCCACCCGAGAGCTGCCCGATCGGCGTCTCCAGGTCGGCGGTGACGATGCCCAGCGCCTTGATGAAGGACTCCGCCAGCCGCGCCTGCTCCTGCGCGCCCAGCTGGTTCAGCACACCGCGCCGCGCCTGCAAGGCCAGGATGATGTTCTCGCGCACCGACAGCTCGCTGACGATGCCGTGGGTCTTGCGGTCTTCCGGCAGCAGCGCCATGCCCAGGCGCACGGCCTCGGCCGGGCGCTCCACCTTCGTCGTCGCGCCGCGCACGCGCAGCTCGCCCTGGTCGGCACGTTCCAGCCCGAACATGAGCCGCGCCAGCTCGGTGCGGCCCGAACCCAGCAGGCCCGCCAGGCCGACGATCTCGCCGGCGCGCAGTTGCAGGTCGGTCGGCTGCACCACGCCCTTGCTGCCCAGCCCGCGCAGTTCCACCAGCGCCGGCGCGGCGTCATCAGCGGCTTCCGGCACCGGCGCCGCCTCGCGCCGCGCCGCGAGTTCGCGGCCCACCATCGCGGCGACCAGAGCCGGTGCGGGAAGATGCTCGACCCGGTATTCACCGACCTGCTCGCCATTGCGCAGCACCGTGATGCGGTCGGCAATGGCGTAGACCTGGTCGAGGAAGTGGGTGACGAACAGGATGGCCATGCCCTCGCCGCGCAAGCGCCGCAGCACCGCGAACAGGCGCCGCACTTCGTCCTCGTCCAGGCTCGAAGTGGGCTCGTCCAGCACCAGCACCTTCGCGGACACGCTGAGCGCGCGCGCGATGGCCACCATCTGCTGCACCGCCACCGGATAGCTCGAAAGCAGGCGGCTGACGTCGATGTCGAGGCTCAGGCGCGCCAGCAGCGCGCGCGTCTGCGCTTCCATCGCCTTCCAGTCCACCATGCCGAAGCGGCGCGGATAGCGGCCGGCGAACACGTTCTCGGCCACCGACAGGTTGGGACAGAGGTTGACCTCCTGGTACACCGTGCTGATGCCCAGGCGCTGCGCCTCCAGCGGCGAGCGCGGCTGCACGTAGTCGCCGGCCAGCCGCATCGTGCCGGCGTCGGCGCCGTACACGCCGGTGAGCACCTTGATCAGCGTCGACTTGCCGGCGCCGTTCTGCCCCATCAATGCATGCACCTCGCCGGGAAAGAGGCGCAGCCCCACCCCGGCGAGCGCGCGCACGCCGAGGAAGGACTTCGAGATGCCGGCCAGTTCCAGCACCGGCAACTGCACTTCCGCCATCAGTACTTGCGGTTCGGGAATTCCTTGGCGGCCGTATCCATCGGGAAGATGCCTTCCTGCGTGACGATGCGCTTCGGTACCGGCTTGCCGGCCACGACGTCCTTCACCGTAGCCATCAGTTGCGGGCCCAGCAGCGGGCTGCATTCGACGGTGACGTTCAGCTTGCCGGCCATCATCGCCTCGAAGGCGCCCTTCACCCCGTCGACCGAGATGATGGTGATGTCCTTGCCCGGCTTCAGCCCGGCTTCCTCGATCGCCTGGATGGCGCCGATGGCCATGTCGTCGTTGTGCGCGTAGAGCACGTTGACCTTCGGGTCGGCCTTCAGGAAGGCCTGCATCACTTCCTTGCCCTTGGCGCGGGTGAAATCGCCCGTCTGCGAGCGCACGATCTTGTACTGCGGCTTGCCCTTGATGATTTCCTCGAAGCCCTTCTTGCGGTCGATCGCGGGCCCCGAGCCCACGGTGCCCTGCAGCTCGACGATCTTGACGTCGCTGCCCTTGACGTTCTCCGTCAGCCAGCGGCCGGCCTTGCGGCCTTCTTCCAGGAAGTCGGAGCCCATGAAGGTGACCCACAAGGTGTCGTCCTTCACGTCCACGGTGCGGTCGGTCAGGATCACCGGGATCTTGGCAGCCTTGGCTTCGCGCAGCACAGTTTCCCAGCCGCTCTCGACCACCGGCGAGAAGCCGATCACGTCGACCTTCTGCGCGATGAAGGAACGGATGGCCTTGATCTGGTTCTCCTGCTTCTGCTGCGCATCGGAGAACTTCAGGTCGATGCCGGCATCCTTGGCGGCCTGCTTGATCGACTCGGTGTTGGCGGTCCGCCATTCGCTTTCCGCGCCGATCTGGCTGAAGCCCAGCACGATCTTCTTCTGCGCGAAGCTGGATAGCGGCAGGCCGCTGGCGAGGGCCAGGGCCAGCGAGGCGTGGCGTCGGTTCATCATGGTGTGTCTCCTTCTCGTGGTTGGGTGGATGGAACCGTTCAGGCGCAGGTGTAGGCGGTCTTCATGGTGGTGAAGAACTCCGCCGCCTGGCGCCCCTGTTCGCGCGGCCCGAAGCTGCTGGCCTTGCGGCCGCCGAAGGGCACGTGGTAGTCGACGCCCGCCGTCGGCAGGTTGGTCATGACCATGCCGGCCTGCGCGTTGCGGCGGAAGTGCATCGCCCGCTTCAGCGAGGTCGTGCAGATGCCGGCGCACAGGCCGTAAGGTGTGTCGTTGGCGAGCGCGAGCGCGTGCTCGTAGTCGTCGGCGCGCAGCACCACCGCGATCGGGCCGAAGATTTCCTCGCGCGCGATCCGCTGCTCGGGCGTGGCCAGGAACAGCGCGGGCGACATGAAGTGGCCGCGCGTGGGCCGCTCCAGCACTTCGCCGCCGCAGATGTGTTCGGCGCCTTCGGTCCGGGCGACCTCGATATACGAAAGATTCGTGTCCAATTGCGCGCGGCTCGCCACCGGCCCGATGTCGGTGCCGCGCTCTTCCGCGTGCCCCACCTGCAGCGCCCGCGTGCGCTTGCGCAGGCGGGTGAGGAAGGTGTCGTGCACCTTGGCGTCGACGATGAGGCGGCTCGACGCCGTGCAGCGCTGGCCGGTGGAGTAGAAGGCGCCTTGCAGCGCGCAGTCCACCGCGCGGTCCAGGTCGGCATCGGCCAGCACCACCAGCGGGTTCTTGCCGCCCATCTCCAGCTGCACCTTGGCGCCGCGAGCGGCGGCCTGCTGCAGCACCTGCTTGCCGGTCGTCTCGGAGCCGGTGAAGGTGATGGCGTCAGCGAGGCGGTTTTCCACCAGCACGCGCCCGACCTGCCGGCCGCTGCCATTGACCAGGTTGAACACGCCGGCCGGCAGCCCGGCTCGGCTCAGGATCTCGGCCAGCGCCCAGCCGCAGGCCGGCACCAGCTCCGCCGGCTTGAACACCACCGTGTTGCCGTAAGCGAGCGCCGGTGCGATCTTCCAGGCCGGGATGGCGAAGGGGAAGTTCCAGGGCGCGATGACCGCCACCACGCCTACCGGTTCGCGCGTGATGTCGACCTCGATGTCCGGCCGCACGGAGGCGAGCTTCTCGCCCGGCGTCCGCAGCGCCTCGCCGGCGAAGAACTTGAAGATGTGTCCCGCCCGCGCGACCTCCGCCACAGCCTCCGGCAGGGTCTTGCCCTCCTCGCGCGCCAGCAGGCTGCCGAGTTCGTCCCGGCGTGACAGCAATTCGTTGCCCACGAAGTCCAGCACGTCGGCGCGGCGCTGCGGCGTGGCGCCGGCCCAGCTGGCGAAGGCCTCGCTGGCGGCTTCCAGGGCCGCCTCGGCCTGGCGGGCGTCGGCGCGGGCGTAGTCGGCCACGGGCGCGGCCAGGTCCGAGGGGTTCTCGCTCGTACCCGTGGTCACACCCATTTCCCAGTGGCCGTTGATGTAGTTTTTCAGGACTTCGCCCATTTGCCCACACGCTCCTTCGGGGTGGGCCGCATGGTAGGTGGGTCAGGGATACACGACCAATCGCGATTCGGCCTTCTGCGATATACGATTCGGCATTCATACAAACCCGGGGGAGGCAGTCTTGGTCAACTACTCGCACTGGTTCATCCGCGCCCGGCTCAAGACGCGCCAGCTGCTGCTGCTGGTGGCGCTGGACGAGGAAGGCAACATCCACCGGGCCGCCGAGGTGCTGGCCATGACGCAGCCGGCGGCGTCCAAGCTGCTGAAGGACCTGGAGGACGTGCTGGGCGTCCCGCTGTTCGAGCGGCTGCCGCGCGGCATGCGTCCCACCGCCTATGGCGAGGCGATGATCCGCCACGCGCGCACCGCCTTGTCGAGCCTCAACCAGGCGCACGACGAAGTGCAGGAGCTGAAGGCCGGCCGCTTCGGCCAGGTGAGCGTGGGCGCGATCACCACGCCGGGCATCATGCTGCTGCCGCAGGCCGTGGCCCGAGTGAAGCAGGCGCATCCGGCCTTGCGCGTGTCATTGCACATCGAAACCAGCGACGTGCTGATGGAACGCATGGCGCAGGGCCGCATCGACATCGGCGTGGCGCGCCTGTTTGCCCAGCATGACAAGACGGCGATCCGCTTCGAGGCGCTGGCCGAGGAGCCCGTCGTGGCGATGGTGCGCCCGGGCCACCCCTTGCTGGGCGTGGACAAGCTGAGCCTGCGCGACCTGAACGGCTGGGGCTGGATCGTGCCGCCAGAAGGCAGCGTGCTGCGGCACCGCTTCGACCTGATGTTTCGCGAAGAGGGACTGGAAGCGCCGGCCAACCTGATCGAGACGGCGGCGGTCCTCTTCATGACCAAGATGATCGCGCAGGGCGACATGATCGGCCTGGTGGCCGGCGACGTGGGCCAGTACTACGCCAGCCACGCGCTGGTGGCGGTGTTGCCGGTGGACCTGCCCTGCCACATGGACGCCTTCGGGCTGATCACGCGCGCCGACCGGCCGCTGTCGCCGGCGGCCCGGGTGATGCTGGCCGCGATCAAGAGCGCGGCGGCCGAGTCGTATGGGGTCGCTTTGGAGGCTGGCGCCTGACTACGCGTACCGCAACACCAGCGGATCCAGGCGCTTCGCCGTCGCCAGCAGACCTTCGCGGACCGCCGCGTTCATCGCCGGAAACGGATGCCGCGGCGCCTCGCAGTCGATGATCCCGCCGGCCTTCATCAGCGCCTTCGCGGTCAGGATGCCGCCCTGCCGGTTCTCGAAGTTGATCAGTGGCAGCCAGCGGTAGTAGGCCTGCGCCGCCGCTTCGCGGTCGCCCTGTTGCCACGGGTCGAGGATCTGCCGGATGCCGTCCGGGAAGCCGCCGCCCGTCATCGCGCCGGTCGCGCCTGCTTCCAGGTCCGGCAGCAAGGTGATGCCCTCTTCGCCGTCCCACGGACCTTCGATCGCCTCGCCGCCCAGCCGGATCAGCTCGCGCAGCTTGCTCGCCGCGCCGGCGGTCTCGATCTTGAAGTAGGCGACGTGCTCGATCTCCTGCGCCATGCGCGCCAGGAAAGGGGCCGGCAAGGACGTGCCCGCCACCGGCGCGTCCTGGATCATGATCGGGATCGCGATGCGGTCCGACAGCCGCGCATAGAACTCGTGGATGCCGGCCTCGCCGACACGCAAGGTGGCGCCGTGATACGGCGGCATCACCATCACCATGGCCGCGCCCTGCTCCTGCGCGCGCCGGCTGCGCGCCGCGCACACCTCGGTGCTGAAGTGCGTGGTGGTTACGATCACCGGCACGCGGCCGGCCACGTGTTCCAGGAGGGTCCGCGTCAGGACCTCGCGTTCCTCGTCGGACAACAGGAACTGCTCGGAGAAATTCGCCAGGATGCACAGGCCCGTGGAACCGGCCGCGATCATGAAGTCGACGCAGCGCTTCTGGCTCGCCAGGTCCAGCGTGCCGTCCTCGCGGAAAGTGGTGGGAACGACGGGAAAGACGCCCTGGTAACGCGTGCGCGGCATGTTGGACCTCAGAGATGGGTGAAGCGGTAGACGGTGGTGCTGTGGAAGGTTTCGCCGGGCCGCAACAGCGTGGACGGATAGTCCGGGTGGTTGGGCGAATCGGGAAAGTGCTGCGTCTCCAGGCACAGCCCGTCGCTTTGCCGCAGCACGCCGTCGCGCCCGGCCAGCGTGCCGTCCAGGAAATTGCCGGTGTAGAACTGCACGCCCGGCTCGGTGGTCAGCACTTCCATCACGCGGCCGGACGTGGGCTCTTCCACCCGCGCCGCGAAACGCAGGCCTTCGCCATCGAGCACCCAGTTGTGGTCGTAGCCGCGCGCGCGCAGCAGCTGCGGATGCGGCTCGCGAATGCGCTCGCCGATCCGCGTGGCAGTGCGGAAATCGAAAGGCGTGCCGGCCACCATTTCCACGCTCTCAGGAATCAGGGAGGCGTCGACCGCGCAATAGCGCTGCGCCGCCAGCGTGAGCGTGTGATCGAGGACGCTGCCGCCGCCCGCGAGGTTGAAGTACGAATGGTTCGTCAGGTTCACCACCGTGGCCCGGTCGCAGCGCGCCTGGTAGTCGATGCGCCATTCGTTGCGAGGCGTCAGCGTGTAGCGCACCTGCACCTCGAGCCGGCCAGGGAAGCCCTGGTCGCCGTCCTCGCTCGCCAGGCGCAGCTCCAGCGAACTGCTGCCGTGCGGCGTGACTTCCCACCAGCGGCGGCCGAAGCCTTCGGGGCCGCCATGCAGGGTGTTCTGGCCGTTGTTCTGCGGCAGCTGGTAGTTGTGGCCGTCGATCGCGAAGCGCCCATGCGCGATGCGGTTCGCATAGCGGCCCACGAGCGCACCCAGGTGCGGATGCGGCTTCTCGTAGTCGGCCACCGTGGGTAGTCCGAGCACGACGTTGGCCAGGCGGCCGTGGCGATCCGGCACCTGCAGGCCGGTGACGATGCCGCCGCGGTTGATGACGGACAGCGCCAGTCCGGCGCCGTTGTCCAGGTGGTATTCGCGCAGGCCGGTGTTCATCGCCGCAGCTGGAAGCGGGTTTCCGGCAGGCCGCGCCAGCCGGTGTCGGCTACGGCGAAGACGCCGCCGGCCGCAGGCTCGTCGCGCAGGCGCTCCTTGCTCAGCGAACCGCGCGCGGAGGTGACGTACAGCACGTCGAGGTCGGGGCCACCGAAGGCCGGGCAGGTCGGCCGCGACACCGGCAGTTCGATGCGCGCCGTCTCGGCGCCGGCCGCGTCGTAGCGCACCAGGCACTTGCCTTCCCACTGCGCGTTCCACAGCCCGCCCTGCGCGTCGATGCAGGAACCGTCGGCAAAGCCTTCCTGCTCGCCCAGCCGCACGAACTCGCGCGGCGTGCCGAGCCAGCCGTCCGCGTGGTAGTCCAGCGACCAGATGGTGCGCGTGGGCGAGTCGGTGTAGTACATCGTCGCGCCGTCCGGGCTGAAGCAGATGCTGTTGCCCACCGCGGCGGGCGGCAGTGGCAGGCGCTCGATCCGCAGGTCCGCATCGACACGATAGAAGCCGCTGATCGCGGCTTCCTTCGGGTTGTACATGCCGAAGACGAAGCGGCCCTGGCGATCGCAGCGGCCGTCGTTGATGCGCGTCGTTGGCTCGTCCGCTTCTACAGCGATCACCGGCGACAAGGATTCGCTGGCCGTGTCGAACAGAGCGATGCCCGAGTCCAGGCCCAGCAGCATCTGCGTGCGGCTGCCGGCGCAGAAAGCGAAGCTGCCCACGCGCTGGGGCAGCTTCCATTCGTGCACCAGGCCATCGGCTTGCAGCCGGCTGATCTTCAGGCCTTCGATGTCGGTCCAGTACAGCGCCTGCGCCGACTCGCACCACATCGCGCACTCGCCCAGGCGGTCGCGCGCGTCGACGGCCAGCCGCACGTCAGGAATCAGGAGAGCCTCCGGGCTTCGCACTCCGGCTCGAGCGCCTTCGGGCGGCCGTGCGGCGCTCACACCCAGCCCCCGTCGACGATGAAGTCCTGTGCCGTGCACATGCCGCTGTCGTCGGCGGCCAGGAACAGCGCCATGCGGGCGATGTGTTCCGGCAGCAGCGGCGCGTCGATGCACTGGCCGCGCTTGATCTCGGCCCGGCCCTCGTCGGTGAGCCACAGGCGCACCTGCTTCTCGGTCATCACCCAGCCCGGCACCAGCGTGTTGACGCGGATGTTGAAGGGCCCGAAGTCGCGCGCCAGGCTGCGCGTGAGGCCCTGCACCGCCGCCTTCGAGGTGGTGTAGACCGGCATGCCGCCCTGCTTCAGCTTCCAGCTGACCGAGCCGAAGTTGACGATGGAGCCGCCGCCGGCCTGCTTCATGTCGCCGGACACCGCGCGCGCCGCGAAGAACTGGTGCTTCAGGTTCACGGCGATGGCCGCATCCCAGGATTCGGGCGTGACCTCCTCGATCTTGTGGCGCTGGTCGTTGGCCGCGTTGTTCAACAGCGCGCGGATCGGGCCGAAGCGTTCGCGCACGGTGCCGATGGCCGCCTCGAGTGCGCGGGTGTCGGTCAGGTCGGTCTGCAGGAACAAGGGCGCGTGGCGGCTGCCGGCCAGCTCGCGCGCCAGCTTCTCGCCGGCTTCGCGCTGCAGGTCGACGAAACCGACCTTCGCGCCCTGCGCGGCGAACTCCTGCACCAGGCTCGCGCCGATGCCGGTAGCGCCGCCGGTCACGAGCACCGTGCGGTCGACAAGGCTGGGATAGCGCGCGAATTCGCTCATGGCAGGGTCTCCGGATTGGAACGGTTGCGGATTATGTAGTCAGACTAATTGGCCGCATTACGGAAATTCCCTCAGGGTTTCCCCGGGAGGACGATTGAATTCGTCTGACTATATTCGCCGGCATGTCCAAGCCGCCCCCCAAACTCCGCTCCGCCGAATGGTTCGGCACCACGGACAAGAACGGCTTCATGTACCGCAGCTGGATGCGCAACCAGGGCATCCCGGACCACGAATTCCAGGGCAAGCCGATCATCGGCATCTGCAACACCTGGTCCGAACTCACGCCCTGCAATGCCCATTTCCGCAAGCTGGCGGAGCACGTGAAGCGCGGTGTCTTCGAAGCCGGTGGCTACCCGGTGGAGTTCCCCGTCTTTTCCAACGGCGAGTCGAACCTGCGCCCCACGGCCATGTTCACGCGCAACCTGGCCAGCATCGACGTCGAGGAAGCCATCCGCGGCAACCCGATCGACGGTGTCGTGCTGCTGGTGGGCTGCGACAAGACCACGCCGGCGCTCCTCATGGGCGCGGCCAGCTGCGACGTGCCGGGCATCGCGGTGAGCGGCGGCCCCATGCTCAATGGCAAGCACCAGGGCCGCGACATCGGTTCCGGCACCGCGGTGTGGCAGCTGTCGGAGCAGGTGAAGGCCGGCCACATCACCTTGCACGAATTCATGGCGGCCGAAGCCGGCATGTCGCGTTCGGCCGGCACCTGCAACACCATGGGCACGGCCTCCACCATGGCCTGCATGGCCGAGGCGCTGGGCGTCACCCTGCCGCACAACGCGGCGATCCCCGCGGTGGATTCGCGCCGCTACGTGCTGGCCCACATGAGCGGCATGCGCATCGTGGAGATGGTGAAGGAGGACCTGCGCCTGTCCCAGCTGCTGACGCGCGCCGCCTTCGAGAACGCCATCCGCACCAATGCCGCCATCGGCGGCTCCACCAACGCGGTGATCCACCTGAAGGCCATCGCCGGCCGCATCGGCGTGGACCTGGCGCTGGACGACTGGACCACGGTCGGCCGGGGCACGCCGACGCTGGTGGACCTGATGCCTTCCGGCCGCTTCCTGATGGAAGACTTCTACTACGCCGGCGGCCTGCCGGCCGTGCTGCGCCGCCTGGGCGAAGCGGGCCGCCTGCCGCACCCGGACGCGATCACCGCCAACGGCAAGTCGCTGTGGGAGAACGTGAAGGACGCCCCTTCGTACAACCCGGAGGTGATCCGCGACTGGGAGCAGCCGCTGGTGCCGGACGGCAGCATGCGCATCCTGCGCGGCAACCTGGCGCCCAACGGCGCGGTGATCAAGCCTTCGGCTGCCACCGCCAGCCTGCTGAAGCACCGCGGCCGCGCCGTCGTCTTCGAGAACCTCGAGGACTACAAGGCCCGCATCGGCGATCCGGACCTCGACGTCACCGCCGACTCCGTGCTGGTGCTGAAGAACTGCGGCCCGCGCGGCTACCCCGGCATGGCGGAGGTGGGCAACATGGGCCTGCCGCCGAAGCTGCTGGAACAGGGCATCACCGACATGGTCCGCATCTCCGATGCGCGCATGAGCGGCACCGCCTACGGGACCGTGGTGCTGCACGTCGCTCCCGAGGCGCGCGCCGGCGGCCCGCTGGCCGTGGTGCGCGAAGGCGACTGGATCGAGCTGGACGCCGATGGCGGCCGCCTGCACCTGGACATCCCCGACGCCGAGCTGAAGGATCGCCTGGCCACCTGGGCCGCTTCGCAGCAGCCGGTGCCGGAGGACGGCTCGGGCTACCGCAAGCTGTACGTCGAACACGTGCTGCAGGCCGACGAAGGCTGCGACTTCGATTTTCTCGTGGGACGCCGGGGCGCCGGCGTTCCCAGGCATTCCCATTAACCACGCAACGCCCCTCAAGGAGACAAGCATGAAACTCACTACACGAAGCTTCCTCGGCGCCCTCGCGGTCGGAGCCGCGCTGCTGGGCCTCGCGCCCGGCGCCTTCGCCCAGGGCAAGGGCATGGTCGGCATCTCGATGCCCACCAAGTCCTCGGCGCGCTGGATCGACGACGGCAACAACATGGTCAAGGTGCTGCAGTCGCGCGGCTACCAGACCGACCTGCAATACGCCGACGACGACATCCCCAACCAGCTGGCCCAGGTGGAGAACATGATCACCAAGGGCGCCAAGGTGCTGGTGATCGCCGCCATCGACGGCACCACGCTGTCCAAGGCGCTGCAGAACGCGGCCGACAAGGGCGTCAAGGTCATCGCCTATGACCGCCTGATCCGCGGCAGCAAGAACGTCGACTACTACGCCACCTTCGACAACTTCCAGGTCGGCGTGCTGCAGGCCACCTCCATCGTCGACAAGCTGGGGCTGAAGCAGGGCAAGGGCCCGTTCAACATCGAGCTGTTCGGCGGCTCGCCCGACGACAACAACGCCTTCTTCTTCTACGACGGCGCCATGTCCGTGCTGAAGCCCTTCATCGACAAGGGCCAGCTGGTGGTGCGCAGCAAGCAGATGGGCATGGACAAGGTCGGCACGCTGCGCTGGGACGGCGCCGTGGCCCAGTCCCGCATGGACAACCTGCTGTCCGCCTTCTACGGCAAGGACAAGGTGCACGCCGTGCTGTCCCCGTATGACGGCCTGTCGATCGGCATCCTGTCCTCGCTGAAGGGCGTCGGCTACTGCACCCCGCAACAGCCCTGCCCCATCGTGAGCGGCCAGGACGCCGAAGTGCCTTCGGTCAAGTCCATCCTGCGCGGCGAGCAGTACAGCACCGTGTTCAAGGACACGCGTGAACTGGCCAAGGTCGCCGCCGACATGGTGGACGCCGTGCTGGCCGGCAAGCAGCCGCAGATCAACGACACCAAGACCTACAACAACGGCGTGAAGGTCGTGCCGTCCTACCTGCTGAAGCCCGTGGCCGTCGACTCCAGCAACTGGAAGAAGGTGCTGATCGACAGCGGCTACTACAAGGAAGCGCAGGTCAAGTGAGCACTCTCCTGGAGATGCGGGGGATCACCAAGGCGTTCCCCGGAGTCATCGCCCTCAAGGACGTGAATCTGTCGGTGCAGGCCGGCGAGATTCACGCCGTGGTGGGCGAAAACGGCGCCGGCAAGTCCACGCTGATGAAGGTGCTGAGCGGGGTCTACCCGCACGGCAGCTACGAAGGCGAGATCCACTTCGGCGGCGAAGCGCGGCACTTCCGCGACATCGCCGCCAGCGAGCACCTCGGCATCATCATCATCCACCAGGAGCTGGCCCTGGTGCCCCTGCTCTCCATCGCCGAGAACATCTTCCTCGGCAACGAACCGTCGAAGCGCGGCGTGGTGGACCGCCACGCCGCCTACGTGCGCACCCGCGAGCTGCTGGCGAAAGTGGGCCTGCACGAATCGCCCGCCACCTTGGTGGACGACATCGGCGTCGGCAAGCAGCAGCTGGTGGAAATCGCCAAGGCGCTGTCCAAGCAGGTGAAGCTGCTGATCCTGGACGAGCCGACCGCGAGCCTCAACGAAACCGACAGCGAGGCCTTGCTGGACCTGCTGCTGGAACTGAAGGCGCAAGGCATCGCCTGCATCCTCATCTCGCACAAGCTGAACGAAGTGGAGCGGGTGGCCGACGCCATCACGGTGCTGCGCGATGGCAGCACGGTACAGACGCTGGACTGCCGCACGCAGGCCGTCAGCCAGGACATCATCATCCGCAACATGGTGGGCCGCGAGATGGCCGACCGCTATCCGCGGCGCGAGCCGCAGATCGGCGAGACGGTGTTCGAGCTGCGCGACTGGACGGTGCACCATCCGCTGTACGCCGAACGCCGGATGGTGAAGGGCGTCAACCTGCAGGCGAAGCGCGGCGAGATCGTCGGCATCGCCGGCCTGATGGGCGCCGGCCGCACCGAGCTGGCCATGAGCGTCTTCGGCCGTTCCTACGGCCAGAAGATCAGCGGCAAGGTGCTGCTGCACGGCCAGGAGATCGACGTCTCCTCGGTGGAAGCCGCCGTGCGCCAGGGCATCGCTTACGTCACCGAGGACCGCAAGGGCTACGGCCTGCTGCTGGACGACGCCATCGCCCGCAACGTGTCGCTCGCGAACCTGCGCGCGGTGTCGAAGCGCGGCATCGTCGACGAAGGCCGCGAGTTCGGCGTGGCCGAGGGCTACCGCAAGCAGCTGCGCATCCGCTGCGCCGGCGTGTCGCAGCCCGTGGGACAGCTGTCCGGCGGCAACCAGCAGAAGGTGGTGCTGGGCAAGTGGCTGTTCACGCAGCCGGAGGTGCTGATCCTCGACGAGCCCACGCGGGGCATCGACGTCGGCGCCAAGTTCGAAATCTACAGCCTGATGGCCCAGATGGCCGCCGAGGGCAAGTGCATCGTCATGATTTCTTCCGAGATGCCCGAGCTGCTGGGCATGTGCGACCGCATCTACGTGATGAACGAGGGCCGCTTCGTCGCCGAGTTCGGCCGGATGGAAGCGAGCCAGGAGGGAATCATGCGGGTCATCGTGAATACATCCGGAGTGCTGCAATGAGCTCCCACGTCGCCGAGCCGGGCGCCAAGCCGGCCGAATCGAGTGGCCAGCGCGCCTGGGCCTTCCTGAAGGCCCACTTGCGCGAATACGGCATGCTGCTGTCGCTGGTGGCCATCATGGCCTTCTTCCAGTACATGACCGGCGGCACGCTGATGCAGCCGCTGAACCTGACCAACCTGGTGCTGCAGAACAGCTACATCGTCATCATGGCGCTGGGCATGTTGCTGGTCATCGTGGGCGGCTCTATCGATCTCTCGGTCGGCTCCGTCTGCGGCTTCATCGGCGCGCTGGCGGCAGTGCTGATGGTCGAGAAGAACATGCCCATCGTGCCGGCCACGCTGATCTGCCTGGCCACCGGCGCCGTGATCGGCGGCGCGCAGGGCTGGTTCGTCGCCTATATGCGCATCCCGTCCTTCATCGTCACGCTGGCCGGCCTGCTGGTGTTCAAGGGCCTCGCGCTGCTGGTGCTGCAGGGGCAATCGGTCGGGCCCTTCCCGTCCGAGTTCCAGCTGCTGTCCACGGGCTTCCTGCCGGACCCTTTCAAGGGCGAGTCCTATCGGCTGTCGTCCATCCTGCTGGGTGTGGTGGCGGCCGGCGCGATGCTGTTCTTCAAGTTCCGCGAACGCGGCCAGGCCGCGAAGCACGGCATGGACGTCGAGCCGCTGCCGTTCTTCCTGGGCAAGAACCTGCTGTTCGTGGCGCTGATCGTGCTGCTGACCGCGCTGCTGTCGGCGTACAAGGGCCTGCCCAACGTGCTGCTGGTGATGGCGGTGCTGATCGTCGTCTACGACTTCGTCGCGCTGCGCACCACGGTCGGCCGGCGCATCTACGCGCTGGGCGGCAACGAGAAGGCGGCGCGGCTGTCGGGCATCAAGACCGAGCGGCTGGCCTTCCTGACCTTCGTCAACATGGGCGTGCTGGCGGCTCTGGCGGGGCTGATCTTCGCGGCGCGGCTGAACACCGCGACGCCGAAGGCAGGCCTGGGCTTCGAGCTGGACGTGATCGCCGCCTGCTTCATCGGCGGCGCCTCGGCCTCGGGCGGCGTCGGCAAGGTGCTGGGCGCGGTGGTCGGCGCCTTCATCATGGGCGTGATGAACAACGGCATGTCGATCCTGGGCATCGGCATCGACTACCAGCAGGTCATCAAGGGGCTGGTGCTGCTGGCCGCGGTGTTCATCGACGTGGCCAACAAGAGCAAGCGCTAGGCCTGCGCGGGCTATATTCATGCGCATGGAAGTCAAACCTTCGCACCGCGACTCCAGTTACCGGAGCCCGCCGGAGCGCAAGAGCATGCACCCCCAGATCGTGCGCGACCTGGGCATGCGCATCGTGGCCGGCGAGTTCCCGCCCGGCAGCCGCCTGCCCGGCGAACCCGTGCTGCTGGCCCAGTTCAACGTCAGCCGTTCCGTGCTGCGCGAAGCGACGCGCGTGCTGGTGGCCAAGGGCCTGGTCGTGTCGCGCCAGCGCGCCGGTGTCATCGTGCGCCCGCGCAGCGACTGGCACCTCCTGGACCCGGACGTGCTGTACTGGCTGATCCAGTCCAAGCAGACCGACGACTTCGTCGATTCGCTGATGACCGTGCGCCGCATCTTCGAGCCGGCCGCCGCGGCGCTGGCCGCCCGCGCCGCCACCGAGGAACAGCTGCAAGGCATTGCCGAGGCTTACACCGGCATGGAGACGGCGCGCACGCCGGAGGAACTGCTGGAGCCCGACCTGGCCTTCCACCGCCGCATCGCGGAAGCAACGGGCAACGACCTGCTGGCCTACATCGGCAACATGCTGTCGCTCGCGCTGCGGGAATCGATCAAGCTCACCAGCAAGCTGCCCAACACGCACGCGCTCTCGCTGCCCCGGCACAAGGCCATCCTCACCGCGCTGCTGAGCCGCGACGCGCTCGGTGCGCGGCAGGCCACGCTGGTGCAGCTGGAGGAAACGCAGGAGGACATCTCCCGCATCCTGCATTCGGACCTGGAACCGGCCTGAAGGCCTAATGCCACGTCGTCGCGCCGCCGTGCGACGCATCGCCCCGGCCGGCTTCGGCCGGAATGTCCTCCGGTTGGTCGTGCGCCCGCAGGTCGGCATGCACCTGGTTGCTGCCCGCGGCCCGCTGCACTTCGCCGAGCAGCGCATCGACTTCGTTCTTCAGCACATGGCCGCGCAGCATCACGTGGCTGTCGTGCACTTCGACCTGCACGGCCTTCGGGTTGGCGACGGCGCGGCCCAGCCGCGAGCGGATGCGGTCCCGCAGCTGCAGGTCGGGGTCGGGCGGGCGGCGCGCCATTGCACGCAGCCTCGGCGTGGCCTGGACGGCCTGCGCCCGGACGAGGTAGTGCAGCGCCACGGCGCCAGCGAGGAAGCCAGCGAGGAAGGACAGGGGATGCTTGGTCATGGCGCACCACTTTGCGGCCCGGCGGCGAGGCTTCTTGTCGGACTGGGCGAGGTGCTGGGGTGCGCTGGCGCGCAACCAGCTCAGGCAATCTCGCCGCAATACAGAAGCCCGCCGCCATCCGCCGGCGACGCCCGCAAAGCCAGCGCAAAGCGCCCACCCGCCAGTTCATCCAGCGGCAGCGGCGCCAGCTGCGACAGCGTGAACGCGCCGCGGCGGCTGGCCGCCAGGTTGCCCTGCGGCGTGCGCACCAGCACCTGCTGCGTCAGCGCATAGGCCGGGGCCGCCGGCAACGCGCCGCAGCGGCCTTCGTACAGATAGGTGTACACGTGCAGCGGCGCGGTCGGCTGCAAGCCCGCGCTGGTGAAGAACAGCTCGATGCGCGTGCCTTCGGGCGCGGCGAACAGCGTGGCGCGGCCCAGGCTGCCGCCGTTGCCCGGCGCCGGCGCCAGCGGCACCTGCATCGGCGGCACGTCCGCCCAGGCGGCGGTGGATGCGCAGGCCGCGAGGACCAGCGCGCTCGTGATCGCCTTCACCGCATTCCTCCTTGACAGCCTCCAGGCCATGTTCGATTCTGGCCCGATGGCAAGCACAACTCCACCCCGCAAGCTGGCCGTCCTCGGGGGCGGCATGGGCTCCATGGCGGCCGTCTTCGCGCTGACGCAGGACGCAGGTTGGCAAAGCCGCTACGACATCACCGTCTACCAGCTCGGCTGGCGCCTGGGCGGCAAGGGTGCCAGCGGGCGCGGGATGGCGCCGGAGGACCACCACCGCATCGAGGAGCACGGTGTGCACGTGTTCTTCGGCTTCTACACCAACGCCTTCCGGCTCATGAAGGCCTGCTACGAGGAACTCGGCCGCCCGCCCGGCAGCCTGCTCGCCACCTGGCAGGACGCCTTCAAGGGCATGAACAACGTGGTGCTGGCGGAGCAGATGCCCGATGGCAGCTGGGACCCGTGGCAATGGAAGCCGGCGCCGCGCCCCGGCGACCCCACGCTGGACGGCACCACGCAAAGCCTCGGGGCTTACCTGGAGACCGTGGCGTCCTGGTTCCACGAAGCCTGGGAAGACCTGTTCGCCACTTCCAAGGCCGCGCCGGCCGACTCCGCGGCGACGGCGCAACTGCAGCAGAAGCTGGGCCTGCACCAGGACCTGATGCAGCACCTGGCCGGCGCGCCGCGCATCGCCGCCGCGCAGCTCCATGCGCTGCAGGCCGGCCCGGGGCAGGCGCCCGCGCTGCAGGGCGCGGTCGACGTCTTCGAGCAATTGCTCGCCGGCATCGTCACGGCGTCGCGCCTGGCGCTGGAGTTCGGCTGGTCGGTGTTCCACGAAGCGATCCAGCAACCGCGCTCGCCGCTGGAGCGCCAGGTCCGCAAGACCTGGATCCTGGGCAACTACCTCTATGCGAACCTGAACGGCATCCACGCCTGCGGCGTGCTGCGCCAGGGCTACGAGAGCATCAACGGCCAGGACTATCGGCAGTGGCTGGCCGCACATGCGATGGCGGACAACGGTGCGATGGCAGGGTCCTCGCTGGTCCGCTGGCTGTACGACGCGCTGTTCGCCTACCAGGCGGGCGACATGGGCAAGCCGAGCCTGGAGGCAGGCACGATGCTGCTCACCACCGTGCGGCTCGCGCTCACCTACAACGGCGACTTCCTGTACAAGATGCAGGCCGGCATGGGCGACATCGTGTTCGCGCCCCTGTACGAGGTGCTGGCCAGGCGCGGCGTGAAGTTCGAGTTCTTCCACCGCGTGCTCGCGCTCGAGGAGGAAGAAGGCAACACCATCGCGCGGATCCGGCTCGAACGCCAGGCGCGCACCAAGGACGGCTCGCCTTACCGGCCGCTCGTGGATGTCGTCGACAGCGAGAACCTCACCCTGCCCTGCTGGCCAGCCGCGCCGGACTACGAGCAGCTCGAAGGCGGCGCAGCCCTGCGCGCCGCGCTTGCAGACAGCGGCAACACGCTGGAGTCCTATGCGCCTTCGCCGCAGGCCGAAACCGTGGTGCTGGAGCGCGACCAGTTCGACCAGGTGCTGCTGGGCATCAGCCTCGGCGCGTTGCCGCAAGTGGGCCAGCAGCTGGTGGACGCCAACGAGCGTTGGAAGAACCTGGCGGCCAAGGTCGGCACCGTCGCCACCTTCGGCGCGCAGCTGTGGATGGACCGCACCTTGCAGCAGCT
This sequence comes from Ramlibacter agri, assembly GCF_012927085.1. Taxonomy (NCBI): domain Bacteria; kingdom Pseudomonadati; phylum Pseudomonadota; class Betaproteobacteria; order Burkholderiales; family Comamonadaceae; genus Ramlibacter; species Ramlibacter agri. The sequence continues at coordinate 3,078,687 of NZ_JABBFX010000001.1, read as the reverse complement.
CGTGCCGGATGCGGCGGCGCCGCTCCACCAGCCGGCCATCTTCGTCGGCTTCGACTACGACGGCCAGCCGCTGGACTCCTATGCCGACATGACGCAGGTGCTGCCGCGCGAGTCCTGGCCCGCTGGCTCCGCCGCGCCGGCGAGCATCGCCTATTTCTGCAGCCCGCTGGACGACGCGCAGGGCACGGAAGGCCAGCCCGGGGCGGACCGTGCCCGCGCGCTGGCGCTCCAGTTCCTGCGCACGCAAGCCAAGGTGGTCTGGCCCGCTTCGCTCGACGCCGCCGGCGCCTTCGACTGGAACCGGCTGGTCGACCCGCGGCCCGAACCGGGCACGGGTGAAGCGCGACTCGATGCGCAATTCTTCATCGGCGTCGCCAATCCCTCGGACCGCTACGTCGCCACCTTCGCCGGCAGCTCGCAATACCGCCTGTGGCCCAACGACTGCGGCTTCGACAACCTCGTACCCACTGGCGACTGGGTGCGCAACAGCTTCAACATCGGCTGCATCGAGGCGACCACGATGTCCGGCCTGCAGGCCGCGAACGTCATCGCCGGCCGCCAGCTCGGCGAAGGCATCGCCGGCTGGGGCTTCCTGGCAAAACCGCTAGCGTGATTGCGTGGCCGCCAGCATGCGGTGCGCGTAGCTCGCCGTGATGGCGTTGAGCCAAACGTCCAGGATGCCATCCAGCACGAAGGTTGGCAGCAGGCACCAGTCGCTGGGCGGCGCGTAGCTCAATTGCTTCTGGCACACCAGCGCGCAGGAGTTCGGCGACAGCTCCACGAGGCGCAGGTAGCCGGAGTCCATGTTCAGGCCGCCCGCCAGGCATTGCTTCAGCGTGAAGTCCACCGACGCGCCGGCGGCTATGGCGAAGTCGATGTTCAGCAGGTTCTGGTAAACGATCGTCTTGTCGAACAGCTTCCAGGCCAGCCGCTCCTCGATGGTGCCCTGCCAGCCGCCGTCGGGCCGCGTCACGCTCTTCACGCAGTTGCTGGTCTGGATCTCCGAGAAGTCGCCCCAGCGCACCGGGTCGATCAGCGTCGCCACCTGTTCCGCCGCGCAGGGGATCTCCACCTGGCGCGTCGTGGCCTGGAAGGGCTGGCAGTCCGAACTGCCTCCCAGCACCGCGGGATGGGCGCTGACTTCCAGCGAATGGAACGAGGACGTCGCCAGGGGCGCGACCGACAGCTTGCCGTCCGCGGCAATGGAGATGGAGCGCAGCTGGGACTGCTGCAGCAGCTGCGACTGCAAGGCCTGGATCGTCATGGCGTCGTCTCCTCCGGTTCAACCCGGTTTGTGGTCACGGAAGCGCAGGTAGCGCAGCCCGCGCGCCGCGTCCCGCTCGGACGGCGGCGCCAGCAGGCGCGTGGCGAAGCACCCGTACACCGCGCGATGCAGCGCCGTGGGCCGGTAGATGCGGGACAGGAAACGCAGGCCGTCACCGCAGCGGCGCTGGTCCCATTGCCAGGCCTTCAGCAGCAGCGCCAGCCCGCTGGCGCCGGCGCTGTCGATCGCCAGCCGGTTCGCGAGCGACGCCACCTGCAGCGGCCGCAGGCGGCGCCGCACCGCCTGCTCGTAGCTGGCGCCGGTGAGGATCTCCTGCGCGGCCAGCCAGCCCGAGGTGATGGCATAGCGGATGCCGAAACCCCAGAAGCAGTCCTGCAGTCCGGCGGCCTCGCCGACATAGCAGCGCGCCGCCTCCTTGTAGTGGCCGGCCAGCGCGAAGCAACCGGCGCCGGTGATGCGATGCGGGTTGCGCCGCTGCAGGGCCGGATAGTGGCGCTGGTAGGCCGCGATCGTGGCGTCGAGGTAGGCGTCGACCTCGTGCTCGCGCCGCAGCAGCACGGTGGCGATCATGCCGACGCCTTGGACGATCACGAGGTAGGTGTAGGTACCCGGCGCCAAGGCCTGGTTCAACTGCAAGGTGACCTGGTCGGGATGTTCGGTCTCGAACAGCTCCGCGCGCACGATGCCGGAGGTGCCGCGCGGGCCGGTGGCGATGACGTCGCAGCTGTCCGGCTCCACGCGCGAGCCGTAGCGGATCTCCACGCCTTGCCGCAGCGCATCGGCCTTGAGCCCCTGGTCGAGGCAGCCAGGCAGCGTGCCGCGGCGCACAACGCGGCAGGCCACGCGCCGGCTGGCAAACCGCGCCACGCTGTCGTCCGCGCCGATCACGCTGATCTCGCGCAGCTCGGTCGCATCGAAGCCGTCCGTGGCGATGCCCCACTGCCGCATCTCGTCGAAAAAATCGACGTCGCTGGTCCAGTTCTCGATGCCCTGGAAATCGTCGGCGAAGCGGGCGCCGCTGTCCTCGCGCAGTTCGTGGATGACGACCTCGCGTCCGGCGCGGGCGAGCGCGATGCCGCAAGCCAGCCCCGACAGGCCGGCGCCCAGGATGCGAACCGGCTCGTTCAGTGGGCAACCTCCGTGCTGCGCACTGCGGTATTCGCCCTTGGGGCGGCCCGGCGGGCTCATGCGCTCACCGCCTGCAGCAGGCCGCGCGCCTCGGCGATCTCCGCCGTCGGCGCCATGCACTTGATCGAAGCGAGCAGCGGCTCCAGCAGCGGCGGCAGTTCGTCGTCGCGCTCGCGCGCCTTCAGCACGCGCGCCCAGCCCAGCGCGGCCCGCAGCTCGAGGCTGCGCGCACCGGTGGAACGCGCGTGGCCCAGCGCCGATGCGTACAAGGTCGCCACGGCATCGGCATCCGCGCCCAGGGCCAGCGCGAGGTCGGCGCGCAGGCGCAGCAGCTCGGAGCGCGAAAGCTGCTCGCCGCTTTCCTCCGCCGCGGCGAAGCCCTCGCCCAGGCTGCGCTCGCAGTCTTCCAGCGCCCCGGCCTTCAACTGTGCCTCCGCGATCGTGGCGAGGTAGTAGGTCTGCGTCAGCCGCGCGCCCGCTCCTCGGTAGCCGCCCAGGCCTTCGTGCATGTGGCGGATGCCGGCGGCCATGCCTTCGCGGTCCGCGCCGGCCGCGGCGACCTCACCCCAGCCCAGTTGCAGCACGCACAGCGCGCCCCAGAACAGGTGCTTCTCCGTGCACAGCGCCAGGCATTCGCGGCCCAGCGTTTTCACGGTGCGCAGGTCGCGGCAGAAATGCGCCAGGAACACGTTGAAGTACAGCGCGAAAGCCAGGCTGATCGGCTGGCCGACCTGGCGGGCGCGATACAGCGACTCCTGCGCGACGTCGCGCGCGCGGTCGACCTCGCCCTGGTGCCAGTAGACGATGGCGAGCCAGGACTTGGTGCTGGCCCGCACGTCCTCGCCGGCGGTGAAGAACTGCGGGCCGTCCGGCCGCCACAGCGCCAGGATGGCCTCGAAGTTGCCGGCGGCTTCCTGCAGCCGGCCTTCGTAGAACGAGGTCAGGCCGGCGGCCAGTTCGCCCTCCATCTGCCGCAGCACGTCGGCGCCGGCGATGCGCTGCATTTCGGTGGCGAGCTGGCGCGACCGCGCGAGGTCGGCGCGCACCAGGTAGTAGGACCACAGGCCGTACAGCACCGTCGCCAGTTCCGCCGTCGGCCCGATGTGCGTGCACAGGTCGAAGGCGCGCGAGAAGGTCTGCTGCACCTCCGCGTTGGCGTAGCCGCGGGTGGCGCACAGCGCCGGCATCAGCGCGGTGAGGAAGCCCAGCTCCTGCATCGGCCGCAAGGCGGGATCGAGAGCGTCGACCTGCGCCAGGCCGCGCCGCAGGTGCTCGATGGATTCGACGTTGGCCAGCCGCTCCATGGCGCGCGCGCCGGCGCGGTACCAGTAGCCGATGGCGCGCTCGCGCCGTTCGCCTTCGCTGAAGTGCTGCGCGACCAGCTCGGGCCGGCTCGCCACGATCTCCGGGAAATGCGCTTCGAAGCTCTCGGCGATGCGCAGGTGCACCGCCTTGCGGTCCTCGCGCACCATCGACTGGTAGGCCGCGTCGCGGATCAGCGCATGCGAGAACTCGTACTCGTCCTGCAATCCCGCGCCGGGAGCAAGCAGGCCCTTGCGTGCCAGTTCGTCCAGCTCGCCCGCGATGTCCAGGCCGCGGAAATCCGGCAGCGCCGCCAGGTGCGCCAGCGAAAACGCGCGGCCATACGCCGCGGCCACCTGCGCGATGCGCTTGGCCGCGCCGATGCGGTCCAGGCGCGTGGCCAGCGATTCCTGCAGCGAGTCGGGGATCGTCACCGCGGCGGCTTCCTGCTCGTTGCCGGCGTCGGCCAGCAGGCTGGTGAACTCCTCCAGGAACAGCGGGTTGCCCTCGGCTCGCTCGACGATCTTCTCCACCAGCGCGGCGGGCACTTCGCGGCCGGCGAGCAGGCTGCGCACCAGGTTGCGGCTGGCCGCGGCGCTCAGGCGCTGCAGCGACAGCGTCGCGCGGCCCTCGGCCTCGCCCCAGGGCGGCACGAAGTCGGGCCGGTGCGTGACGACCAGCAGCAGGCGCGGCGGCAGCGCGCGCTCGACCAGCGACTGCAGGAACTCCAGGGTCGACGGGTCGCACCAGTGCAGGTCCTCCACCACCATCAGCGTCGGCGCCAGCCTGGCATGGGCCGCAACCAGCGCAGCCAGCGTCTCGAGGGTCTCGCGCCGCAGTTCGGTGGGCGCGGTGGGGCCGGTGCCCGCGTCCACGCCCGCCAGCATGGCCAGCGGCGCGACCGCGTGCGCCGGCAGGCCGAGGCGGGCGACGCCGTCCTTCAGCCGCGCCAGCCGCTGGGCGTTCTCCGCCGGGGCGTCGAGGCCGAAGGCGGCCTGCAGTTGGGCGGCCGCGGGATGCAGCGGGCTGCCCTGGTGCTGCGCGGCGCAGCGGTAGGCGACGTGGTTGAAGTTGTCGCCCTGCAGTTCATCGACAAAGGCGCGCACCAGGCGCGACTTGCCGACGCCCGCCTCGCCGGCGATGGCCAGCACGCCGGGCACCGAGCCCTTGGCGCGCTGCCAGGCGCTGCGCAGTGTCTCGCGCTGGGCGTCGCGCTCCACCAGCGGCGAGAACAAGCGTTCGGCGCGGCGCAGGAAGGGGTCGCCCTCGGCGCCGTCCGCATCCACCGTGTACACCGCGACCGGCCGCGCGATGCCTTTCAGCGTCACCTGGCCGGCGCTGCGGCATTGCACCGAGTCGCGGATGCGGTGGTAGGTGGCCTCGCCGACCACGATGCGATTCGGCGCCGCCAGCGACTGCAAGCGCGCCGCCATGTTGGGAACCGTGCCCACAACGGCATCGCGTTCGACCGCCGCGGCGCGGTCGATGTGGCCGATCAGGACCGAGCCGGTCTCGATGCCCACGCGCACCTGCAGGTCGATCTCGCCGTGTCCTGCCAGCGGCACCTTGAGTTTGCGCACGGCGGCGACGATGTCCAGGGCGGCGCGCACGGCGCGCAGCGGCGCGTCTTCGTGCGCGCGCGGGTGGCCGAAGCAGATCAGCAGGCCGTCGCCGACGTAGCGGGCGATGGAGCCGCCATGCAGTTCCACGGCGGCCTTGCAGGCGCGCTGGTAGTGCCCCAGCAGCGCCCGCAGGTCCTCGGGTTCCAGGCGCTCGGACAGGGCCACCGAGCCGACCAGGTCGCAGAACATGACCGTGACCCAGCGCCTTTCGGCCTCCGCCGGCGCCGCGCCGGCGGCGGGCAGCACAGGGGCACCGCAGCGATCGCAGAACGCCGCGTCATCCCGGAGCTCCCGCTGGCAGGCCTTGCAGTGCATGTAACCAAATGATGGCCCTGCGCGGGGATCTTGAGAAGGTCAGCCGGATTGGGGAGGGATCTCCCAATTCCCCTACCTTTGGCTTAGGGCACTTGCTCAAGAAGCGGTAAAAATTTCACACGCTGAAATGCCATAGGACATTTGCAAACAAATTACCAGTTTTTTATTACAGACCCTTAGGCATGGACACGACGGCAGCTCAACCGTTAGGTGATGGAATGACGAGGTCCCCGCAAAGACGGGGAACGGCGGCCCAGGCCGCCGCGGAAATCAACTCGTTGGGGAAACCGTCATGTCCACCTTGCTCTGCTGCGTGGCCGCCGTAGGCCTGCACCTGGCCTCTTATCACAGCAATCCCGGCTTCAACAACCTCAATCCCGGCGTCTACGTCGTGACGAAGGATGGTTGGACCGTGGGCACGTACCGCAACTCGGAGTACCGCCAATCCTTCTACGGCGGCCTCACGGTCCAGGGAGACCTGATGGCCCGGACTTCGGTGAGCCTCACCGTCGGCGGCATCACCGGCTACAAGTCCGAGAACCTGCTGCCACTGGCCGTGCCGAGCTTGAAGTACATGGTGACCGACCAGATCGGGGCGCGGGTCGCCTTCGTGCCGCGCCACGAAAAGGGCGGCACGGCGACCACGCACCTGATGCTGGAATACAAGGTCTGAGCGCGCGGGGCGCCCAGCCCCTTATTTCGCCTCGAGCCCGGCCTCGCGGATGACGGTGCCCAGCCGGCGCACGTCTTCCTGCAGCCACTTCTGGGTCTCGCGGCTGTTCATCCAGGCCACCTGCACTTCGAGCTCCTCGAGCTTCTTGCGCACGGTGGGGTCCTGCATGGCCTTCTCGAGGGCCTGCTCGAGACGCGCAACCACCGCCGGCGGCGTGCCCTTCGGCGCCTGGACGTTGACGAAGGCGTCGTTGCCATCCAGCTCGGGGAAGCCTTGCTGGCCCGTCGTCGGCACGTCGGGCAGCCAGGGCAGGCGGCGGTGGCTCTGCACGGCGAGCACGCGCAGGTCCTTGCCATTCAGCTGCTTGACCAGCGAAGCGTAAGGCAGCACGCAGGCGTGGATGCTGCCCTCGCGCACGGCGGTGAGCGCGGGCGCCAGGCCGTTGTACGGCACGTGCGTGACGTTGAACTCGCGGCCGGTCTTGGCCTTCACCGCGCGCTTGAACATCTCCAGCTGCAGGTGGTTGAGGCCGTTCGCGCCGGTCGAACAGAAGCTGATTTCGCCGGGCTTCGGGTAGTTGGCCAGTTCCTGCAGCGACTTCACCGGCAGCTTGTTGGTGGCGACGATCACCGAGGGGTTCACTGCGACGGCGGCAACCGACACGAAGTCATCGAGCTTCAGGTCCAGGTTGGGCACCAGCATGTGCAGGTAGCCGAAGGCGGAGCCGGAGGTGAAGAACAGCGTGTAGCCGTCCGGCGCGGCGCTGGCGACGGCGCGCGCACCGACGGCGCTGCCGGCGCCCGGCCGGTTGTTGATGATCACCGGCTGCCCCAGCAGGTCCTTTTCCTTCAGCCGGTCCGCGATGATGCGGGCCGTGACGTCCAGGCTGCCGCCCGCCGCAAAGGGCACGACCAGCTGGATCGGCTTGTCCGGGTACTCCGCCAGCGCGCTGGTGGCGGCGAAGGCGGCGAACAGGCCGGCCAGCAGGCCCTTGCCAAGCCAGCGGCGAGTGGGTCTTGCGAAATGCATTCTTGTCTCCTCGTTGTCGGTTCAGCGTGCCGGCCGCGGGCCCGCGATCGTCACGCGCGTCATGAAGCGGTCCTGCCCCGTGTAGTCGGGGATGGCGCGGTGCATGGTGCAGCGGTTGTCCCAGATCAGGATCTGGTCCTTGCGCCAGCGCGCGCGGCAGGTCAGGTCGAAGCGCGCGCAGTGATCGTACAGGTGCGCCAGGATGGGCGCGCTTTCCTCGTGGGTGAAGCCCTCGATGCGCTGCGAGTAGGTCTTGTTGACGTACAGGAACTTGCGGCCGCTGAGCGCATGCGTGCACACCAGCGGGTGGCTCACTTCGCGGTCGCCCAGCTCCACGTCGAGGTTGCTGCGCGCGCCCGAGGAATTGAACTTGCGGCCCTGCGCCAGGTAGGCCGAGCCGAAGATGCGGGTCGCGCTGTGCACGATGTTCAGCGGGGCGATCATGGCCTTGTAGGCCGGCGACAGCGCTTCGTAGGCGGCATACATGCTCATGAAGCCGGTATCACCGCCATAGGCGGGAACATCGACGGCGCGCATCACCACCGCGCCGGGAGGCTCGTCCAGGTAGGTGCTGTCCGCATGCCAGTTCTCGCCGACCACGCGGCCGGTGTCCTTGGCGAGGCGGCGGATGATCTGCACCTCGGGATAGCCGTCCACGTTGTGCAGCTGCGGCAGCCGGATCACCTGGCCGAAGTTGCGCGAGAAGGCCAGGTGCTGCTCGTGCGAGACCGGCTGGTCGGGAAACAGGATGACCTGGTGGTCGGCGAAGGCCTGGCGGATCTCGTCCCACACTTCGGGCGCCAGCGACTGGCGCAGGTCGACGCCGAAGATCTCGGCGCCGAGCACGCCGGTGAGCGGCTGCACGTCGATGTGGCGGTAGGCGCGCGGATGCACCAGCACCGGGTGCGAATCCATGGACGATTGGGCTTGCATCATGCGTTTTCCTGTTGCGGGGCCCGGGCGCGGGCGGTCTGGATGATTTCGTCGGCGGCTTCGGGCGCCATGCCTTCGGGCAGCACGGCCTGGGTCGCGTGCACGTTGTAGAGCCAGGGCTTGGCGACCGCGGCCGGCGCCTGGCCGCTGGCGGCGCAGGCGCTCGCCGCCTCGATGATCGTGCGGCGCATCGCAACCACCGCCGTATCGCTGGAGCCGAGGTGCTCGCGCGAGCGGTCCGCGATCGGGCCGGCGCTTTCCGTCACCATCGCGTCCTGTGCGCGCACGCCGTGGATGCCGGTGAAGGACACGGTCTTCTGCAGCTGGCGGTCGATCAGGTAGTCGTTGTCCTTGCGCTCCATCGGCGTCGTGGTGCCGGGAATGACGCGCCGATGCGAGTTCTCGCCGTTGCGCCAAGCCGCGAGCTCCTGCTCGCCCAGCGGCGCTTCTGGACGCCAGGTCACGCAGATCACCCAGCAGCGTTCGTCCGTCATCGGGATCCACATGCGCACCAGCTGGGCGTCGCCCGGGCGCGGCGGGATCATCGTGTAGAAGGGCAGCAGGAACTGGTTCAAGCGCCAGTAGCGCTTGTCGCCGTCGACGCGCCGGCCGTTGCAGGCCATGAAGCCCGCCTCAGTGGACAGCAGCTTCCACGAGGGCGCAGTGTCTTCCTGGAAGTACTTGCCGGTCAGCGCCTGGTGGTCGGCGTCGATCTTGCTCACCATGCGGTGCAGGAAGCCGACGTGCGCGCTATCGAGCTCGCCCTCCATCGCCTGCGCGTAATTGCACTCCTGGTGCCAGCGCGAGGCGTAGATGCTCTCCCCCGGCAGGCCGATGAACTCGAACGCAGGCAGCTCGGGCGCCGCGCCCTCCCCCATGTACACCCACAGCAGCTTGCCGGCGATGCGGGCCGGATAGGACCTGGCCTTGACGTTGTGCCGCATGCGGCTGGTGGACGGCTCGGTCGGCATCTCCATGCAGGCGCCCGTCACGTCGAATTTCCAGCCGTGGTAGACGCAGCGGATGCCGCCTTCCTCGTTGCGGCCGAAGAACAGGCTGGCGCCGCGGTGCGGGCAGTGTTCCTCCAGTACGCCGACGCGGCCTTCGCTGTCGCGGAACACGACCAGGTTCTCGTTCAGCAGCTGCAGGCGCACCGGCGGCTCGTCGGCCGCGGGCACTTCGGCGGCCGTCATGGCGGGCGTCCAGAAGGAGCGCAGGAACTTGCCCAGCGGCCTGTCGGGTCCAGACTGGGTAAGGATGGCGTTCTTCTCGTGGCTGAGCATGGATGGCTTTCCGGGTTTGCCAGCAGCATAGGAGCGAACCGGATCTTTGATCCAGATCAATAGAATCTCGGATCACGATGCCGGCTCCCAACCTCAACCTGCAGGCCATGAAGATCTTCGTGGCGGTGTTCGACCTGCGCAGCGTCAACCTGGCGGCGCGCGCGCTGGGCATGAGCCAGTCCGGCCTGAGCACCACGCTGGCCAAGCTGCGCCGCGACCTGGGCGACGCGCTGTTCGTCAGCACCGCGGCCGGCATGCAGCCCACGAGCCGCGCCAAGGAGGTGGCAGCGCCGATGCGCGAGGCGATCCAGTGCATCGAGCAGCGCATCCTGAACAAGGGCAGCTTCGACCCGGCGCACGACGAGCGCGAGTTCCGCATCGCCCTCTCGGACACGGCGGAGACCATGTACATGCCGCGCGTGCTGAACGCCGTCCTGCGCGTGGCGCCGCAGGTGCGCCTGCGCACGGTGGCCACGCCGCAGCCGCAGTTGCAGCGCGCGCTGTCCGAAGGCCAGGTCGATTTCGCCCTGGGCTACTTCCCCGACCTGCAATCCAGCGAGTTCGTGCGCCGCAAGATCGACCAGCACGGCTTCGTCTGCATCTGCAGTTCGGCCAACCGCGAATTGATCCGCGACTTCAGCCTGAAGAAATACTGCGAGGCGCGCCACGTGGTCGTCGAAGCGCCGACGCGCACTCAGGGCCTGCTGGAAAGCTTCGTGCTCAAGCGCGGCATCCATCGCGACGTGGCGCTGACCACACCGCACTTCATGAGCCTGCCGGAGATCATCGCCGGCACCGACCTCATCGCCACCGTGCCCGACGCCATCGCCGACGTCTTCGCCGAGATCCAGCGGCTGGCCCGCCTGGACCTGCCCTTCCGCTCGCCGGTGTTCGAGGCTTACCTGCACTGGAGCAAGAGCGTGCACAACGACCCGGCGAACAAGTGGTTCCGGGGCATCGTGTTCCAGGCCTTCGGAAAAACCTAGGAGCCCCACGGCTCGACGGCTTGCGGCTAGGCATTTCGTGGCGGGGGTGATCCGCACGGCGCAGCTGCGCAAGAAGATCGACTGGCGCGTGTTCACGCCCTTTGCCGTGATGTCGGCGGTGTTCACTCTGGCGGGCGCGCTGCTGCAGTCGCGCGTCTCCTCTTCGATCGTCACGCACGTGTTCGCCGCGCTGCTCGTCGTCTCGGGCCTGCTGGGCTTCACCGGCCTCCTGAAGCGCGAGCACAAGGGCAAGGCCGCAGCCTGGGTGCCGGTGGCCGGCGCGCTGGTCGGCGTGGTGGCGGGCCTGTTCGTCGGCCAGAAGCTGTTGAAGAAGCTGCCGCAGGACCTCTTCGACGAGGTGGTGTCGGGAGTGATCGTGGCGGTGGGGGTTCTGCTGTTCTTCCGGCACGAGTGACGCCGCAGACTCGGGCTCGTTTTTCGTAGGGGGCGCAGCTTGCTGCGCACCCCACGGTTAGGTCGAGCCGGGCGTCAGCGACTCAATCCACCCGCAACTTCGCCAGCTTCGCCATCCGCTGCCAGGTGTCGATGTCCTGCCGCACCGTGGCGGCGAACTGGTCGGCGCTCTTGAGCGGCGGGCGCGCCATGTTCTGGACGGCGAACTGCTTGATCACTTCGTCCTTGGCCAGGATCTGATTGATCTCCTGGTTCAGGCGCACGACCACCTCGCGCGGCGTGCCGGCCGGCGCGAACACGCCGTACCAGCCGTCGGCATCGAAGCGGTAGCCCTGCTCGGTCAGCGTCGCCACTTCAGGCAGCGCCGGACCGCGCGCAGAGCCGGTGCAGCCCAATGCGATCAAGCGGCCGGATCGGATGTGCGGCACCGGCGAAGCGATGTCGACGAAGCCCACGCTGAGGTTGTTGCCCAGCAGGTCGGTCACCTCCTGCGCCACGCCCTTGTACGGCACGTGCGGCATGGCGATGCCGTAGTGCGCCTTGATGCCTTCCATCACCAGGTGGCCCGTGGAACCGCTGCCCCAGGAACCGTAGGACAGCTTGTCGGGATGCGCCTTCGCATACGCCACCATGTCGCCCAGCGACTTGAAGCCCGTGGACGGGTGCGCCACCAGCAGGATGCCCGCCGCGCCCACCTGCGCCACCGGCACCAGGTCCTTCTGCGTGTCGTAAGGCATCTTCGGCTGGATCACCGGGTTGATCGCGATCGCCGACGAAGGCGACATCAGGATCGTGTAGCCGTCGCCGGGCGCCTTGGCCACGGCGTCGTTGCCGATCAGGCCGTTGGCGCCGGCCTTGTTGTCCACCAGCACCGGCTGCTTCAGCACGGCCTGCAGCTGGTCGCCGATCATGCGCGCGAAGATGTCCGAGCCGGCGCCCGCTGGGCCGGGCACCACCAGGCGGATCGAGCGCGCCGGCCAGTTGCCCTGGGCGCGCGCCTGCAACGCAAACAAGGCGGCGCTGGCGAGCACGGCGCGGCGGCTGAGGGAAGTGTCGAACATGGCTTGTCTCCTGGTCTTGTCAATGGCCGGCGCCGGGACGCAGCACCTGGCCGGTGAGGAACTGGGCGCGGGCGCCCATCACGTAATCCAGCAGCGGCAGGCAGTCGGCCGGCGCGCTGCCGCGGGCGATCTCCAGCGCGTTGACGCGCAGCCCGCGCTTGCCCCATTCAGCCGCCAAGGTCGCGACCAGCATGCGGGCGGCAGCGGCGTCACCCGCCAACTCCCACGCGAGGTCGGGGGCCGCCGCGGGCAGCAGCAAGGTCAGGCTGGCCTGTGCATCGTGGCTCGCGCAGAAGCGCCGGGCGGAGCGGCGCACCGTCTCGAGCATGTTGCCGGGCGCGGCCTCCAGCGCCGCGCCATCCAGCACGGCGGGGTAAGCGTTCGCGCGCTCACGCTCGGGCGCCCACGCGGCCAGTGCCTCGCGCCAGCCCGGCGCCTGCACGTCGGCGCAGCGCAGCGCCAGCGGGAGCTGCGAATCCAGGGTCGGACGTTCGGCCGGAGGCAGCGCTTCGCTGCCGCCATACACAGAGGAGCCGCCATCCAGCACCAGCAGTTGCCCGCTCAGAACGCGGGCGCCGGGACTGGCCAGGAAGCACAGCGCTTCGGCCATGTCTTCCGGTTCGGCCATGCGCCCCAGGGGAATCTTGGCCACTGCGCGCGTGGGATCCAGGCGTTCGCTTTCGATCAGGCGCTGCACGAGCTCCGTGCGGACGAAGCCCGGCGACAGCGCCGTCACGGTCCAATCGGGCCGCGCGCGGGCCAGCGCCTGCGTCTGCGCGATCACGCCGGCCTTGCTGGGGCTGTAGAGGCCGCGCCAGGGGATCGCGCGCAGGCCGGCGCCCGAGGCCACGTTGACGATGCGCGCGCCGCTGCGCAGCCGCGGCGTGCAGGCTTGCACCAGGCGTGCCGGAGCGGCGAGGTTGAGTGCGAGCAGGCGCGCCACCGCGGCGTCCTCGCTCAAGGCGTCGGCACCGCCGGCCGACAGGCCCGCGTTGTTGATCAAGGCATCGAGCTGCGGGACATCGCGGGCGAGCGCTTCGATCTGCGCCGCGTCGGTGAGGTCCGCCACCAGGCCCAGCGGCGGGATCGCATCCGCCGGCCAGGCGCTGCGCAGGCGCTGCAGCGCACCGGCGTCCGCATCCACCAGCACGCAGTGCCAGCCGGCGCGCGCGAGACGCAGCGCCGTGGCCCGGCCGATGCCCGCGCCCGCACCGGTGAGGAGGACGGCGGGCGGGGAACTCGTGGCGTTGCGGATCATGGGCGGGGACTTTCGGATCGCCGGAGTATCCGCAGCCCCACCCGCGCTTCACCGCCTGGCCCTGCAAAGCAGCTTTGCAGGTTCTTGCGGGCCTTAGCGGCGGAACAGCACCAGGCGCTGTTCCTGCCCGCCGCTCGTGATCCGGATGTCGTAGCGAACGCCGGGCTGCACGAACCCCGTGGGCGAGAAGTTCAGGCGGAAAGTCCCGCTGCCATCGGCGCCCGTCGTCTCGTCCAGCAGCCGCTCGGTGGTGCCGACGACGGTCTGGTTGTCGACCTCGATGCGCACCGACGAGCCCGGCGCGGCCTGGCCCAGCAACTGCACGTTCTCGTAGCGGCTGATGGTGGCGCCGCTCTGGTGGCTGGTCACCATCAGGCGCATCGGCACGCCGGGCGGCACCACGCCGATGGGAGGCACCGGCCGCATCGGCGGCGGCACCACGCCGATCGGGGGCACCGGGCGCACCGGCGGCGGCGCGGGCCGCGAGGCCACTTCGAAGCTCCAGGTAGCGCGGGCCGGATTGCCGGCGTTGTCGCGCGCCACCACTTCCGCGGTATAGCGGCCGGGGCGCAGGTCGGTGCGCAGGCGCACTTCGCCGGCGTTGACGCGCGCATCGTCCGTCACGTCGCGGCCGTTCAGGCGCAGGCGCACGCTGCGCGGGTCGACGCCGCTGCCCTGGTCGAACAGCCGGGCCGAGACTTCGACCGGGCCCGGAGGCACGACCTGGCCGGCGCCGGGCGCGAGATTGCCGATCTGCGGCGGGCGCTCGTCGCGGCCGAAGCGCGAACGCTCGTCACGCTGTTCCCAGTCGCGGCCGCCAGAGGGCTGGGCCAGCACGGGCTGGACGGCCGCCACCGCGGCAAGCAGGACCAGCAGGGACGGGGCAATTCCTTGTTTCATGGGACCTCCGATTCGCATCGGTTCCCAATGTAGAGCGATCCGGATGAACAAAAGCTGAACCGGACGATTCGCTACACGTTTGCAACATCGAAGGGCAGAATGGTCGCGACCCTTAGCCGGGAGTGCCCATGAGCCACGCCCCTGCCCCTGCCCTTGTCGTGGACGACGAGCCGGTGACCCGGCTCCTGGTGAAGCGCGCGCTCGAGAGCCTGGGTTGCAGCCCGGTGCTGGAGGCCGCCGACGGCATCGCGGCGCAGCAGGTGCTGCGCGAGCACCCGGACACCGCCCTGGTCCTTACCGACATCATGATGCCGCGCATGGACGGCCTCGAGCTGCTGCGCTGGGGCCGCGAGGCGGTGCCCGATGCGATGTGGATCGTGCTGTCCGGCCTGGAGACCTTCGATTCCGCCGTCGCCGCCATCCGGCTCGGCGCCTTCGATTTCCTGCCCAAGTCGCCGCGCACCGAGGAGATGGGCGTGACCGTGCGCAACGCGCTCGGCCGGCGCCAGCTGCTGGCCGAACGCGAGCGGCTGCACCGCGAGCTGCAGCGCAAGGTGCGCGAGCTCGAGGAAACGTCCAACGCATTGCGCCGCGACCTGGAGCGTGCCGAAGTGATCCAGCGCGCCCTGCTCCCGCGCAGTCCGCCGCCCATGGAAGGCTTCTGCATCCAGGCCGTGTACCGGCCGGGGCAGCACGTGGGCGGCGACCTGTACGACGTGGTGCGGGTCAACGACCGGCATTTCGCCTTCTATCTGGCCGACGCCACCGGCCATGGCGTGACCTCGGCGATGCTGTCGGTGCTGTTCAAGCAGCGGCTGGTGTTGGTGGATGCAGCCACTGGCCTGGCGCTGCCGCCGGCGCAGGTGCTGGAAGCCGTCAACCGCTCGATCTGCCAGGCGCACGCGTCGCCGGGCCTGTTCCTCACCGCCGTCTTCGGCTTGCTGGACACGGCGGACGGCAGCATCACCCTGGCCTCGGCCGGCCATCCGCCCGTGCTGCACATGCACGAAGGCGGCGAGATGCGCCTGGTGCGCCGCACCGGCCCCGCGCTCGGCCTGGCGCCCGATGCGCAGTTTCGCGAGGAGCGACTGCAAGTCCGCCGCGGCGACCGCATCCTGCTCTATACCGACGGCCTGCTGCCCTCCGGCAGCGAGCGCGACCTGGAGCAGTTGCAGCGCGTTCTGGCTTCACCCGTGTCCAGCGCGCAGGAGGTGATGGTGCAGTTGCAGGAGGGCGCGGAGCCCGCGGCCGACCGCGATGACATCACCATCCTCCTGATCGACGCGCATGCCGGCGCCTCCTGGTTCGACAACGGCGCGGCCCGGCCCACGACGGCGACCTCGGCGCCGCGCGCGCAGGGCGAAGTGGTGTTCTACGGCGAAACCGACACGGCCGACTACCTGGCGCTGCGCGGGCGCGCCAGCTGGCTGCATTGCGATGCCTTCCACGAAACGGCGCTCGCCGTGCTGGAGCGCAAGCATCCGCTGGTGCTGGACCTCTCGCGCTGCGAGTACCTGGACAGCACCTGCCTGGGCACGGTGCACGAACTGGTGGCGCGCGGCGGCGTGATGCTCACCGGCGTCACCGACGGCGTGCGGGCGCTGTTCGAGGAGCTGAGCATGCGGCAGGTGCTGGACGCGATCCGCGACGAGCTGCCGTCGCCGCCCGAGCTGTATGCGCTGGGCAGCGAAGGCGACCAGGCCACGATGCAGAAGCGCATCCTGCAGGCGCACGAGGCGCTGTCCGGCCTGAGCGAGCGCAATCGCGAGGAGTTCCGGGGCGTCGTCGAATCGCTGCGCGGCGAACCGGACGGCAGCGCATGATCCGCGTGCTGCACCTGGAGCCCGACGCGCGCGAAGCCCAGCGCATCCGCGAGCGGCTGCAGGACGAGGAGCTCGCCTGCGAGATCACCTGGGTGAAGACGCTGGACGCGTTCCTGGCCGCCGCGCGGGAGCAAACCTTCGACATCGCGCTGTCGGACTACGAACTGGGCGGCCTGGACGCGCTGCGCCAGCTGCGGCAGCTGCGCCCCGAGCTTCCCGTGATCACGCTGTCCGCCGGCCTCAGCGAGGAGGAGGCAGTGGACTGCATGAAGGCCGGCGCCACCGACTACGTGCTCAAGCCGCGGCTGCGGCGCCTGGCCTTCTCGGTGCGGCGCGTGGTGGTGGAGCGCCAGCAGCAGGCGGCGCTGCGCAGCGCGGAGGAAGACCTGCGCGCCATCAACGCCGAACTCGAATCGCGCGTGCGCCAGCGCACCGCCGAACTGGAGACCACCAACGCCTTCCTGAACTCGGTGATCCAGCACATCCCCTACCAGGTCATCGTCAAGCGGGTCAGCGACATGACGATCGTGCGCGTCAATCGCGCCGTCGAGGAAATGACCGGGCACAGCGAGAAGGAGCTGCTGGGCACGGTGCTGCGCGAAGTCATCGGCACGCAGGAGGAGTCCGAGTTCTTCGCCGCCAAGGACCGCGAGGCGCTGGAACTGGGGCGCGAAGTGGACATCCCCGAGGAGACGCTGCACACCCGCAGCGGCGAGGTGCGCGTGCTGCACGCGAAGAAGCTGCCGATCCTCGACGAGACCGGCCAGCCGCGCTACCTGCTCACCATGTCGGAAGACATCACGGAGCGCAGGAAACGCGAGCGCGAGATCGAGCGGCTCAACGCGGCGCTGGCCCAGCGCACCGACGAAGTGGAAGCGGCCAATCGCGCCAAGGGCACCTTCCTCGCCACCATGAGCCACGAGATCCGCACGCCCATGCACGGCATGCTGGGCATGCTGGAGCTCCTGGGCCTGAGCCAGCTGGACCCCGAGCAGCGCGAGACGCTGGAAGTGGTGCGGCAATCCAGCCGCTCGCTGCTGCGGATCATCGACGACATCCTGGACTTCTCGAAGATCGAGGCCGGCAAGCTGGACATCCATCCCGAGGTGGTGTCGATCAAGCAGGTCATCGAGGAGGTGCAAAGCATCTACCTGGGCAACGCCAGCGCCAAGGGCCTGGTCGTGCGGCGCATGGTGGACCCGCGCATCAGCCCGGCGCTGCGCGTGGACCCGGTGCGGCTGCGCCAGATCCTCAACAACTTCGTCAGCAACGCCATCAAGTTCACGTCCGCGGGCTGGATCGACATCAACGTGCAGTGGCTGGGCCGCGCCGATGGCGTGGAGAGCCTACGCTTCGAGGTGAAGGACACCGGGGCCGGCATCTCGAAGGAGGACCAGGACCGCCTGTTCCAGCCCTTCACGCAGGCTCTCGTCGGCGAGGCGCGGCGGCGCGCCAGCGGCACCGGGCTGGGGCTGGTGATCGCGCGCCAGCTGGCGCAGTTGATGGGGGGCGCGGTCACGCTTGCCAGCGAGCCTGGCCTGGGCACCACGATCACGCTGGACCTGAAGCTGCCCATCGTCGAAGGCCCGGTCGGCAACGGCGGCACGCATGCGCACGGCCTGCCAGCGACCCTGGCCACGCGCCGCGCGGCGCCCAGCGTCGCGGAAGCGGAAGCGGAAGGCACGCTGGTGCTGCTGGCCGACGACCATCCCGTCAACCGCATGCTGCTGCTGCGCCAGGTGGCGACCCTGGGCTATGCGGCGCAGGCAGCGGACGACGGCCGGCAGGCGCTGGAGCTGTGGCAGTCCGGCCGCTTCGCGCTGGTCATCACCGACTGCCACATGCCGCACATGGACGGCTACGAACTGGCGCGCGCCATCCGCCAGAGCGAAGCGCAGGCGGGCCGCAAGCGCATCCCCATCATTGCCTGCACCGCCAACGCGCTGCAGGGCGAATGCGATGCCTGCTTTGCCGCCGGCATGGACGATTTCCTGGTGAAACCGGTGGAACTGTCGGCGCTGGTCGAGAAACTGGATCAATGGCTGCCGTTGCCGCAACAGCCTGCCGTGCCGGCGCGCCCGGAGCCCGCGCGCAGCGAAATCCCCATCGACGAAGCGCTGCTCGCGGCCAACTGCGGCGGCGACGCCGCGATGTTCGGCGAAGTGCTCGCCGCCTTCCGCCGCACGTGCGAGGACGACACGACCGGACTGCGGCTGGCGCTGGCCGCCAACGATGCGGCGCAGGTTTCGCAGTTCGCGCATCGGATGGCAGGCGCCAGCCGCATGGTGGGCGCGCTGGGCTTCGCCGCGGCCTGCGAGCCGCTCGACCGCGCGGGACGC
Organism: Ramlibacter agri; assembly: GCF_012927085.1. Taxonomy (NCBI): domain Bacteria; kingdom Pseudomonadati; phylum Pseudomonadota; class Betaproteobacteria; order Burkholderiales; family Comamonadaceae; genus Ramlibacter; species Ramlibacter agri. Next base: position 3,060,336 of record NZ_JABBFX010000001.1, on the reverse strand, counting down.
GCCGGCGACTGGCCCGCGATCCAGGCCGCGCTGCCGGCCTTCGAGCGCGAAAGCCGGCGGTTGGCGGACTGGTTCGAAGCGAGGAAGGAAACGGCCTGAGTCGCGAGGCTCAGGGCGCCAGCTCGCCGGTCCCCACCAGCGCCGCCCGCGTCTCCCGCACCGACTCCGCCAGCAGCAGCCGGTGGCCTTGCATGTCCTGGCCGCTGGCACAGGCGCGCTCCAGCGCCTCGGCCAGCGCGCTGATGCGCGCCAGGCCCATCATGCCGGCCGATCCCTTGAGGCGGTGCGCGGCGGCGGCGATGACGGCTGCTTCGACGGCGGTGGCGATTTCCTCCAGCGTCCGCTCCACGTTGTGCATGCCCTTGTGCATGATCATCCGGAACTCCGGCCCGGTGGAGACGCTGCGCAGCGAGGCGATCTGGCTGGTCGCCAGCAGCGGCACGTCCTCGGGCGGGCTGTCCGACTCGAGCGTCTCGAAGTCGTCGGCCTCGCCGTCCCCGGACGCGAAGCGCGCGATCGCGGCGTGCAGCCGATCCCATTCGATCGGCTTGGTCAGGCAGTCGTCCATGCCGGCTTCCAGGTAGCGCGCCTGCTCCTGGCTCATGACGTTGGCCGTGAGGCCGATGATCGGGACGCGGCCCGCCATGCCAGGCATGGCGCGGATGCGCCGGGTCGCCTCGACGCCATCCATCACGGGCATCTGCACGTCCATCAGCACCAGGTCGAAGGCCTGCTGCTTCACGCAGGCCACCGCGGCTGCGCCGTCGTGCGCGAACACGACGTCGTGCCCGCGCGAGCCCAGCACCGCCTGCAGGATGTCGCGGTTGATCTGCACGTCTTCCGCGACCAGGATGCGCAGTGGCAGCGCCGCGGCGATGCTTGCCGCGGCCTCGGCCCGGCCGTATTCCGGGTCGCCCGGCTCGAACGGCACTTCCAGCGTGAAGACGCTGCCCTGTCCCAGCAGGCTCGCCACGCTGATCTGCCCGCCCATGGCCTCGGCCAGCCGCCGGCTGATGGCCAGCCCCAGCCCGCTGCCGCCGAACTCGCGCGCGGTGCTGCGGTCCGCCTGCGTGAAGGGGGTGAACAGGTGGCGCAGCTTGTCGGGCGGGATGCCGATGCCGGTGTCGCGCACCTTGAAGCGGTAGCGCCCGGCTTCCACCGTGACCTCGAGGCGGACGCTGCCTTTCGGGGTGAACTTGACGGCGTTGCCGGCCAGGTTCAGCAACACCTGCCGCAGCCGCGTGGGGTCGCCGCGGACCACGGCCTGCGCTTCCGGCGCCACCTCGAGCTCGAAGGCCAGGCCTTTCTCCATGGCGATCGGATGCAGCAGCGAGCGCACCTGCTCGACGACCTCGGCCAGCCGGAAGTCGACGGTCTCCAGCGCCAGCTTGCCGGTCTCGATGCGCGAGAAATCGAGGATGTCGTTGATGACGCTCACCAGGTGCCGCCCCGAAGCGCGCATGGCATCGACGTAGCGCCGCTGTTCGGCGGTCAGGTCCTGCGCCGCCAGCAGGTCCGCCATGCCCAGCACGCCAGTCATCGGCGTGCGGATCTCGTGGCTCATGGCCGCGAGGAATTCGGCGCGCGCATCGCTCTTGCGGCGCAACTGCGCCCACAGCAGCTCCTGCTGCGCCAGCAGCACGGCAAAAGGCAGGCTGCACATGGCCGTCGCCGCCAGGTAGACCTGCAGCGCCTGCATGCGCGCCGGCAGGGCGCTGGCGAGCGGCAGCAGGTGGGACAAGGCCCCCACGCCGCGCATCGCCATGAAACTGCCAGTGATGGACAAGGCCGCGATCGCCGTGGTGGCGCCGGCCAGGCCGTACCACCAGGTGGTCAGCACCAACAGCGGGAAGGTGAGGAGCAGGAGCGGCGGATGCAGCTCCTGCCGCAGCAGGGCGACGCAGGCCAGCGCGATGACCGCGATGCCGGCCGGACGCCAGCTGCCCCGCGCGCGCTGCAAGGTGCGCTGGCGCACGTCCGCGTCGGTCCACGTCAGCAGGACCGGCGTGAGGATGATGTAGGCGAGGAAAGACGCGAGGTACCACGCCAGCCACTGCGACCCCACCGGCATGCCGGCACCGCTCGAAAGGACGGCAGTGGCGCCGGCGGCGCTGAGGAGCGGGACGGCGCCCACGGCCAGCAGCAGGCGCCCGAGCTGCTCGCGGCCGTACCAGGGGCTGCTGAGGCCGTTGGGTCCGTGCAGCACCGCCGCCACCGCGAACATCTCCAGCACGTTGCAGGCGCCCACCAGCCAGGGCTGCGGCGCCTGCGCGACCACGCGCGCCGCGCTGGCCGCCAGCCAGAGCAGCGGCGCCAGCATGCGCCAGTGCCGCCGCGGCTCCACCAGCAACGCGAACACGGCCACCGCATTGGCGCCGCGCATCGCGGGGATGTCGCCATACAAGGTGGTCGGGATGGCCTGCATCGCGAAGTAGATCGCCGCGAACGCAGTCCAGCGCAGGATGTCCTTCGGTTGCAAGCCGGTCCTCGAAGTCCTGGGGCAGCACGGAAACGCCGTGCTGGACCGCGAGCATAACGCGGCGACCGGGGAAGCCGGAATCAGCGTTCGCTATCCAGGTGCGCCAACTGCGCCGGCGCATAGCGTCCGCCCTGCGCGGCGCCCTTGGGCATGGCCCGTTCGATGGCGGCCAGGTCGTCGGGCGTCAGGCGCACTTTCAAAGCGCCCAGTGCCTCCTGCAGCCGCGTGCGCGTGCGGGCACCGACCAGGGGCACGATGTCCTGGCCCTGCGCCAGAACCCAGGCGATCGCGATCTGCGCCACGGTCACGCCGCGCGCATCGGCAACCTGCCGCAGCGCATCCACCAGCCGCAGGTTGGCCTCGACGTTGCCCTGCTGGAAGCGCGGCGAGGCGTTGCGGAAGTCGCCCTGCACCTTGCTGCCCGCGTTCCAGTGGCCGCCGATCAGCCCGCGCGCGAGCACACCGTAGGCGGTGATGCCGACGCCCAGCTCGCGGCAGGCAGCCAGGATGCCGCTGTCCTCGATGCCGCGCGAGATGAGCGAGTACTCGATCTGCAGGTCCGCGATCGGGTGCACGGCGGCGGCGCGGCGGATCGTCGCGGCCCCCACTTCCGACAGGCCGATGTGGCGCACCCAGCCCGCCTTCACCATGTCGGCGATCGCGCCGATGGTGTCCTCGATCGGCACGGCCTCGTCCAGCCGCGCGGGCCGGTAGATGTCGATGTAATCCACGCGCAGCCGCTGCAGGGTGTAGGCCAGGAAGTTCTTCACCGCTGCAGGCCGCGCGTCGTACCCGTGCCAGTTGCTGCCCGCATCGCGCAGCGCGCCGAACTTGACACTGAGGCGGTAGCTTTCGCGCGGACGGCCCACCAGCGCGTCGCCGATCAGCATTTCGTTATGCCCCATGCCGTCGAAGTCGCCCGTGTCCAACAGGTCGATGCCGGCATCGAGCGCGGCATGGATCGTGGCGATGCTTTCTGCGCGGTCCGCCGGGCCGTACATGCCCGACATGCCCATGCAGCCGAGGCCGATGGCGGAAACCTGGGGGCCGGTGCGCCCGAGCTGGTGCTTGTCCATCGAAGGACAGTACACCATCCGGCCGGAGCGTGGGACGCTACGGCGCTTCGTTTTCCCAGCCGCCGCCCAGCGCCATGAAGACGCGGATCTGGTCGTCGGCCAGCTGGGCCTGCGTGTCCGCGAGCGCAGCGTCGGACGCGGCGAGCGAACGCTCGGCGTCCAGGCTTTCCAGGTAGCCGGTCTTGCCGGCGCGGTAGAGGCGGCGCGCCTGCTCGGCCACCGTGGCGGACGCTTCGCGCGCGGCGGCCAGCGCGGCGCGGCGCTGCAGTTCGCGGGCATAGGCATCGAGCGCGGTTTCACTTTCGCGCAGCGCGGTCAACACCGTGCCATCGAACTTGGCCAGCGCACCGCGCGTGCTGGCTTCAGCCTCGGCGATGCGAGCCTGCACGGCACCGGTGTTCGGGATGGTCCACGAGATCAGCGGGCCGACGTTCCAGGCCAGCGTATCGCGGCCGCCGAAATCGGCGAGCGGGCCCGCGCTGGTGGTCGACAGGCCCAGCCGGATCTTGGGATAAAGGTCGCCGGTCGCCACGCCAATGCGCGCGGTGGCCACGGCCAGCTCGCGCTCGGCCTGGCGCAGGTCGGGGCGGCGCCGCAGCAGCGCGGCGCCGTCGCCCACCGGCAAGGCCTGCGCCAGCACGGGCGGCTGCGCGCAGTCGGCAACCGCGGCGGGCAAGGGATGCGCGGGGTCGCCGGGGATCGCGCCCACCAGCGCCTGCAATTGCAGCAGGGCGGCCTGGCGCTGCGCCTGCACGCTGGGAACGACGGCATGCAGCTGCTGCAGCTGCGCCCTCGCCCGCTCCACGTCGACGACGCCCACGCGGCCGGCCTGTTGCAGGCGTCCTGCCACATCCAGTGCCTCTTGCTGCAGCTCGATGGAATGCTGCGCGGTCCGCAGCCGCAGGCCCGCGGCGCAAGCCTGGGCGTAAGCGCGCGCGGTGCCGCCGGCGACGTTGACGCGCGCCAGGTCCAGCGCGGCCTGGGCCGAGCCGGTGCCGGCTTCGGCCGCTTCGATCGCGCGGTGCACCTGGCCGAACAGGTCCAGCTCGTAGGAGAGCTCCAGGCCGGCACTGGCAAGCCAGTCGGCAGGCGGCTCATAGCCCTTCTGCAGCACCGAGAGGCCCGACACGTGGCCGTAGACCGGCGCGGCAGAAACGCTGGCATGCACGCCTTCGCTGGCGTGGACGCCTTGCTGCAAGGCCTGCACGCGCTGCAGGTTGGCCTCGGCCTGGCGCAGGTCGGTGTTGTGCTGCAGCGCCTGCCGAACCAGCGCGTCGAGCGCCGGGTCCTGGTACAGGCGCCACCACTGCGGCGGCAGCGGCGCGGCCTGCGCCTGCCGCGAATCCGCCACCGCATGGTCGAACGAAGCCGCCGCGCCGGGTTGGCGCACCGCGGCTTCCGGGGGGATCTTGTAGTCGGGGCCGACCGGCGTGCCGCAGCCCGCCAGCAAGGCCGCGGCCGTGGCACACGAGACGAGCGAAAGGACTGCGCGCACGGCTCTCAGCTCCTCGTGCCTTGCACCACTTCCACCGTCACCGTCTCGCCGGACACCAGGCGCAGGTCGGACGGCAGCGCGTCCAGCCGCACCCGCACCGGCACGCGCTGCGCGAGCCGCACCCAGTTGAAGGTGGGGTTGACGTTGGGCAGCAGGTCGGCGCTGGTGGAGCGGTCGCGGTCGGCGATGCCGGCCGCGATGCTGTCGACGGTGCCGCCGATCGCGCGGCTGCTGCCCATGGGCTGGATGCGCACGCGGTCGCCGATGCGGATGCGCTGCAGCTTGGTTTCCTCGAAGTAGCCTTCGACGTAGAGCGATTGCGTGTCCACCAGCGCCAGCACCGGCCGGCCCGCGCTGGCGTAGCCGCCCGCGCGCAGGTCGAGGTTGGTGACGATGCCGGCCACCGGCGCCTTCACCTGCGCGCGCTGCAGGTTCAGGCGCGCCGAGGCCACGGCCAGTTCGCCCTGCGCCACGGCGGCGCGCGCCTGGTCCACGCGCATCGCGGTCTGCTCGCGGGCTTCCTGCGAGATCAAGGTGCCGAGGCCGGTGTTGCGCTGGTTCTCGCGCTGCGCCTGGGCCAGCACCACGCGCTGCGCGGCCACCGCGGCTTCGGCCTGGCGCACCGCCAGCTCGTAGCGGGCGCGGTCGACCGCGAACAGCGTGTCGCCCGCATGCACGGCCTGGTTGTCGTGCACGGCCACTTCGTTGACGAGGCCCGACACGTCGGGGGCGATCTGCACCACGTTCGCGCGCACGCGGCCGTCGCGCGTCCACGGCGCGAGCTCGTAGTGGTCCCACAGGCGCAGCACGGCCCAGGCGGCCGCGGCCACGACGGCCAGGGTCACGAGGGCGCGCAGGGCCTGCGTCATGCGGCCCGGGGCCGCGAGGGTGGTGGATGTCATGCGAGTCTCAGGGATGAAGTGGTGGCGGCCAGCGCCCACACCACCAGCGCATATAGCGCCAGGTCGAACAAGGCCGGGTGCCACACCCAGCGGTAGAAGCCGATGGAGGCCAGCACGCGGCGCAGCGCCCAGGACACGGCGACGCCCAGCAGGCACAGCACCAGCAGCCAGGGCACGTAGAGGCCATAGAGGTCGGCGTCGCCGATCACGCGGGTTCTCCTTGCAGGGGCGCGCCGGCCAGCACGGCCGGCGCATCGGGACAGAGGTTGCGGCGCAGGCCCACCAGCGCGGAGATGGCGCGGCGGCGCTCGGCGCTCTCGTCGCTTGAATCCAGGGCGGCATGCAGCGCGCCATCGAGTTGCGGCAGCAGCACACGCGCATCGGAAGATGTAGCCCGCGCGCGGAACAGCGCGGCGACGGCAGCCAGCACGGCATCAGCGCTGGATGGCGGCAGGCCCGCACGGGCGCGCTGCAGGGCCACGATGTCGGCGCCGGTGCGCAGGTCGTGCAGTGCGTCCTGCGCGGCGCCCGGCGCCACCGGCCCCTTGGCCTGCGCGATGCGCGGCGCCAGCAGGCCGATGCGATCCAGCATGCGCACGGCATAGGCGTCACCGGCCGCGCGCCGGCGCGGGCCGGCCGCCAGCTCGCCCAGCTCCTGCCAGGTGGCGCGCTGGATGCGCCGGGCCGACCAGTCGGCGCTGACGGAACGCACCAGCGCCGTCACCTGCGCCGCGGCCACGGTGCCGAGCACCTGGCCCACCATCGAATTGGCGAAGCTCACGAGGTCGGCGTTGGCGGTGTCGTGCATGGCCAGCGCGCCGGCCACGCCGAAGATGATGGGCATGGCCTGGTTGCCCGGCGTGGTGCGCGGGACGAAGCAGCCGAGGAGCACAAAGGCCGGCGCGCACAGCAGCACCACCATGCCGAAGTCGTGCATCAGCGGCATGGCGACCAGCACGTACAAGGCGGCCAACGGCACCGACCACAGCGTGCCCTTGAGGAAGCCGTTGATGGCCGGCACCGGGTCGTCCAGCGTGGAGAACAGCATGCAGAAGACCGCCGCCATCATCGGCATCGCGGCGCCGCTGGGCCAGCCGGTGAGGATCCAGAAAGCGCAGCACGCCAGCACCGCGAGCACGGTGGAGAAGGCCGACAGCACCGCCATGCCGCGGTCGTAGTGCAGCACGTGGTTGCCCAGCGCCCGCACCTGCGCCGCGGCCGGCTCGCCGCGCAGGCCGCGGTCGATGGCCGCGCGCAATTCGGCGCATTGGCGCCAGCCCACGACCAGTTCTTCCAGCCTCTGCGCCAGGCCGATGCGCAGCGCGCGCTGCCAGTCGTCGCCGCCTTCGCCGGGCAGCGCGCGGATGGCGGCCAGCAGCGTGTCGGCATCGTCCTGCGTCGGCTCGCGCACCCAACGGTCCACGCTCTCGACGAGCGCGGCGATGTCTTCATCGAGCACGCCCTGCTGCGCGTCGCGCAGGGCTTGCAGCCGGTCTTCCACGGCGGAGAGGACCGGCGCCAGGGCCGCGGCCCCGTCCTGCATCGCGCTCAGTGCACCTGCCGTCCAGCGCAGGTGGCTGGTGTCGTAGGGAACGTGCGTGGAGAGCATGCGCAGTTGCGTGATGTCGGCGGCAACGCGGCGGCGGTCGGCATCCACGGTCGTCGCCTCGCGCCGGGGCTGCAGCACGTCGTGCAGCCATTGCGCGGTGTCGCGCAGCGTGCGATCCAGCATCTCCAGCAGCACGGGCGCGATGGAGCGCGGGAACACCAGCGTGTGCACGAGCGAGCCGCACAGGATGCCGAGGCCGATCTCCTCCACCCGGGCGATGGCGGTGTCGAAGACTTGCAGCGGCGTGTCGACCGAGGGGAAGCCGATCAGCGCCGCGGTGTAGCCCGCGAGCATGAAGACGTAGGAACGCGGCGTGCGGTCGCGCAATGCCAGGTACAGGCAGCCGGCCATCCAGAGCGACAGCGCCAGCATCAGCAGTTCGCGCGCATTGGACAGGTTGCCCACCAGCAGGATCGCCGCGGCGCTGCCCACCAGCGTGCCGCCGAAGCGGTAGGCGGCCTTGGAGCGCACGGCGCCTGCCAGCGGATGCGCCACCACGTAGGTGGTCATCATCGCCCAGAAGGGCCGCGGCAGCCCGAACCACAGCGCGATGAACATCGCCAGCATGGCGGCGGCAAAGCACTTGCAGGAAAACAGCAACTCCTCGCGCGTGATGGGCGCGAGCCCGGCCAGCGGCAGCTTCATGCGCGGGCCTTGCGGCGCTTCGGCTTGGCGGGCAATTCGGGCACGGGCGAGCCGAGCCGGTCGCTCAGCGTGCCGAACACGCGCAGGCAGGCCGCGATGTCGGCATCGGGCAGGCCGGCGAACAGCTCCGCGCGCAAGGCGTCGAGCGCCGCTTCGATCTGCTCCCAGGCTTCGTGCCCGGCGTCGGTGAGGTGCAGCGTCTTGGCGCGGCCATCGGCCGGATCGTCCTGGCGCTCGGCCAGCCCGGCCTGCACCAGCTGCTCGATGGAACGCACGACCGAGGCCGCTTCGATGCCCAGCGACTCGGCGACGACGCCCGGGCGCACGCCCCCGCCCAGCCGGCCGATGGAAAGCAGCGGCCAGGCCAGCGCATGGGAGATGCCGAGATGCGCCACTGCGCGATCCGCCGCGGCGCGGTAGGCGCGCTGGAGCGTGGCGAGGCCGCCGGTGAATTGCATGAGGGCGGCGGCGCGGGAGTTTGCGACCGACATGGGAAGATAAATACTTAGCTAGCTAACTATCATAACCCAGCATACCGCAGCGCGGCGGCGGCCCCGCTCCGCTGTTGCTTCCCCGCTTTACTACTTTCGAATCGGCCGCGCGCCACCTTCACGAACGTGTCACCAGCTGTTTCTATCGTGGGCTCCGCCACGAAAAGAACAAGCTGTCATGACGCGCATTTCCCTCTTCTCCGCCCTCGCCTCCAGCCCCGAGCTCGACGCCCGCCGCGAGGACTACGCCACCCTCGCCGCCGGACTGGCGCGCCTGATGCGGCGCTGCTCGCTGCGCCACGCGCGCCGCGAATTCCGCGCCGCGCTGCACGCGCATCGCGTGCTGCAGGTCCGGCTGCGGCTGCGCGTGCCGGTGCGGCTTTCAGCGGCGCTCCTGAGCGACCTGAGCCACGAAGTCGCTCCCTATGTGGAACCGGCGGTGCGGGCCGCGGCCCTGCGCTGCCTGCAGGTGGCCGCGCGCGGCCACTGCGCGTGATGCTGGTCCGGCGAACGCCCAAGGGGCAGGAGGAGCTGCGGGCGCGCGAGCGCACGCTGGGCCTGCGCGAGCGCGGCCTGCTGTTCCTGGCGGACGGCACGCGCACGCTGGCGAGCCTGGCCACGGCGCTGGGGCCGGATACGGGAGTGCTGCTCGATGCCTTGCTGCGCGATGGATATCTCGTCCTGGCTGTGGGCGACTCTGCGCCGCCTGTGGCGCGCCTGGCGGAGGCTGCTGCGCCCGCCCCCGCCCCGCACGCGGCCGATTCCTTCCAGGCGGGCCGTTCGCTGGCGGGCATGCGCATGTACCTGTTCGACGTCTGCGAGCGCATGTTCGCGCGCGGGGCGCCGGAGACGGCGGAGCGCTACCGGCAGCGCCTGCGGCAGGCGCGGGAAGTAGAAGCGATGCTGGCCGTGGCGCGCGAGATGCTGCAGGACGTGGAAGAACTCGCGGGCGAACAGCGGGCGCGGGGCCTGCGCGAACGGATCGAAGCGCTGATGCCGGACGCAGGCGGCGCGTAGCGGCGAGCCGACAGTGTCACGGTTCCGTCACGTGGCTTGCCTATGGTTCGCAGCGCTAAGAACAAAGCAAACATCGAATACACCATGAAATTCGCGAACAAGAAGAGATGGACCTGGCGCGAGGGCGCTTTCGTGCTGCTGGTCGCCACGGGCATCGCGGCCGGCCTGGCCGCCTGCGGCGGCAGCGACGGCCCCAGCGTCTCCGGCCAGGTGCTGGGCAGCTACATCCAGAACGCCAAGGTCTGCATCGACCTGAACGACAACGGCAAGTGCGACGGCGGCGAGCCCTCGGCGACGAGCGATGCGCAAGGCCGCTTCACCATCGCCGACAGCAGCAACGGCAGCTGGAAGAACCTGGTGGCCGACCTGGGCAGCGCCCGCGAGAACGACGCGAACGGCAACGACATGGGCGCCAGGTTCGGCGCCGGCGCCTTCTTCCTGGCGCCCAAGGGCGCCACCGGCACCATCAGCGCCATCACCACGCAGCTGGCGCAGCTGGTCTCCGCCGGCGCCGCCTTGGCCGACGCCAAGAACACGCTGGCCGCCAGGTACGGCGGCGTGGCCGCCGACAAGCTGCTGGCCGACTTCAACAGCGACACCAGCCTGGCCAAGGTGAAGGCCGCCAGCGACAGCTACATCAAAAGCGTCGTCAGCGCGAAGTCCGTGCGCCACGTGTTCGTGATCACGCTGGAGAACAAGAACTACGAAGAGTCGTTCGGCACGACCGCCGCCGCCAGCAACCAGGATCCGTACCTGAAGTCGCTGGCCACGCAGGGCGCGATGCTGAACAACTACTACGGCACCGGCCACGTCAGCCTGGACAACTACGTCGCGATGATGAGCGGCCAGCCGTCGACGGTGGACACCGAGACCGACTGCTTCGGCATCTGGTCCGACATCGTCGACGCCGGCAACGACAGCGCCAACGCCAAGGTGCTGAGAGCCGGCACCGACGCCAACGGCCACGCCGGCGGCGGCTGCGTGTACCCGGCGCGCGTGAAGACCTTCGTGAACCAGCTGGATCACGCGAAGTTCACGTGGAAGGGCTACATGGGCGACATGGGCAACGACCTGAACCGCGACGGCACCAAGGCCTGCAGCTACCCGACGCGCACCGCCAAGCTCGCCGGCAAGGACCTGACGAAGGTCGTCGACGGCACCCAGTCGGCGCAAGCGGCCTCCGCATCCGGGGACGTCAAGGCCGATGCGTACGCGACGCGGCACAACCCCTTCGTGTACTTCCACTCGATCATCGACGACACGGACTATTGCGACCAGCACGTCGTGAACCTGGACGACAACCTGCAGAACGACCTGAAGTCCGTGGCCACCACGCCGAACTTCGTGTTCATCACGCCCAACCTGTGCGACGACGGCCACGACGGCGACGGCACCGGCGCGGCCGGCAAGGGCTGCAAGACCGGCCTGCCCGGCGGCCTGACCTCGATCGACGCGTTCCTGAAAAAGTGGATTCCGATCATCCAGGCTTCGCCGGCCTACCAGCAGGACGGCCTGATCGTCATCAACTTCGACGAGTCCAACGCGGCCGGCGGCACGATGGCGACCTCGTTCAACGCCGACTACTCGCAGATGAACCTGACGATCCCGCTGGCCGGCGCCTCGTGCTGCACGCAGCAGGTCGGCCCGAACGTCAAGCGGCCCGAGGACCAGATCCTGAGCACGCTGCCGATCGCCTACGCGTCCTCGCTGGGCATCGACACCACCAAGCTGCCGGCGAGCGTGAAGACGATCCAGATCGGCATGCACTACGACGGCGTCGGCGGCGACCGCACGGGCGCGGTGCTGCTGTCGCCTTTCATCAAGGCGGGCACCAGCACCGACACCGGCTACAACCACTACTCGCTGCTCAAGAGCCTGGAGAACTTCTTCGGCATCCCGGAGTACCTGGGCTACGCCGACGACGCGAACCTGGCGCCTTTCGGCTCGGACATCTTCAAGTAGCCATGCACCTGCATTGCAGGAAAGGGACCGCCCGCAGGGCGGCCCTTTTTTTCCTGGTGGCCCTGTTCCTGGCGGGCTGCAGCCGGCAGCCCACCCCGCCCTCCGACAAGGAGATCGCGGCGCTCGGCAAGCTGGCGTTCTTCGATGCGTCGCTGTCGGCGTCGGGCAAGCAGTCGTGCGCCAGCTGCCACAGCCCGGAGCACGCCTACGGCCCGCCCAATGCGCTGGCCGTGCAATTGGGGGGCGCCGACATGAAGCACGCCGGCACGCGCGCCGTGCCTTCGCTGCGCTACCTGCGGCGCGTGCCGGTGTGGACGCACACCTATGCGAGCAGCTTCAAGGAGCGGCTGGAAGACGGCGACAACATGCCTTCGGGCGGCTACACCTGGGACGGCCGCTTCGACCGCCCCGCCGACCAGGCCGCCGCGCCGCTGCTGGACCCGAACGAGATGGCGAACGCCGACGCTGCCGCCGTCACCGCGCGATTGAGCAAGGCCGCCTACGCCGGGCGCTTCCGCGACGTGTTCGGCCAGGACATCTTCTCGCGCCCTGCCGACGCGCTGGCCGCGCTGGGCAAGGCGCTGGAACGCTTCCAGTTCGACGACGCGAGCTTCCAGCCCTTCGACAGCAAGTTCGACCAGGTGCTGGAAGGCAAGGCGCAGTTCAGCGTGGAGGAAGCGCGCGGCTTCGCGCTCTTCGCCGACCCGAACCGCGGCAACTGCGCCGCGTGCCACCTGGTCGACAAGGGCGCGGCCGGCGCGCACCCCACGCTCACGGACTACAACTTCCAGACGCTGGGCGTGCCGCGCAACCCGGAGATCCCGGCCAACGCCGCCCCGGACTACTACGACCTGGGGCTGTGCGGCCCGGCCCGCACCGACAAAGCGGACAACAAGTGGTACTGCGGCATGTTCCGCACGCCCACGCTGCGCAACGTCGCCACGCGCCAGGTGTTCTTCCACAACGGCCGCTTCCACACGCTGGACGAGGCGCTGCGCTTCTACGTGCAGCGCGACACCGATCCGCAGAAGTGGTACCCGCACCCGGGCGGCGAGCAGCAGTTCGACGACCTGCCACCGAAGTACCAGAGCAACGTGGATCGGCGGACCGCGCCAATGACGAACCGCAAGGGTGGGAAACCGGTTTGGTCTGAGGAGGAGATCGGGGATGTGGTCGCGTTCCTGAAGACCTTGAACGATGCGGATGCCGCGTCAGCGCATTGAGATGCTGGGCTGACCGATCCTGCCTCATGGGTGTTTTCCCGTAGAAAACACGGGTCCGGGTGGCCCCGACAGCCAAACGACAGCGACAGCCCCTAGAGTTCGCCCCGAACCAGATCCACAACAGGAGACCCCCTCTTGAAGAATTCCCTCACCCGCAAGACCCTGGCCGCCACCGGCCTGGTGGTGGCCGGCCTGGCCGCCGCCCACGCCGCCGAAGACCCGGCGAAGTTCCCCACCAAGACGATGACGCTGGTGGTGCCGTACGCGCCGGGCGGCAGCTCGGACACGCGCGCGCGCATGCTCGCTGCCAAGATGCAGCAGACCCTGGGCCAGACCATCATCGTCGAGAACAAGGCCGGCGGCGGCGGCAACATCGGCACGGCGCAGATCGCCAAGGCGGCGCCGGACGGCTACACCTTCGGCATCGGCAACTTCGCCCCGCTGTCGGTGAACAAGGCCATGATGCCCAAGATGCCCTTCGACCCGGACAAGGACCTGGCCCCGATCATCCTGATCGAGCGCGGCCCGCTGGTGCTGGTGGTGCCCGAGAAGTCCCAGTTCAAGTCGTTCAACGAGATGATGTCCTTCGGCAAGGCGCATCCGGACAAGATCAGCTTCGCCTCCGCGGGCGTGGGCGGCGCCTACCACCTGGCCGGCGAACTGCTGTCCGAAGCCACCGGCGTGCCGATGGTGCACGTGCCCTACAAGGGCGGCGGCCCCGCCACCACCGACCTGCTGGCCGGCCAGGTGACCTTCATGTTCGACATGGCCCCCGCCGTGCTGCCCCACATCAAGGAGCACAAGATGCGCGCCCTGGCCGTGGCCAACGAGAAGCGCCTGCCCCAGCTGCCTGATGTGCCGACGCTGGACGAACTGGGCCTGAAGAACATGGCCATGTCCAACTGGTTCGGCCTGGTCGCGCCCAAGGGCACGCCCCCGGCGATCATCGCCAAGCTGAACGAAGCGGCCAACAAGGCGCTGAAAGAGCCCGAGCTGGTCAAGGCCATCACGGAACCCGGCAACATCATGGGCGGCGGCACGCCCGAGCAGTTCCTGACCTTCGTCAGCGGCGAGACGGCGCGCTGGAGCAAGGTTGTGAAGGACAAGAAGATCACGGCAGAGTGACGCGCGATTGGCCCGGCCGCGGGAGTGGCTGGGCTTCGCGCCGGGGCCGGCAGAGGCCCCACGGACCCAGGGCGAGGCAATCCGGTCCATAATATAGGGCGCCGGTGCGGAACGTGCCGTGCGCCCCACGCGGTGTCGGTCAATTTCGCGCTTTCGAATCCAGTCCCATGCGTTTGTGACTGCGTCCTGGACTCCATCGCTTCCCTTCATCTATGGAGTCCCCATGAGCAGCAAACTTTACGTGGGCAACCTGCCCTACTCTTTCCGCGACAGTGACATGGAACAGGCTTTCAGCCAGTTCGGCACGGTCAGCAGCGCCAAGGTCATGATGGATCGCGACAGCGGCCGGTCCAAAGGCTTCGGCTTCGTCGAGATGGGCAGCGCTGCCGAAGCGCAAGCTGCCATTGCCGGCATGAACGGCAAGGATTACGGCGGCCGCGGCTTGGTCGTCAACGAAGCCCGCCCGATGGAGCCGCGCACCGGCGGCGGCAACCGCCGCTTCTGATGGCGAAGGAAGAACTCATCGAGATGCGCGGCCGGGTGGAGGAAATCCTCCCGGACTCGCGCTGCCGCGTCAAGCTGGACAACGGCCACGAGCTGGTCGCCTACACCGGCGGCAAGATGAAGAAGCACCGCATCCGCATCATCGCGGGTGACGACGTGACCCTGGAGATGTCGCCTTACGACCTGACCAAGGGTCGCATCATGTTCCGGCACCTGCCCGAGCGCAGGTCGGGCCCGCCGGGACAGAGGCCGCCGGTCCGCCGGCGCTAAGAGCTCGAGCCCCGCTTGCGGGGCAAGAGCGCCGGGTGTTCCGACACGAAGGCCGCTTCCACGCGCTGGAAGCGGCTTTTGCTTTTCCGGCCGCTATCATCCTCCGCCAACGAGGCGGGGAGGCCTGGGTGATCAACTGGTTCAAGGGCGCCTTGCGCGCCGCGAAGGCGGGCAAGGCGGCGGAGTGGAAGGCCAAGGGCAACGCCGCGATCCGGGAAGGCAAGCTGGCGGAGGCTGCCCG
The DNA here is from genome assembly GCF_012927085.1 of Ramlibacter agri. Lineage (NCBI taxonomy): Bacteria > Pseudomonadati > Pseudomonadota > Betaproteobacteria > Burkholderiales > Comamonadaceae > Ramlibacter > Ramlibacter agri. The sequence continues at coordinate 3,045,297 of NZ_JABBFX010000001.1, read as the reverse complement.
CTGCTACGAGCAGGGCATGCTGGCCGACACGGCGGACTCCGCGCTGCGCCTCAACCTCGGCTTCGCGCTGCTGGAGCAAGGTGAATTCGAGGGCGCCTGCCGGCGGCTGAACGAGGCGCTGTCGCTGCGCCGACCGGACGAAGATTTCGCGCACGAAGCCCACTACCTGCTGGCGCGCGCGCATCGGGCCGCGGGCCGGCCCGCGGAGGCCCTGCGCAGTTGCGAAGCCGCCCTGGAAGCAGCGCCGGAATTCGCGGAACCTCTCGCGCAAGGGGTGGACGCGCTGCAGGCGCTGCAACGCCATGACGATGCCGCGGCATGGGCACGCCGGCTGCTCGCCCTGCAGCCCGCCCCGGAAACACACCTGCTGCTGGTTCGCGCGCTGGACGCCGCCGGCCGCAAGGCGGAAGCCACCGAGGCGCTGAGGGCGGCATGCGCCGCGGAACCGGCGAGCCGCGACCTGTCGCTGGCCTGCTTCACGGCGCTGTTCCACGCCCGCCGCATGAAGGAGGCATTGGCCGAAGCGCAGCGCCTGCTTGCGGTCCGCGGCCCGGACGCCGGCGTGTTGTGCAACATGGCAGCGGCGCTGGGCAGCCTGGGCCGCCCGGCGGATGCCCTTGCGGCCCTGGACGAAGCGCTGCGGCTCGAGCCCGGCAACCGCGAGATGCTCGTGAACCGCGCCGCGCTGCTGTTCCTGGTCGGCCGGCCGCAGGAAGCCGCGAACTGTGCGGAGGAAGGACTGCGCCTGTTCCCCGACGATGCGCAGTTGCACTGGAACCTGGGCCTCACCCGCCTGCTGCTCGGCGACTTCGAACGGGGCTGGCCCGAGCACGAGTGGCGCGACATGGCCGATTCGCTGGGCGCGCCGGGCCGCTTGCCGCAACCGCGCTGGCGCGGCGAGGACCTGGCGGGCCGCAGCATCCTGCTGTATGGCGAACAGGGCTTCGGCGACATCATCCAGTTCCTGCGCTTCGTGCCCGAGATCGCGCGGCGCGCACAGACGGTGCATGTGCGGGTGTTGCGCCCGCTCGAGCCGCTGCTGGCGCAGTTGCCGGACAACTGCAAGGTCGTGCCGCAGGGCGCGGCCCTGCCGCAGACCGACTACCAGTGTCCCCTCATGAGCCTGCCGGCCGTGCTGCGCACGACGCAGGCCACCGTTCCTGCGGTGATTCCCTACCTGCACGCGGACCGCGCGCGCGTGGGAGCGTGGCGGGAGCGGCTTGCGGGGCCGGGGCTGAAGGTCGGCATCGCGTGGGCGGGGAAACCCACGCATCGGCTGGACCACCTGCGCTCGATGCCGCTGGAAATGTTCCGGGGAATCGCCGCTCCGGGCTGCAGGTTCTTCACGCTGCAGCCGGACCTGCGCGAAGAGGACCGCGCGGCCCTGGCACGGTGGCCGCAGGCGCAGGACCTGGGGCGCGAGCTGCGCGACTTCGGGGACACCGCAGCCATGATGGAGGCGCTGGACCTGGTCATCGCGCCGGACACGAGCGTCGCTCACCTGGCTGGCGCGTTGGGGCGGCCGGTGTGGGTGATGCTGCAGTACATGCCGGACTGGCGGTGGATGCTGGGGCGGGATGATTCGCCGTGGTATCCGACGCTGCGCTTGTTTCGGCAGGAGGCGCCGGATGACTGGGCGCCGGTCGTCGCCAGGGTGCGGCGGGAGCTGGCGGACCTGGCCGCGGGCCGCAACGGCTCGTAACACGCGAGCGAGGGTCGACACAGGGAGAGTGTCCGTCACGCCACGGCATCGTTCGCATCGCTTGTCGCAGCGCTGGCTCCGCTATACAACGGGGCCATGCTGTACGGCCAGTATGAAGCTTCACTGGTACTCGCCTCCGTCCTGGTGGCGATTCTTTCCTCCTACACCGCGCTGACCGTCGTCGAGCGCGTGTCCCACGCGCCACGGGCGGCGGCGCGCTGGTGGATCGTGGGAGGCGCGTTTGCCATGGCGACCGGGATCTGGGCCATGCACTTCGTCGGCATGCTGGCGTTCCAGTTGCCGATCCCGCTCGGGTACGACTTCGGTATCACGCTGCTGTCGTGGATGATCCCGGTGCCCGTCGCGGCTCTGGCGCTCTGGCAGGTGCGCCAGCCGCGGCCGGACGTGCGGCACCTGGCGGTGTCCGCCGTACTGCTTGGAGGCGGCATCAACGCCATGCACTACGTGGGCATGAGCGCCATGCGGATGGACCCCGCGATCGTCTGGAACTGGCGGCTGGTGGCGGCCTCGGTGGCCATCGCCATCGCCGCCGCCGGCGCCTCGCTGTGGATCGCGTTCCGCCTGCGCAGCAACGCCACGCCGCACGTGTGGGCCTTCCGCGCAATTGCCGCCGTCGTGATGGGCGCCGCCATCGCGGGCATGCACTACACGGGCATGGCCGCCGCCCAGTTCCCGGCCGGGACCATCTGCGGCGCGGTAACCGGTTCCTTCAGCGTGAGTGAACTGGCCTCGCTGGTGATCGTGGCGACCTTCGCCATCCTGCCGGTGGCCCTGCTGGCGTCGGTGTACGACGCGAAGCTCGAAGCGCGCGCGCAAGGCCTTGCGCTGCTGGAGCGCGCCGCCGGCGAGCGGCAGGCACTGCTGGAGCAGGAAAGCGCAGCGCGCGTCGAGGCCGAACGGCTCAGCGCCCTGAAGGACCAGTTCCTGGCGACGCTCTCGCACGAGCTGCGGACGCCGCTGAACGCGGTGCTGGGCTGGGCGCAGCTGCTGCGCCTGAAGCGCGACGAAGCCACCTTGCAGAAGGCGATCGACACGATCGAGCGCAACGCCCGGCTGCAGGCGCAGCTGATCGAAGACCTGCTGGACATGAGCCGCATCGTGGCCGGCAAGGTGCGGCTGGAGCTGCAGATGGTGGACCCGGCCGCGGTGGTCGAAGCCGCGGTCGAATCGGCCCGGCCGGCCGCCGCCGCCAAGCGCATCGAGCTGGGCGCCTTCATCGAGCGCGATCTCGGGCAGGTGAGCGGCGATCCGGCGCGGCTGCAGCAGATCCTGTGGAACCTGCTGTCCAACGCCGTCAAGTTCACGCCCGAAGGCGGGCGCGTCGACGTGCGGCTGACCCGCGTGGAAGGCGAAGCGCTGGTGGTCGTCGAGGACAACGGCGGCGGCATCGAGGCGGCTTTCCTGCCGCACGTGTTCGACCGCTTCCGGCAGGCCGATGCTTCGACGACACGCGTGCACGGCGGGCTCGGCATCGGCCTGGCGATCGTGCGGCAGCTGGTGGAGTTGCATGGAGGGAGCGTGGCTGCGGCCAGTGAGGGGCTGGGCCGGGGCTCGGTCTTTTCGCTGCGCCTGCCGCTGGCCAACGTGCACGGGAACGCCCCGTGTTCCGCCGACGCTGCGCCCGCCATCGCGACCAGCCTCGCGTTGGCGCCGGTCGATTTTTCCGGCATGCGCATCCTGGTGGTGGATGACGAGCCGGACGCGAGGCAGGTGGTGAACCAGCTGCTGCTGGCGTGCGGCGCCGAGGTGCTGCTGGCCGGCGGAGCCGAAGAGGCCTTGCGCGTGCTGGCCGAGGGCCGGCCGGACGTCCTGGTCAGCGACATCGGGATGCCGGGCGTGGACGGTTTCGAATTGATCCGGCGCGTGCGCGGAATGCCGGACCCGGAGCTGGCGCGCGTGCCCGCGATGGTGCTGAGCGCCTTTGCGCGCACCGAGGACCGGGCCCGCGCTACGCGCAATGGCTTCGATTGCTATGTGGCGAAGCCAGTGGAGGCGAAGGAGTTCCTGGCGGCGATGGCGGGGTTGGCGAAGGGGAAGGTTGTGCCGGTGGCGGGGTGGCAGGGCTGCTCGAGCACTACGAAAGTATTGATGCGGTGAATCGAATGCCGCGCGCGACGTGGCTGCGTCCGCGGACAATCCGGAGTACCTGGTGCAAAGCAAAAAGACAGGCGGCCAGGCGGCGCATCAGCCGTCTGCGTTGCGCAAGAAGAGGCGCTGAGCGGAGCCCCGCCCCGAGCCTAGTAGAATCCACGGCTGAACCGCGGGCGTCGTTCAATGGCAGGACCTGAGCTTCCCAAGCTCAAGACGTGGGTTCGATTCCCATCGCCCGCTCCACCCCCTCACTCGATCACCTCGTCCGCCCGCAGCCGCGCCGCTTCCGGGATCGTGATGCCCATCGCCCGGGCGACCTTCAGGTTGATCACGAATTCGAAGTTCATCGGCTGCTCCATCGGCAGTTCGCCGGGATTCGCGCCACCCAGGATCTTCGCGACGTACTCCGCCACCTTGCGGGCGGTGGCGAAGAAGTCGAGGCCGTAGGACAGCATTCCCCCGAAGCCGCGATGGGCGACGAAAAGGGGCGCCCGCAGCTCCGAGGAGAGCGCGATCCATTCGCGCTGCAAGGCCATGTTGACCGGCGTGATCTGCAGGATGATCGCGTCCGGCCGCTCGCGGCGCAGCGCGGCTGCCACCTTCTCGAAGCCCGCCGCCGAATCCAGGTCCAGGCGCAGCAAGTTCACGCCCAGCACGCGCGCCTCCTCGTCTTCCGCGGCTTGCACCGCTGCGACCTTGGCCTCGCTTCCATGGGCGAGCAGCAGGCTGGCAGGCGAGCCGGGGTACGCGACCCGCGCCGCTGCCGGCAGCGCCGCCTTCAGCAGTTCGAGGCGCTTGGGCACCAGGTCGTCGGGGAAGTTCGCCATGCCCGTCAGCTGTCCGCCGGGCCGCGCCAGGCTCGTGACCAGGCCCGCACGCACGGGATCCGGCACCGGGAACGCGACGATCGGCAGGCTGCGGCTGGCCGCCATGACCGCCCGGATCGCGGGCGTGCTCAAGGCGACGACGAGGTCCGCCTTGAGCCTGACCATTTCGGCCGCGAAGTCGGCATAGCGCTCCATCCGGCCTTCGGCGTAGCGCCACTCGAAGACGAGGTTGCGGCCTTCCGCGAAGCCAAGCTCGCCCAGCCTCTGCGTGAAGACATTCAGCAAGCGCTGGTCGTCCGGCGAGTTGTAGGCGGTGAACCCGAACCAGCCAACCCGGTAGACCTTGCCGGCGGCTTGCGCCAGCGCCTCGAGCGTCGCGAGCAGCGCCCCGGACGCCAGGACCAGGGAACGTCGATGAATCATCGAACCACCTCCGTCGTTGGAAGGAGCAACCAGCCCTCACCGCGCGATCCGCAGCACCTGCACCGGCCGCGGAAAGCCCTTGAGTTCCAGCGCTCCGGCTTTCTCGAACGGCGCAACCTCGCCGGCCCGCGCCGCCGCGCGCTGCTGCACCAGTGTTTCGCCCGCGGCCGCCTCCGAGCACAGGCGCGCCGCCAGGTTGCAAACCGCGCCCACGGCGCCATAGTCCAGGCGCCCTTCGAATCCGATCAGCCCCATCGTTGCATAGCCCTGCGCGATGCCGACGCCCATGCCGAGCTCGTAGCCCATGCTCGCCCACTCCTGCGCGAGCTCGGCGAAGACGGCATGCATTTCCAGCGCCATCCGGATCGCGCGCGCCGCGGGGTTGTCCACCGGCACCGGATCGTTGAAGAAGATCATGATGCCGTCGCCCGCGAAGTGCTCCACGGAGCCTTGATGCTTCATGATCAGGGCGCCCATCTGCCGGTGGTACTCGCGCAGCACGGTGTGCACGTCCTCGGGGTCCACGCTTTCGGAGAAGGCCGTGAATCCGCGCAGGTCCAGGAACACCACCACGATCTCGCTGCGGTGGCTGCGCATGGCGTCCAGCTGTCCGCTGAGGATCAGGTCGGCCACGGCCGGCGAGAAGAAGCGCTTCAGGTAGGACAGCTTCTGCAGTTCCTCGACGCCCTCTTTCACGCGCTGCTCCAGGCGCAGGTTCCAGTCCGCCAGCTCCCGCTTCTGCACCTCCACCTGGTCGTGCAGGGTCTTGATGCGCAGCAGCGAGCGCACGCGCGCCAGCAGCTCCGGCCGGTTGATCGGCTTGGTCAGGAAATCGTCGGCGCCCACGTCCAGGCCGCGGACCCGGTCCTCGCGCGCATCCAGCGCGGTCACGAGCACGACCGGCAGCAAGGCCGTCCTCGCATCGGCCCGCAGCGCCTGGCAGACCTGGAAGCCGTCGAGCCCGGGCATCATGACGTCGAGCAGGACCAGATCCGGCGCTTCGGCTTCGATCGCCCGCAATGCCTGCTCGCCGTCGGCCGCGGACTCCACTGCGTACCCTGCGGCGCCGAGCATGTCCACCAGCAGCTTCACGTTGGAAGGCGTGTCGTCGACCACCAGGATGCGGGCCGGCTTCATGCCCGGGCCTCCAGCGCCTGCTTCACGGTAGCCAGGAAGGACTTCACGTGGATCGGCTTGGTGATGAAGCCGTCGAAGCCGGAGACGACGACGCGCTGCTGGTCGTCCGGCATCACCGAGGCCGACACCGCGAGCACGGGCATCCGCAGGCCGGCTTCTTCGCGGATGGACCGCAGCACCGCCACGCCGTCGGTGTCGGGCAGCTGGATGTCCATCAGGACCAGGTCCGGCTGGTGCTGCCTGGCCGCGGCCAGCCCCTGCGCGCCGGTGCTGGCCTCGATCGTGCGGTAGCCGGCGAACTGCAGCAGGTCGCGAAACAGCTTCATGTTCCGGTCGTTGTCCTCGACGATCAGGATGGAATTCATGCAACCTCCTGCTGCGGCAGCCGGACGACGAAAGTCGATCCCTGGCCCACCTGGCTTTGCATCCGGATCGTGCCGCCGTGCAGTTCCGCCAGCCTGCGTGCCAGGGCCAGGCCGAGGCCCGAACCCTCCACCTTGCCCGGATGGGCGCCGCTGGCCTGGCGGAACTCCTCGAACACGAGCTCCTGGTCTTCGGCCTTGATGCCGATGCCCGTGTCCTGCACCGCGATCTCCAGCGCGTCCGCCGCCGTGGCGGCGCTGACGCTCACCTCGCCCCCGGCAGGCGTGAACTTCACCGCGTTGGACAGCAGGTTGATCATGATCTGCTTGAACTTGCGCTCGTCCGCCACCCACTGCCGGGGCACCTTGTCGCAGTCCAGGCGCAGGGCCACGCGGCTGCGGCTCGCGCGCTCCCGCATCAGCGACAGCGTGCTTTGCAGCGCCGCCGGCACGTCGAAGCGGGACAGCTCCAGGTCCATGCGTCCGGCTTCGATCTTGGAGAGGTCCAGGATGTCGTTGATCAGGGACAGCAGGTGCACGCCCGAGGCATGGATGTCGGCCAGGTAGTCCGCCTGCTTTTCGTTCAGCTCGCCGAACATCCGCTCCAGCAGCGCCTCCGAGAAGCCGATGATGGCGTTGAGCGGCGTGCGCAGTTCGTGCGACATGCTGGCGAGGAACTCGGTTTTGTGCCGGCCGGCGACTTCCAGCTCGGCGCTCTTGCGCCGGATCTCGCGCAGCGCTTCGCTCAGTTCCTCGGTTCGGAGGTCCACCTTGCGCTCCAGGTTGCCGTACAGGTCGCCCAGCGTCGCCGCGAGGTGGTTCACCTGGCCCGCCAGGCCTTCCAGCTCGTCCCCGGTGCGGATCTCGATGCGATGCGACAAGTCGCCGCCGGCGAGCACGCTGGCGCCCTCGCCGATGGCCATGATGGGCTTGGCCATGCGGCGCGAGACGTAGATGCTGGCCAGCACCGCGAGCGCCAGGCCCAGGAGCAGCAGCAGGCCCGTCCGGCGCAGCGCCGCGTACACCGGCCCCAGCGCCTCGGAGACGGGCTGCTCCACGAACACCAGCCAGTGCAGCGAGGGGATCTCGGCGTGCGCCGACAGCACCTGGGCGCCATCGGGTCCGTGCGTCACTCGCGGCGTCCGATCCTCGTGCGAGCGCGCGCTCGCGACCTGCGGCAGCGCCGAGAGATCCAGCTTGCGCAGCACCAGGCTGATGTCCGGATGGGCGATGAGGCGGCCATCGGCATCCACCACATAGGCGCTGCCGTTCTCGCCCGCCTTGATCTGCGAGATCACGTCCCAGATGAACTTCAGGTTCACGTCGGCCACGATGACGCCGCCCGCGTGGCCGCCTTCGGCCACGGCGATCGTCATGTAGGGTTCCGTCTCCTTGCGGAAGGAGACCGGGCCGAAATAGGTCTCGCCCTGGCGCGGCAGCACGAAGCGCGGATCGCGCGAGTGGTCGGCCGCCGGGTCGACGCGGTCGGCGCTGAGCCGCGACACCTTGAGGCGCTCGTGCCCCTGGGCATCGAGCAGCATCAGGTCCGTGATGGCAGGGACCTGGCGCAGCAGCTTCAGGAAGTCCAGCCGGACCTGGTCCTCGCCCGTGCCCGCGGGCCGGGGAAAGCGCATCCACCCCATCTGGTGCTCGATCTCGCGCACGTAGGCTTCGATGCGCGACGCGGCGAACGCCGCCTTCTCGGCCTGCAGGTTCAGCACCGCGGACTGGTTCTCGCGGTAGGTGAAGGACAGCTGCACCAGGCCGCTCACCAGCAGGGCGGTTCCCACGACCGCCACGAAGTAGATCGCGTACTTGCGTCCGAGCGAGCTGGGCAGGATCCGCATCCGGCGCAGGAAGGAGCTGTTCATGGCTGGGCTGCTGCTGCCGTGCAGAATACACGCGCGCCAACCGCGGCGCCACCACCGCCGAGGGGATGACGCCGTGCAAGGCGGTCGGCCAGTTGGGAATCACCATCCCGGCGGAACTGCTCATCACGGCGGAAATGATCGACTGAGACGCGCTTCCCTTGCCCGATGCGCCGTCGATGCCATGCTGGCGCGAGCCGGCGCGCTGCACTATCTTGCGGCATGGATCGCACGACGCGAAGCTTCACGCTGGCTGCCGCCCTGGCGGCCGCGCTCGCCGCCGGCTGCGGCGGTGGGGCCGGCAGCGCGCCCATGGCGCAGGCCGCAAGCCGGTGCCCCTGCGTCACCACCTTCGCCGGCTCCGGCGAATTCGGCAACACCGATGGCATGGCGCTCTCCGCGCAGTTCACCTTCCCGCACGCGGTGGCCATCGACGGTGACGCGCAGGTGCACGTCGCCGACTACGGCAACAACAGCATGACGCGCCTGATCGCGGGCGGGCTGGTGTTCACGCTGGAGGAGGACCCGACGGACTTTCCGCTTCCGCAGGAGGAGACTGTGGATGCTGAAGGGAACCGCTATGTCGCGGATACCTATGGCAACCGCATCCTGAAGGTCTCGCCGGATGGCGTGACGAGCGTGCTCGCGGGGACCGGAGAGTCCGGCGATGACGATGGCGCCGCGGCAAGCGCGAGCTTCAGTTTGCCGACGGGGGTGGCCCTGGGAGGCGATGGCGTGCTCTATGTGGCGGACATGGGGAACCGGAAGATCCGGAAGATCACGCTCGGGTGAGCCAAGTCAGCACAGGGTCAGCCCGCCAGGCAAGTCCCTATCCCCAGCGCATGTAAATCGCCAGCCTCTCCGAGGGGGGAATGGGCGTGCGCCATGAGCCGCCATTGCCCCCCGCAAAAACCGTGTGTACCGTTTTCCGGCCTTTGCGGAGGGAGTGCGTCCGCGTGGCATCCACTTCAGGAGAGCGACATGCGAAACACAACATGGATGTTGGCAGCCCTGATCACGGGTCTTCTCGCGGGCTGCGGAGGCGGCGGGGGCGGCGGCTCCCTGCAGCCGAAACCGCTGGCGTCGACCTTGCTGCCCGTGCAGGGCGCCGGCCCCACCACCAACTTCGGCTTCGACCTGGGCATGGTGGTGGGCAACCGCTACTACTTCACCGACCGCACCAATGCGTCCGTGGACGTGTTCGACACGGGTTCCGGCGCGCAGGTGGCGCAGATCAAGGGCACCGGCGCCAATGCCTTCGCCGGCACCGGCGCCAGCAACGCCGTGTCGGGGCCCGATGGCATCAACGCCGTGGGCAACCTCATCTACGTGGGTGACGTGAACTCGGTGAAGATCATCGATCCCTCGACCAACACGATCATCAAGACGATCGTCGTGGGCAACCAGAACGTGCGCGCCGACGAGGGCTGCGTGGATCCGACCCACAACCTGTACTTCATCGCCACGCCGGAAGGCAGCCCGCCGTGGGTAACCGTCATCAACACGCAGACGCAGATGATCGTGGCGCAGATCAATTTCGTCGATCCCGCGGGCAATGCGACCGCCGGCCTCGAGGAGTGCCAGTACGACACGGCGTCCGACACCTTCTTCATCAACAACGACGGCACCACCGCCAACCCGAACGGCGAGCTGATCTCGATTCCCGGCGCGTCCATCCGCGGCATCGCTGCCGGCGCGACGGTCAACTACACCACGCTGGCCGGCGCGGTGGGTTACTCCGAGGGCAATTGCGATCCGACCGGGCTCGCACTGGGGCCCGGCACCGACATCGCCGTCAACTGCCGCGAGGGCACGGCGGGCGCGCCGCTGCTGGTGGAGATCTTCAACCGCAACACCGGCGTGATGGTCACCACGCTCAATGCGGGCGGCGGTGACCAGCTGGAGTACGACGCCGGCCAGAACCGCTACTTCTCGGCGGCCAGCCGGTGGACCCCGAACGGCCTGTCCTCGGGCGGGTCCTGCGTGGCCAACGGCGCGGCTGCGTGCACGCCGCGCCTGATCACCATCGATGCGGGCACGCGAACCATCCTGTCCAAGGTGGCAACCGGCAACAACGCACACTCGGTCGCGGTCGACCCGGCCTCGGGGCTCGTCTTCGTGCCGGTCTCGTCGGACGCGAGCCCGGCGGGTTGCATCAACTGCAACAACGGCAGCGCCGGCGTGCTGATGCTCACGACCCGGTATTGAGGCCACAAGCGCGGCCTGGGACCGCGCGAGGCACCTGCGCGACACCCCTTGGGGAAACCCCCATCCGGCCGGGCGGCGCTTTGGTGAAAGCATTCGCCACCCCCTCGCCAGGCCGGAGGTCCAGCGCGTGCCCGTCTCGCCAGCTGATCGCACCGTTTCCCGCCCGGGCGCCGACGGCCCGCTGCTGTCGGTGCGGGACGTCACCGTGCGCTTCAGCGGCATCACGGCCCTGGACGGCGTGTCCTTCGACGTGCGCAAGGGTCAGATCGCCGGCCTGATCGGCCCCAACGGCGCCGGCAAGACCACCCTCTTCAACTGCCTGTCGCGCCTCTACGGCTACTCCCAGGGCTCGATCCGTTTCGACGGCCAGGCCCTCGAAGGCGTGCCGCGCCACGGCATCGCCCGCCTGGGCATAGCCCGCACCTTCCAGAACCTGGCGCTGTTCTCCACCATGAGCGTGCTGGACAACATCAAGGTGGGCCGCCACGCCCGCACCCGCAAGGGCTTCCTCGCCAACGCGCTGCGCCTGCCCGGCGTGGGCGCCGAGGAGGCCGACAGCAGCCGCCGCGCCGCGGAGCTGGTGCGCTTCCTCGGGCTCGAAGCGGTGGCGGACCGCCGCGTGGCCGACCTGCCCTTCGGCACCCGCAAGCGCGTGGAGCTGGGGCGGGCGCTGGCCAGCGAACCCACCTTGCTGTTGCTGGACGAGCCCGCCGCCGGCCTCAACCACGAAGAGGTCGGCGCGCTGGGCAGCCTCATCCGTTCCATCCGCGACCAGTTCCGCCTCACCGTGCTGCTGGTCGAGCACCACATGGGCCTGGTGATGAGCGTGTCCGACCAGGTCGTCGCGCTCAACTTCGGCCGCAAGATCGCCGAGGGCACGCCGCAGGAGGTGCGCAACCACCCCGACGTGATCCAGGCCTACCTGGGGACGCAAGGCTGACATGACCACCCCGCTGCTCGAAGTTCGCAACTTGCACGCGGGTTACGGTCCCACCGAGGTGCTGCACGGCCTGGACTTCAGCCTGGAGGAAGGCCACATCACCGCCCTGCTCGGCGCCAACGGCGCCGGCAAGACCACGACCTTGCGCGCCATCTGCGGCATGGTGCAGGCGAGCGGCGACGTCCTGTTCGACGGCCAGCGCATCACCGGCAAGGCCACGGAAGACATCACGCGGCTGGGCGTCGCGCACGTGCCCGATGGCCGCGGCACCTTCACCGATCTCACGACCGAAGAGAACCTGCGCCTGGGCGCCTATGCGCGCCGCGACCGCAGTGCGGCCAGCCTGGCGCAGGACTACGAGCGCATGTACACGCTCTTTCCCATCCTCAAGGAAAGGCGGCACCAGCAGGCCGGCACCTTGAGCGGCGGCCAGCAGCAGATGCTGGCGGTGGCGCGCGCGCTGATGCTGCATCCGCGCCTGCTGCTGCTGGACGAACCTTCGTTCGGCCTGGCGCCGCTGGTGGTGAAGGACATCTTCGAGGTGATGCGCGACATCAACGCCACGCAGCAGGTCAGCATCCTGCTGGTGGAGCAGAACGCCGCGATGGCGCTGAAATTGGCCGGCAGCGCGCACCTGCTGGAGACCGGCCGCATCGTGCGCAGCGGCCGCAGCACCGACCTGATGAACGACGACGCGGTGCGCCGCGCCTACCTGGGGTATTGATGGAAGCCTTCCTGCACCAGGTGGTCAGCGGCCTCGCCACCGGCGGCATCTACGCCAGCCTGGCGCTGGCGCTGGTGATGATCCACAACGCCACGCGCCTGGTGAACTTCGCGCAAGGTGAGATGGCGATGTTCGCGACCTATCTCTGTTGGACGATGCTGCAGGCGGGCTGGCCTTACTGGGCGGCTTTCGGGTCCACCGTGGTGCTGGCCTTCGTGCTGGGCGTGGCCATCGAGCGCATCATCATCCGGCCGGTGGAGCGTGCGCCGGTGCTGACGGTGGTCGTCGTGTTCATCGGCCTGCTGTTGATCCTGAACTCGCTGGCTGGGTGGATCTTCACGTACACGATCAAGAGCTTCCCCAGTCCCTTCCCGAGTGGGCCGCCCTTCGGGCTGCACATCGTTTCCTGGCACGAGCTGGGCGCGATTGTCGTGACCTTGTGCGTCCTGCTGCTCGTGTTCCTGTTCTTCCGCTTCACGCCGCTGGGCCTGGCCATGCGGGCGGCGGCGCAGAACCCGGAGTCGAGCCGGCTGGTGGGCATCCGCGTAGGCTGGATGCTGGCCCTCGGTTGGGGCTTGGCCGCAGCGATCGGCGCGACCGCGGGGATGATGGTCGCGCCCATCGTGTTCCTCGATCCCAACATGATGACGGGCGTCATCCTCTACGCCTTCGCGGCGGCCCTGATGGGCGGCATCGACAGCCCCGGCGGCGCGGTGGCGGGCGGCTTCATCGTCGGCGTGCTGGAGAACCTGGTAGGCGCGTACGTGATCGGGACGGAGTTGAAGCTGACCGTGGCCCTGGTCCTGATCGTCGGCGTGCTGGTGGTGAAGCCCGCCGGGATCTTCGGGCGCACGATCGTCCAGCGGGTGTGATGCCATGTCCGCCGTGAGCACCGACCTCGCGCCCCTGCAAAACGTCTCCGGCAACGCGGCCGGCGGCGTTCGGGGCTGGTCGCCGCGCGTGGTGATCTGCGTCGCGGTGCTGCTGCTGGCCGCCTGCGCCCTGCCCTTCCTGGTCAGCAACTACCGCGTCTTCCAGTTCACGATGGTCCTGATCTACGCCATCGCGCTGCTGGGGCTGAACATCCTCACCGGCTACAACGGCCAGATCTCGCTGGGGCACGGCGCCTTCTATGCGATCGGCGCGTACGTCACCGCCATCCTCATGGACCAGGGCAACGTGCCTTACTGGGCCTGCATCCCGATTGCGGGTGCGGTGTGCCTGTTGGCGGGTTTCCTGTTCGGGCTGCCGGCGCTGCGCCTCGAAGGCGTGTACCTCGCGCTTGCCACTTTCGCGCTGGGCGTCTGCCTGCCGCAGCTGCTGAAATACAAGGGGCTGGAGCACTGGACCGGCGGCGTGCAAGGCATCTCGCTGATGAAGCCCGATCCGCCCATCGCGGACATCTTCGGGCTGAAGCTCAACCCGGATCGCTGGCTGTTCCTGTTCACGCTGGCCGTCACCGTGGTGATGTTCGCGATCGGCTGGAACCTGCTGCGCGGGCGCGTGGGCCGCGCGCTCATCGCCATCCGCGACCAGCCCATCGCCGCCTCCACCATGGGCATCAACAACGCCCTGTACAAGTCGCTCGCCTTCGGCGTCAGCGCGCTGTTCACCGGCGTGGCGGGCGCGCTGGGGGCGATCGCGGTGGCCTTCGTCGCGCCGGACAGCTTCACCATCTTCCTGTCCATCTCGCTGCTGGTGGGCATGGTGGTGGGCGGGCTGGCTTCCATCACCGGCGCGTTCTGGGGCGCGCTGTTCATCCAGTTCGTCCCCAATGTCGCCGACAGCATCTCCAAGGCCGCGCCCTGGGCCATCTATGGCGCGCTGATGATCCTTTTCATGTACGTGATGCCCACGGGCATCGCGGGTGCCTTGCGCCTGGCGTCGCAGCGGCTGCGGCGACGCCGGGACTCCGCGGCGGGGTGATCGCCGTTTCCTCTCCCTGAAAGGACTCCCTATGGCCATCAAGAACCGCATGCTGTGGGCCGCACTGGGGCTCGCCCTGGCCGCCGCCCCCGCCGCGGCGCAGCAGAAACAGTACGGGCCCGGCGCCAGCGACACCGAGATCAAGGTCGGCAACACCATCCCGTACAGCGGGCCCGCATCGGCCTACGGGATCATCGGCAAGGTGGAGGCGGCCTACTTCAAGATGCTCAACGAGCAGGGCGGCATCAACGGCCGCAAGATCGACTACATCTCGCTGGACGACGGCTACAGCCCGCCCAAGGCGGTGGAGATGATCCGCAAGCTGGTGGAACAGGACGAAGTGCTGTTCACGGTGAGCACGCTGGGCACGCCGTCGAACTCCGCCATCCACAAGTACATGAACCAGAAGAAGGTGCCGCACCTTTTCCTGGCCACCGGTGCGAGCAAGTGGAACGACCCCAAGGACTTCCCCTGGACCATGGGCTTCAACCCCAGCTACCAGGCCGAAGCCAGGCTCTATGCGGCGGACATCCTGCGCAACCACCCGAACGCGAAGATCGCCATCCTTTACCAGAACGACGACTACGGGAAGGACTACCTCAAGGGCTTCATGGACGGCCTGGGCGACAAGGGCAAGGCCATGGTCATCAAGACCGCGACCTACGAGGTCACCGACCCCACCGTCGATTCGCAGATCGTCACGCTGCAGTCCTCGGGCGCCGACGTCTTCTTCAACATCACCACGCCCAAGTTCGCGGCGCAGGCGATCCGCAAGGTGGCGGACGTCGGCTGGAAGCCGGTGCACTACCTGAACCAGGTGTCGGCAAGCGTGGGCGCCGTGCTGAAGCCCGCGGGCCTGGACAAGTCGGTGGGCCTGGTCTCCATGCAGTACTTCAAGGACCCGACCGACCCGAAGTGGGCCAACGACCCGGCGATGAAGGACTACTTCGCCTTCATGAAGGCGCGCGTGCCCGATGGCGACCCGGCCGACGGCCAGGCCACCTACGGGATGATGGTGGCGCAGCTCACCACCGAGCTGCTGAAGATGTGCGGCAGCAACCTGACGCGCGAGAACCTGATGAAGCAGGCTGCGAGCTTCAAGAACTACCAGATCCCGCTGGCGCTGCCTGGCGTGACGGTCACCACCGGCCCGAACGACTTCGCGCTGTTCCAGACCATGCAACTGGTCAAGTTCGACGGCAAGACCTGGCAGGGGCTCGGCGAGCCCGTGGCAGTGAAGTAGCGGCTATCGGAGGCCGGGGTCTCAGGACCCGGCCACCTTCATCTTGTCGATGAGGATCGAGCCCACGGTCTTGGCGCCGTAGTTGTAGACGTCCGCGCCGACGGCCTGGATGCCCATGAGCATGTTCTTCAGGTTGCCGGCGATCGTGATCTCTTGCACCGGGAAGGCGATCTCGCCGTTCTCCACCCAGAAGCCGCTGGCGCCGCGCGAATAGTCGCCGGTCACGTAGTTCACGCCCTGCCCCATCAGCTCGATGACGAACAGGCCGGTGCCCAGCTTCTTCAGCATCTGCACCAGGTCGTCGCCGGGCTGCGTCAGGCGCGAGGTCAGCGACAGGTTGTGCGAGCCGCCGGCGTTGCCGGTGGTCTTCATGCCCAGCTTGCGGGCCGAGTAGCTGCTGAGGAAGTAGCCTTCCACCCGGCCGGCGTCGACCACCTTGCGGGCCCGCGTGCGCACGCCTTCCTCGTCGAAGGCCGCGCTGCCCTTGCCGCGCTGGACGAAGGGGTCCTCGTCGATGTGCACGTGCTCCGGAAAGACCTGCTTGCCCAGCGAATCCAGCAGGAAGGTGCTCTTGCGGTACAGCGAGCCGCCGCTGATGGCCTGCACGAAGCCGCCCAGCAGGCCGGCAGCCAGCGGCGACTCGAACAGCACCGGGCATTCGCGCGTCGGGATCTTGCGCGACTTCAGGCGGGCCAGCGCGCGCTCGGCGGCGTAGCGGCCCACGGCTTCCGGCGAAGCCAGTTCCGCGGCCGAACGCATGGAGCTGTACCAGGCGTCGCGCTGCATCCCGTCGCCCTTGCCGGCGATGGGCGCCACCGAAATCGAGTGGCGCGAGCTGGCATAGCCGCCACGGAAGCCGTGCGTGTGGGCGCTGAAGAAGTGGCTCTGCTGCGCCGAAACGCCGGCGCCTTCGCTGTTGGTGATGCGCTTGTCGGTCTGCAGGGCCGCGCGCTCGCAGCGCAGGGCCAGCTCGGCGGCCTGCTCGCTGGTCACGTCCCAGGGGTGGAAGAGGTCCAGGTCGGGCTGGGCGCCGGCCGGGGCCACGTCATCGAGGTCGGGCAGGCCGGCCACCGGGTCCTGGGCGGTGAAGCGGGCGATGTCGTAGGCGGCCTGCACCGTGCGCTGGATGGCCGGACGCGAGAAATCGGAAGTGCTGGCATTGCCACGCTGGTTGCCCACGTAGACGGTGACACCGAGGGACTTGTCGCGGTTGCGCTCGACCGTTTCCAGTTCTCCCTTGCGGACCGAGACACTGAGACCGCAGCCCTCGGAGGCTTCGGCGCCGGAGTTGGTCGCGCCCAGCTTGCGGGCATGGTCCAGCGCGAAATCCACCAGTTCCTCGAATTCGGAGCGGCTGTAGCTGAAGCCGTGGGCGGCTTGCGCGGGTTCGTTCTTCATGGCGGGCTATGATACTTTGCAGAGCACGGCCGCTGCGGCCGTGCAGCCCTCTTTCGCATACCCCATGTCCCGCAAACCCAAGAAGGGCTACTACGTCAAAGGCCATTTCGTGGCCGAAGGCAGCGAGCTCGACCTCCAGCTGAAGGCCGAAGTGACCGGCGGCGAGCCGAGCAAGACCGACCTGAAGAAGGAAAGCACCGAACTCCAGAAGCTCGGCGAAGCGCTGCTGACCCTGCGCGAAGACCTCTTCACGCGCCTCGAACTGCCCGAACAGCTGGTGTCCGCGCTGGCCGACCTGAAGCGCATCACCAACTTCGAGGGCCGCCGCCGCCAGATGCAGTACGTCGGCAAGCTGATGCGCCAGCAGGACGAGGCCACCTTGCAGGCCGCGCGCGACGCGCTGGAAGAACAGCGCGGTGGCTCCGCACAGCAGACCCTGGCCCTGCACGCCGCCGAACGCTGGCGCGACGAGCTGGTCGCCAGCGACGACGCCCTGCAGCAGTGGCTGTCCGCCCACCCCGACACCGACGCGCAGCAGCTGCGCGCGCTGGTCCGCCAGGCCCGCAAGGACGCCGCGCCCACGCAGGACCAGGTCTCGCGCGGCGAAGTGCCGCGCAAGGGCCGGGCCTTCCGCGAAATCTTCCAGATCGTGCGCGAACGGCTGGAGCAGGAAGAAAACGAAGATGAGTGATTTAGCCGCCGCCCGCATCGGCATCGTCTCGATCAGCGACCGGGCTTCGTCCGGCGTCTACGAGGACAAGGGCCTGCCCGCGCTGAAGGACTGGCTGGGCAAGGCGCTGAAGAACCCGCTGGCCTTCGAGGAACGGCTGATCCCGGACGAACAGGCGAAGATCAGCGCCACGCTGATCGAACTGGTGGATGCCGGCTGCGCCCTGGTGCTCACCACCGGCGGCACCGGCCCGGCGCCGCGCGACGTCACGCCCGAGGCAACGCTCGCCGTCGCCGACAAGGAAATGCCCGGCTTCGGCGAGCAGATGCGGCAGATCTCGCTGCGCTTCGTGCCCACGGCCATCCTGTCGCGGCAGGTCGCGGTGATCCGCGGCAAGACGCTGATCATGAACCTGCCGGGGCAGCCGAAGGCGATCCAGGAGACGCTGGAAGGCCTGAAGGAAGACGGCAGGCAGGTCGTGCCGGGCATCTTCGCCGCTGTGCCCTACTGCATCGATCTGATCGGCGGCCCCTACCTCGAGACGAACGACGAGGTGTGCAAGGGGTGGCGGCCGAAGAACGCGGTCCGGCCCCGATAACCCTTATTTGCCGACCAGCTGCGTGTACTTGTCGGAGTCGAACGACTCCTTCTTCGCCGCGCCGGCCGGCACGCAGTTTTCCCCACGCGCCTGCAGCTTCTCGATCGCCTGCCACAGCAACGCGATCTGGTGTTCCTGCGTGCCGGCGTTGTCGATCAGGCCCTTCATGGCCTGCGACAGCGGGTCGTCGGCGGCCGTGACGCCGTAGGCGGAGAAGCCCATCTTGGCCGCGGCTTCCTCGCGCCGCGCGCCGTCCTCGGCCTGGATGATCCGCGCCGGGATGCCCACCGCCGTCGCGCCCGGGGGCACCGGCTTGGTCACCACGGCGTTGGAGCCGATGGCGGCGTCATCGCCCACCTCGAAGCCGCCCAGCACCTTGGCGCCGGCGCCCACGACCACGTTGCGCCCCAAGGTCGGATGCCGCTTGGAGCCCTTGGTGAGCGAGGTGCCGCCCAGGGTCACGCCCTGGTAGATGGTGCAGCCGTCGCCGATCTCCGCCGTCTCGCCGATCACGACACCCATGCCGTGGTCGATGAAGACGCCATTGCCGATCTTGGCGCCCGGATGGATCTCGATGCCGGTCAGCCAGCGCGAAAGCTGCGAAACGAGCCGGCCCACCCAGCGGAAATCGCGCAGCCACAGGCCGTGCGCCACGCGGTGCAGCAGCAGAGCGTGCAGGCCCGGATAACAGGTGACCACCTCCCACTTGCTGCGCGCGGCAGGGTCGCGGTCGAGGATGCACTGGATGTCGGAACGCAAGCGGCTGAACATGGGGTGTTTACTTATGCCCGGACAGTCTAAGGCTTTGCCTTTTTGGCCGCTTCGCCCATGGCCTTGGCGACACCACGCAAGATGTGGATTTCCTCGGGGGTCGGTTGCGCGCGATTGAAAAGCTGGTTCAGCCGCGGCATCAGCTTCTTGGGCGCCTTCGGGTCCAGGAAGCCGATCTCCACCAGCGCCTGCTCCCAGTGCGCCAGCAATCCCGCCACCGCCTGCGCGTCGGCGGCGGGCGTGGCCGGGGGCCGGGCTGCGCCGAAGCCGCCCAGGCACTGGCGCCATTCGTAGGCGACCACCTGGATCGCGGCGGCCAGGTTCAGCGAGCCGTAGTCCGGGTCGGTCGGGATCTGCAGCGCCACGTGGCAGCGGTAGACGTCCTCGTTGCGCATGCCGTAACGCTCGGACCCGAACAGGAAAGCGACTGACTCGCCGCGCGGTGCCAGCGGCTCCAGGTGCTCGCGCGGGGTGCGGGTGGGCGGACCGAAGTCGCGCGCCGTCATCACGGTGGCGCACAGGTGCGTGATGCCCTCCAGCGCTTCCTCCAGCGTTTCGACGGCGCGGGCCTTCTGCAGCACGTCCACCGCGCCGCTCGCGCGCTCGATGGTCTCGTCGCGTTCCAGCACGTCGTCCCAGCGGGGCTTCACGAGCACGAGGTCGTCGAAGCCCATGACTTTCATGGCGCGGGCGGCGGCGCCGACGTTGCCGGCATGGCTAGGCTGGATGAGGATGAAGCGCGTGGTCACCACGGGATTGTCACGCAAGGCCGCTACACTTTTTGACATGGATCGTCCTGTCACCCTGAAGGCGGCCGCAGTTCAGGTGTCCGCCGGGTTGATCCTGGGCCTGAGTGCGGTCATCTACGCCATCTCGTACGCGGCCCTGATGTTCTCGGGCCAGCTGGCGCCCCTGCTGCCTTACGCCATCACGGTAACCTTGATCACGGCCGCGGTCGGCGGCTTCTACGGATTGTTCTCCGAAGAGCCCACCATCGTCAGCGGCCCGGACTCCAACACCTCGTCGGTCATCGCCGGCATGCTGCTCACGGCCACGGCCGCCGCCCTGCCGGGGCCGCAGATGCTGGAGCACGCGCTGGTGCTGCTCGCCCTCGCGTCTTTCACCTGCGCCGTCGCCTACCTGGCCATCGAGCGCTACCGGCTGGCGCGGCTGGTCCGCTTCATTCCCTTCCAGGTGATGGCCGGCTTCCTGGCCTCGGCCGGCTGGCTGATGGCCAGCGGCGCGCTGAACATCGTCGCCGGCACGCCGCTCACGCGCGCGGGGCTGCAGGCCCTGTTGGAACAGCCCTGGCGGCCCGAGTTGCTGGCCGGCCTGGCGCTGGCCGGCGTACTGGCCGCGCTGAACAAGCGCTTCAAGCCGGCGCTGGCGGTGCCGTTGTTCATCGTCGTGGTCAGCGTGGCCATCAACCTGGTGACGCGCGTCGGCTGCCCGCATGTGGCTGCCTGCGCCGCGGACACCTGGTTCTTCCAGCCCTTCGACCGCCTGCCCTGGGTCGCGCCCTGGCACCTGCAGGTCGACGCCACCCTGCTGCACCAGCTGCCGGTGCTGCTGCCGTCCTTCATCGCGGTGGCCTTCGTCGGCACGCTGACGGTGCTGCTGTCCCTGAGCAGCCTGGAGCACACCTATCAACGTGACTTCCGGCTGGAGCCGGCGCTGCGCGTGCACGGGCTGATGACGCTGCTGGCGAGCGCGCTGGGCGGCTACGTCCTGGCCGTGTCGGTGGGCCGCAGCGTCATGCTGCGCCAGACCGGGGGCGGCCGCCTGAGCGGGCTGGTCAGCGCCCTCGTCTGCCTGGGCATGCTGTTCGGCCTGGCCTGGGTGGTCGCCTGGATCCCCAAGGTGGCGCTGGGCGCCCTGGTGCTGGTGCTGGGCGTGGGCATGCTGCGCCAGTGGTTCTGGGACTTGCGCACGCGGCTGCCGCGCGCCGACTGGCTGCAGATCGGCGGCATCCTGGTGTGCGTCGTCCTCTTCGGTTACGTCGTGGGTTTCCTGGTGGGCCTGCTGGCCGCCTGCATCTTCTTCGTGGTCACCTACAGCCGCATGCCAGCCATCCGGCTCGCCACCACGCTCGCCACGGTGCGCAGTTCCGTGATCCGCGAAGTGGAGGACCAGCAGTTCCTCTCCAGCGCCGGCAGCACCTGCCGGGTCGGGCGCTTCGAGGGCTACGTGTTCTTCGGTGTCGCCAACTCGATCTACGAGTGGTACCGCACCGGCGACGGCGCGGACTTCCGCCTGCTGGTGCTGGACTTCTCGCATGCGCGCGGCATGGACCATTCGGCCGCGACGGTGATCGCCCGCATCGTGCGCGCCGAAGCGCAGCGCGGCGGCCGCGTCATCCTCGCGGCCAGCAGCGCGGCGCGCCAGGTGCTGGACGCCAACCTGCCGGCCGAAGCGGCCGGCGTGCTGGAGGTCACCGACAGCTTCGACACCGCGCTGGAACACGCCGAAGAAGCCGTGCTGGCGCTGCGCCCCGTGGCGGACGCCGGCGGCGGCGCCGCCGCCAGTCCCGCGCTGCGCTGGCTGGACGCGGCGGCCGAACGCGAAGCCTTCCTCGCCTTCACGCAGAACCTGCAGCTGCGCGCGGGCGACCAGCTGTTCGCGGAAACGCAGGCTTCCACCGAGATGTACTTCATCGAAAGCGGCTGCCTGGAAGTGGTGAAGGCCAACGGCGTGCAGCAGCCCTTCCGCCTGGCCAAGGTGGTGGCTGGCTCCATGATCGGCGAGATGGCGCTCTATTCCGGCGAGCCGCGCACGGCCAGCGTGCGCGCGGCGCAGGAAAGCGAGCTGCTGATGCTGACGCTGGAAGCCTGGCAGCGCATGCAGCGCGACCGGCCCGAACTGGCGCGCGCGCTGGACCGGCACGTGATCCGCGGCCTCGCCAACCGCGTCAGCCGCACCAGTGCCGCGCTCAGCCAGCAGGACGCCTGACCCGGGCTTTCACATGGCGCAATCCCCTCGGGAAGCGTTCCGACAGCCCAGCCGGTAAAATCGCGCTAACCTCCCGCCTGTCGCATCGCCGGCAGGCGACCCGCCTGGTGTCCCGGGCGCAGCTCTTCGCACAACTCATGTCGTCCAACCAGCACCCCATGCTCAACGTGGCCGTCAAGGCCGCCCGCGCCGCCGGCGCCATCATCAACCGGGCCGCGCTCGACGTCGAGAGCGTCCGCATCTCGCAGAAGCAGGTGAACGATTTCGTCACCGAAGTCGACCACGCCAGCGAACAGGCCATCATCGAAACGCTGCTGCAGGCCTACCCCGACCACGGCATCTGGGCCGAGGAATCGGGCCGCGAACATGGCCGCGCCGGCGCGGACCACGTGTGGGTCATCGACCCGCTGGACGGCACCACCAACTTCATCCACGGCTTCCCGGTCTATTGCGTCAGCATCGCGCTGCTCGTGAAGGGCCGCGTCGAGCAGGCCGTGGTCTACGACCCCACCCGCAACGACCTCTTCACCGCCACGCGCGGCCGCGGCGCCTTCCTGAACGATCGCCGCCTCCGCGTGAGCAAGCGCACCCAGCTGAAGGACTCGCTGGTCTCCACCGGCTTCCCCTTCCGGCCGGGCGACAACTTCAACGTGTATCTCCGCATGATGTCCGACGTCATGCAGCGCACGGCGGGCCTGCGCCGCCCGGGCGCGGCGGCGCTCGACCTCGCCTACGTGGCCGCCGGCTTCACCGAAGGCTTCTTCGAGACCGGCCTGTCGCCCTGGGACGTGGCAGCCGGCTCGCTGCTGGTCACCGAGGCCGGTGGCCTGATCGGCAACTTCACCGGCGAATCGGATTTCCTGGAGCAGCGCGAATGCGTGGCCGGCAACCCGCGCATCTACGGCCAGCTGGTCGGCCTGTTGAAGAAGTACAGCAAGTTCGCCACCGCCGGCGAGAAGGCCGAACTGCGCCAGAACACGCTGCGCCTGGTCGACCCCGAAACCAAGCCGGGCACGCAGGTGGAAGAAGCCGGGAAGCCCGAAGCCGGCGAAGCCGGAAAGCCCGAAGCGGAGGCCTGACGGGCCGGGCATGGCGGACCTGCACGGGCATCCCTGGGCCGGCACGCTGTTCGCCGCGCTGGGCGCGACCGTGGCCGCCATCATCGGCCGCCACGCGCTGCGTGCCACGCTGCGCCGGCTGGCGCGGAGCAACCCGCTGGTCCTGTGCATGCTGGACGCCACCGAGCGCGCCGGCGCCGCCGCCATCCCCATGCTGGCGCTGCTGCTCGTATGGCAGGCCGCGCCGCAGGAGCTGCCGCACCTGGTGACGGTGCGGCACTTCACGACCCTGCTGTTGATCGGCTCGCTGACCTGGTTCACCAACGCGGCCATCGGCGGCCTGGTGCGCGGCGTGATCGAGAAGCACCCGGTGGACACCGAGGACAACCTGGACCAGCGGCGCATCCAGACCCAGACCGACGTGCTGGGGCGCACCGCGCAGGTGGTCGTGATCATCGCCGGCAGTGCGATGGCGTTGATGACGTTCCCCAGCGCCCGCCAGGTGGGCACGAGCCTGCTGGCCTCCGCCGGCGTGCTGGGCATCGTGGGCGGCATCGCGGCGCGACCCGTGTTCGCCAACCTCATCGCCGGCCTGCAGCTGGCGATCTCGCAGCCGATCCGCCTGGACGACGTGCTGATCATCGAGGGCGAATGGGGCAAGGTGGAGGAGATCACCGGCACCTACGTGGTGCTGAAGATCTGGGACGAGCGGCGGATGATCATCCCGCTGCAGTACTTCATCGAGAAGCCTTTCCAGAACTGGACCCGCACCGGCTCGCAGATCCTGGGCACGGCCTTCCTCTACGTCGACTACGAAGTGCCCATCGAGGCGATCCGCGCCGAGGCCAAGCGCATCTGCGAAGCGGCGCCCGAATGGGACAAGCGCGTCTTCAACGTGCAGGTGACCGACCTCACCGACAAGTCGGTGCAGCTGCGCGTGCTGGTTTCCTCGCGCGACGCCGGCCGCAGCTGGGACCTGCGCTGCAAGGTCCGCGAAGGGCTCATCGCCTTCCTGGCGCGGGAATATCCGCAAGCCTTGCCGCGATTCCGCATCGCGGAGCGTCCGCAGGCGCAGGCCTGACGCTGCGGGGCCCATGGGCCCAAAGTCCGATTGCCAGCCGCGCTACCGCCGGGGATGGTGTCTTCTCCAGGAGACCCACACCATGGCCAAGGACAAGAAGGACAAGCACGCCCCGATCGAAGCCGTGCCGGCGCCGGGCAAGCTGAAGACCAGCGAGTACGAGGAAGAGCTTTACAAGCTGCACGTCGAACTGGTGAAGCTGCAGCAATGGGTGCAGCACACCGGCGCCAAGGTCTGCGTCGTGTTCGAGGGGCGCGACGGCGCCGGCAAGGGCGGCACCATCAAGGCCATCACCGAACGCGTGAGCCCGCGGGTGTTCCGCGTGGTGGCGCTGACCGCGCCCAGCGAACGGCAACAGAGCCAGATGTACCTGCAGCGCTACGTGCCGCACCTGCCGGCCGGCGGCGAGATCGTCATCTTCGACCGCAGCTGGTACAACCGCGCCGGCGTGGAGCGGGTGATGGGCTTCTGCACCGACGCCCAGGCGCAAGAGTTCCTGCAGGCCGTGCCGCTGATCGAGAAGGCGATCGTCGACTCCGGCGTCCTGCTCCTCAAGTACTGGCTGGAAGTGAGCCCTCAGGAGCAGACCCGCCGCCTGCAGGACCGCATCAAGGACGGCCGCAAGACCTGGAAGCTGTCGCCCATGGACCTGAAGTCCTACAGCCGCTGGTTCGACTACTCGCGCGCCCGCGACGACATGTTCAAGGCCACCGACACCGAGTTCGCGCCCTGGCTGGTGGCGCATACCAACGACAAGCGCCGCGGCCGCCTGAACATCATCACCGACCTGCTCTCGCGCATCCCCTACAAGGCGGTGCCGCAGGACAAGGTGGTGCTGCCCAAGCGGCAGAAGCCGGGTGAGTACCGCGAGCCGGATTACCCGTACCGGTTCATCAAGGAAAAGTTCTGAGCGAGGCCGGCATGGACAGGGAGCTGCCGCTGCTGGCCGAGGCGCCGCGCGGGCGGCTGCCGGTGCTGCAATGGCTGGCGCAGTACCAGCCGCAATGGCTGGCCCCCGACCTGCTGGCGGGGGCGACTGCCGCCGCGGTGGTGATCCCCAAGGCGCTGGCCTACGCCACCATTGCCGGCCTGCCGGTCCAGGTGGGCCTGTACACCGCGCTGGTGCCGATGGCGGTCTACGCGCTGCTCGGCACCTCGCGGCCGCTGAGCGTCAGCACCACCACGACGCTGGCCATCCTGGCCGGGGCCGCCCTGGCGCCATTGGCGGCGGGCGGTCCGGCGGCACTGGCGGTCGCCTGCGCCACGCTGACGCTGCTGGTGGGGGTGATGCTGTTCGCAGCCGGCCTGCTGCGCCTGGGCTTCATCGCCAACTTCATCTCCGAGCCGGTGCTGGTGGGCTTCAAGGCCGGCATCGGCATCGTCATCATCGTCGACCAGGTCCCCAAGCTGCTGGGCGTGCACTTCACCAAGGGGGACTTCGTCCACAACATCGGCGCGATTGCGCTCAACCTGCCGCATACCTCGTGGGCAACGTTGGCGGTGGCCGTCGCCATGGTGGTCATCCTGCTGGGGCTGGAGCATGTGTCACCGCGCGCGCCGGCACCGCTGGTGGCCGTGGTGGCCGGCATCCTGGCCATGAAGTTCCTGGACCTGGGCCGCTTCGGCGTGGAAGCGGTGGGTAACGTGCCGACCGGCCTGCCCTCGCCCACGCTGCCGGACTGGCACCTGCTGGCGACGCTGGCGCCGGCAGCGGCGGGCATCGCCCTCATGAGCTTCACCGAGTCGATCGCCGCGGCGCGCGCTTTCGCCGAAAGCAACGAACCACCGCCCGGAGCCAATCGCGAACTGCTCGCCACCGGCCTTGCCAATGCCGCCGGCGCGCTGCTGGGCGCCATGCCGGCCGGCGGCGGCACCTCGCAGACGGCAGTGAACCGCCGCGCCGGGGCGCGCTCGCAGCTTGCCGGCCTGGTGACCTCCGCGCTCGCGCTCGCCACGCTGCTGCTGCTCGCGCCCTTCATCGGCGCCATGCCGCAAGCCACGCTGGCTGCCGTGGTGGCAGTCTATTCCGTCGGGCTGATCGAACCGCACGAGTTCCGCGCCATCCGCCAGGTGCGCCGCACCGAGTTCACCTGGGCGCTGGTGGCGATGGCAGGCGTGATGCTGCTCGGGACGCTGCAAGGCATCCTGGTGGCGATCATCGTGTCGCTGCTGGCGCTGGCGTACCAGGTGTCGGACCCGGCGGTGCACGTGCTGGCGCGCAAGCCGGGGACCAACGTGTTCCGCGCGCTCTCCTCGGAGCACCCGCACGACGAGACCTATCCGGGCCTGCTGATGTTGCGGCCGGAGGGGCGCATCTTCTTCGCCAACGCGAACCGCCTGGGCAGCAAGGTCACCGAACTGATCGCCGAACAGCGGCCGCAGGTGGTGGCGCTGCACTTGCGCGGCGTGTTCGACCTGGAATACACCGCGCTCAAGATGTGGATCGAAGCCGAAAAACGTCTGCGCGCGGCAGGCGTCACCATCTGGCTGGTGGGCATGAACCCCGGCGTGTTCGCCATGGTCCGGCAATCGCCGCTGGGCGAGGCTCTCGGCGAAGAGCGCATGTTCCACAACCTCGAACAGGCGGTCGCCGCCTGGCGGGCGCGCGGCCTCGGCGCCGCTACGCCGCCGACCGGTACAGCGCCCGCACCAGGTCCGTCTGCGTGATCATGCCGACCAGCCGCTGCTTCCCGTCGATGATGGGAATGTGGTGGTGGCCGTCCTCGGAGAACACCGGCACCAGGTCCGCCAGCGGGCGATCGGCACTGGCCACCCGCACGTTGCGGGCCATGATCTGGCCCACCACCTCGGGCCGCTCGGTGTGCGTGAGGCCGGTGGCCCGCAGCAGCTGGCGCAGGCGGTCGCGCAGGCCTTCGTGCTGGTCCAGGTCGGCCAGGCGCATGAAGTCCGCGGGCGTGACGATGCCGGCGATGTGCCCGGCGCGGTCCACCACCGGCAGCGCCTTGATGCGCCGCTCGCGCATCAGCGTCCAGGTTTCCTGCAGCGAGGCGCCGAAGGCCACCGACACCGGCTCGCGCGTCATCACGTCCTCGCAGCGCAGCGCGCCCAGGCGGCGCTGGTAGGCGGCCATCTCGGCGTGTTCCAGCAGGTCCTGCAGGTCGGCGCGGCTGATGTCCACCACCTGGTTGTAGTGCGCCAGGGCGACGTCGAGGTCGGCCTCGGAGAAGCGCCGCCCGGCCACGGTCCGCACGCCCAGCGCGCTCGTGGCGCCCTGCGCGCGCGGGTAGGGACGGCCTGTGAGGCTGTTGTAGACGATGCCGGCGGTCACCAGCAGCAGCGAATTCCCCATCACCGGGAACAGCGCGAAGTGGAAGCCGGTGGTGTGCGTCACCACCATCAGCAGCGCCGCCGCGCCGCCCGGCGGATGCAGGCAACGCAAGGTGACCATCAGCGCGATCGCGCCGGCCACGGCCAGGCCGGCGGCCAGGGCCGGGTCCGGCACCAGGTTGGCGCAAGCGATGCCCACCAGGGCCGACAAGGTGTTGCCGCCCACCACCGACCAGGGCTGTGCCAGCGGGCTCGCCGGCAGCGCGAACACGAGCACCGCGGACGCGCCCAGCGGCGCGACCAGCCAGGCCGCGATCGGCAGCGGCCCCGCCAGCGCGTGGCTGAAGACGGCGGCGAACAACATGCCCAGCGCAGCGCCGGCGACAGCCCGCAAGGTCTCGCGGCCATCGATGCCCACCGGCGCCGGCCACCAGCGGGCCAGCCAGCTGCGGAGCGTTGCGGGACGGGGGGACGAAGGGGAAACGGCGACGCTGTCGCGGAAAGACGGAGGCACGGAAAACTGCGGGAACTGCTGGCCGGGGCGAGATTGTCGCCGATCCGCCCGGAAGTCGCCCCGGAGCGCCGTCGATAATCGGGGCCGAATGAGCCAGAATCCCGCCGCCCCCGACCTCAGCAAGCACACCCCCATGATGCAGCAGTATCTTGGGGTGAAAGTCGACCATCCGGACACTTTGGTGTTCTACCGGATGGGGGACTTCTACGAGCTGTTCTTCGGCGACGCCGAGAAGGCGGCGCGGCTTCTTGACATTACCCTGACGCGTCGCGGCATGTCCGCCGGCGAGCCGGTGGTGATGGCCGGCGTGCCCTTCCACTCGATGGAAAACTACCTGGCGCGCCTGATCAAGGCCGGCGAGTCGGTCGCCATCTGCGAACAGGTGGGCGAGGTCGGCGCCAGCAAGGGCCCGGTGGAGCGCAAGGTGGTGCGCGTGGTCACGCCCGGCACGCTGACCGACACCGAGCTCCTCACCGAGAAATCCGAAGCGGTGCTGCTGGCCCTGCACCAGGCGCCGCGCAACAAGGTGGGCCTGGCCTGGCTGAGCGTGACACAGGGCGCGCTGCAGCTGGCCGAATGCGACGCCGACGCACTGGAAGCGTGGATCGCCCGCATTGCACCCAGCGAGCTGCTGCACAGCGCCGCCGATCTCACGCCGGCTTTCATGCAGCGCCTGCAGGCCCTGCGCCTGGCCGGCCTGCCCATGACGGCCAGGCCCGAATGGCAGTTCGAAGCCGGACTGGGCCAGCGCAAGCTGCTGGAGCAGCTGCAGGCCGCCAGCCTCGCAGCCTGGGGCGCCGAGGACTTGGAGCATGCCCATGCGGCCGCTGCCGCCCTGCTCGCCTACGCCGAACACACGCAGGGCCGCGCGCTGTCGCACGTGCGGCAGCTGCAGGTGGTGCGGGACGGCGAGCGCATCGAGCTGCCGCCGGCGAC
The DNA here is from genome assembly GCF_012927085.1 of Ramlibacter agri. NCBI lineage: Bacteria > Pseudomonadati > Pseudomonadota > Betaproteobacteria > Burkholderiales > Comamonadaceae > Ramlibacter > Ramlibacter agri. The sequence continues at coordinate 3,016,562 of NZ_JABBFX010000001.1, read as the reverse complement.
GCGGCGCAACCTGGAACTGGTGCAGACCCTGCGCGGCGAGGACGCGCCCACCCTGTTCTCGCTGCTGGACACCTGCATGACCGGCATGGGCAGCCGGGCGCTGAAGTCCTGGCTGCTGGAGCCGATGCGCGACCGCGGCGTGGCCACGCAAAGGCTGGAAGCCATCACCAGCATGCGCGAAGGCCTGTGGCAGAAACTGCGCGGCGAGCTGAAGGGCGTGAGCGACGTGGAGCGCATCACGGCGCGCATCGCGCTGCGCCAGGTGCGTCCGCGCGAGCTCGTCGGCCTGGGCTGGGCGCTCTCGAAATCGCAGCAGCTGGGCCTGATGCTGCAAGGCCTGCCGGGGTTGCTCTCCAGTGCCGCGGCGGACCTGCAGCCGCCGCCCGGCTGCGCCGAACGGCTGGTTGCGACGATCAAGGAAGACCCGTCGGCGCTGGTGCGCGACGGCGGCGTCATCGCCACCGGCCACGACGCCGATCTCGACGAACTGCGCGCGATCCAGGACAACTGCGACGGCTTCCTGCTGGAGCTGGAAACGCGCGAGCGCGCCCGCAGCGGCATCGCCAACCTGCGCGTGCAGTTCAACAAGGTGCACGGCTTCTACATCGAAGTCACGCAGGGGCAACTGGACAAGGTGCCGGACGACTACCGCCGCCGCCAGACCTTGAAGAACGCCGAACGCTTCATCACGCCGGAGCTGAAAGCCTTCGAGGACAAGGCGCTGTCGGCGCAGGAGCGCGCGCTGGCCCGCGAGAAGTGGCTGTACGAGCAACTGCTGGACGACCTGCAGCAGCACATCCCGGCCCTCACGCGCCTGGCGCGTGCGCTGGCGGGGCTGGACGCGCTATGCGCGCTGACGGAGCGTTCACTGACGCTGAACTGGTGCCGCCCGGTCTTCATCAAGGAACCGGGCATCGAGATCACGCAGGGCCGCCACCCGGTGGTGGAAGCGCGGCTGGCCGAGACGCACGGCGGCAGCTTCATCCCCAACGACACGCGCATGGGCCCGAAGCAGCGCATGCAGGTGATCACCGGTCCCAACATGGGCGGTAAATCGACCTACATGCGGCAGGTGGCGATCGTCTGCCTGCTGGCCTCGATGGGTTCCTACGTACCGGCGCAGGCCTGCCGGCTGGGACCGATCGATGCCATCCACACGCGCATCGGCGCGGCGGACGACCTGGCCAATGCGCAGTCGACCTTCATGCTGGAGATGACCGAGGCCGCGCAGATCCTGCACGGCGCCAGCGCGCAGAGCCTGGTGCTGATGGACGAAATCGGCCGCGGGACTTCCACCTTCGATGGCCTGGCCCTTGCTTCCGGCATTGCCGCGCACCTGCACGACAAGACCCAGGCCTTCACCTTGTTCGCCACGCACTACTTCGAGCTGACGGAGTTCCCCGCGAAGCACCACTGCGCGCTCAACGTGCACGTGGGCGCCACCGAGTCCGGTGCGGACATCGTGTTCCTGCACGAGATCCTGCCCGGACCGGCCAGCCGCAGCTACGGCATCCAGGTGGCCCGGCTGGCAGGCATGCCCACCGGCGTGGTCAACCACGCGCGCCACGCCCTGGCTGCGCTGGAGAAGCACCAGGAATCCAGCCGCGAGCAGGTAGACTTGTTCGCGCCCCCGCCCGCCGCCGAGGCGTCCGCGCCGAGCAAGGCAGAGGCCGCCCTGTCGGCGCTGGACCCGGACGCGCTGAGCCCGCGCGAGGCGCTGGATGCGTTGTACCAACTCAAGAAACTGATCCAACCATGACGTACTGCGTCGGCATCAAGCTCAATGCGGGACTGGTGTTCCTGTCCGACTCGCGCACCAACGCGGGCGTGGACAACATCAGCACCTACCGCAAGATGATCATCTACGAGAAGCCGGGCGACCGCTTCATGGTGCTGCTGTCGGCGGGCAACCTGAGCATCTCGCAGTCGGTGCGCGAGATCCTGCAGGTGGAGCAGCTGAAGGAGACGCCCGAGTCCGAGCCGCTGACCATCTGGAACTGCAACAGCATGTTCGACGCCTGCCGCATCCTGGGGCAGGCGGTGCGGCACGTGTACCAGCGCGATGCGCAGTCGCTGAAGCACGCTGGCGTGGAGTTCAACGTCAACCTGATCTTCGGCGGCCAGATCCGCGGCGAGAACATGCGCCTGTTCCAGGTGTACTCCGCCGGCAACTTCATCGAGGCGACGGCCGAGACGCCCTACTTCCAGATCGGCGAGTACAAGTACGGCAAGCCGGTGCTGGACCGCGTGCTGACGCCCGAGACCGACCTGGACGAAGCCGCCAAGTGCGCGCTGGTGTCCATGGACTCCACGATGAAGTCCAACCTGTCGGTCGGCCCGCCGCTGGACCTGGTGGTGTACGAAGCGAACCGCTACGAGACCGACAAGGTGGTCTGCATCGACATGCAGAACCCGTACTACCGCATGCTGCACACGGGCTGGGGGCAGAAGCTGCGCGAGGTGTTCGACAGCCTGGAGGACCCGGTCTGGGACGACGCCCACACCGACACGCCGCTGCGCTGCGAAGACACCACGGGCGGCCGCAACAAGCCGCTGAAGAAGATCACGCGGCCGGAAGAAAAACTGATTTGAGCCTCGTCGTCTTCTCCCACGCCAACAGCTTTCCGGCCGGCACCTACACCGTCCTCTTCAAGAGCCTGCGTTCGCGCGGCTTCCTGGTGAAGGCGGTGGAGAAGTTCGGCCACGAGCCGCAGTACGCGCCTTCGAACAACTGGCCCCATCTCGTGCAGCAGCTGCACGACTTCGCCGACCGCGAGGTGCAGAAGGCCGGCGAGCCGGCCTTCCTGGTGGGGCATTCGCTGGGCGGCTTCCTGAGCGTGATGTGCGCCGCCCTGCACCCCAAGCTCGCGCGCGGCGTGCTGATGTTGGATTCGCCGCTGCTGGGCGGCTGGAAGTCGCATGCGTTGCGCGCCGTCAAGCGCACGCCGCTGGTGGGCTCCATCTCGCCTGGCGCGGTGAGCCGCAAGCGCAAGAACCGCTGGCCCTCGCGCGAGGAGGCGCTGGAAAATTTCCGCCGCAAGAAGGCCTTCGCGCACTGGGAACCGCAGGTGCTGGCCGACTACATCACGCACGGCACGCACGACGAGGACGGCCAGCGCGTGCTCGGCTTCGATCGCGAGATCGAGACGGCGATCTACAACACCATCCCCGACAACCTCGACCGGATGCTGGCCAAGCATCCGCTGAAGTGCCCGGCTGCCTTCATCGGCGGGCTCGAGTCGGAGGAGATGAAGCAGGTCGGGATGGCGATGACGCAGAAGGTCACGCAAGGCCGCGTGATGATGCTCGAAGGCAGCCACCTGTTCCCGATGGAAAAGCCGCTGGCGACCGCGGCGGCGATCGAGGCGGCCTTGCTGGCCATGTGATCGCCCGGTGCGGACCGGTTGCGGCCGGTACTGCTTTTCGTTTCAGAAGTTGCAGGCGGATGGCAGGGTTTGCTTCTGCTGTCCTACGAGCGTGTCATGCGCGCGCCCACACGGCGGTTCGCGCAAATGGTCCAGATTGACTTCCATGCGTCCTACTCCGGCAGCCACTGCCTTCACCGCCCCGCCGCTCGGGTTGCTCTTCGCCGAACCGCTGCGCGCCCTGCTCGACCTGTGCGCCAACCGGCTGAAGCACCTGCCCCACTACGAGGGCGACGGCCATCCGGTCGTGCTCTATCCCGGGCTCGGGTCCGGTCCGCTGGGCACGTCGGACCTGCGCACCTACCTGCGCAGTTGCCGCTTCTCGGTGCACGACTGGGAGCGCGGCATCAATACCGGTCCGGAGGGACGCCTGGATGAATGGCTCGAACCGCTGGCCGAGCACGTGCTGGCGCTGCAGGAACAGTCCGGAAAGCGCGTCAGCCTGGTCGGCTGGAGCCTGGGCGGCATCTACGCGCGGGAAGTCGCCAAGCGCGTCCCGCAGGCGGTGCGCCAAGTCGTCACCCTGGCCACGCCGGCCCATTCGCTGGGCCGCGGCAACCATGCCGGGACGCTCTACACGCTGATGGGCGGCGACTCGTCGAAGCTGACCCCGGCGCTGCAGGCGCAGCTGGCCGCGCGGCCGCCGGTGCCCACCACCTCCATCTACAGCCGCAGCGACGGGATGGTCAGCTGGCGCGGCTGCGTGGAGCCGCCCGGAACGGAAGTGGAGAATGTGGAGGTGCACGCCAGCCACCTGGGCATGGCGACGCACCCGGAGGTGCTGCGCGTCGTCGCCGACCGGCTGGCGCAGCCCGAAGGCGGCTGGCGGCCTTACCGCCGCCGCGTCAATCGCGCCAGTCCACCCAGCCGGTGAAGGCCGTCAGCAGCACGATGATGCCGAAGGCAATGCGGTACCAGGCAAAAGGCGTGAAGCTGTGGGAGGAGATGTAGCGCAGCAGCCAGCGCACGCACAGCCAGGCGGCCAGGAAGGAAAACACCAGGCCGACGGCGAACAGCGGAATGTCCGCAGCCGACAGCAGTGCGCGCTCCTTGAACAGGCTGTACACGCCGGCGCCGATCAGCGTCGGAATGGCCAGGAAGAACGAAAACTCGGTGGCCGCCTTGCGCGACAGGCCCAGCAGCATGCCGCCGATGATGGTGGAACCGCTGCGGCTGGTGCCCGGGATCAGCGCCAGGCACTGGACGAAACCGAGCTTCAGGGCGTCCAGCCAGGTCATGTCGTCGACTTCCTGCACCCGCACCTTGTGGTTGCGGCGCTCGGCCCACAGGATGATGAAGCCGCCCAGGATGAAGGTAGTCGCGACGACCGGCGCGGTGAACAGGTGTTCCTTGATGGCCTTGCCGAAAGCCAGGCCCAGCACCACGGCCGGGAAGAAGGCGACCAGCACGTTGGTGGCGAAACGCTGGGCCTGCCGGTCGCTCGGCAGCTTGACGATGGTTTCGCGGATGCGCTGCCAGTAGACCAGGATGACCGCCAGGATGGCGCCGGTCTGGATGGCGATGTCGAACACCTTGGCCTTCTCGTCGTCGAAGTGCAGCAAGGCACCCGTGAGGATGAGGTGGCCCGTGCTGGAGATCGGCAGGAACTCCGTCAAGCCTTCCACGATGCCCATGATGGCGGCTTTCACCAGCAAGACGAGGTCCACGTACGCTCCCGCAAAAAGGGCGGATTATCGCCGGCCAGCCTGACCGGAAGCCGCGCCGTTACAAGCCGCGTGCCTCAGCCGTTGAACTTGTCCGACACGCCGCGTAGCTTTCACGCCGGGAAGCCACGCGCGCCGAGCCTACAGTGCCGTCGCCCCGCCCCGGCACCATAGCCGGCATGAAAATCATCAGCCTCCTCCATGTGGTGGTCGCCCAGGCCTTCTACCGTTGGGCCATGTCCGAGATCAGCCCCACGCACCCGGACGTGCCCAACATCGTCCGGCGGCAGCAGGAACTGGCCGAAAAGTACCGCCGGATGTGGGCCTGAGGCCCCTGGGCGCCGCTGAACGGCGCCGCGTTTGACTCCCCGCGGGCTGCATTTCACGGCCCGCCGCCCGCATTCCGTCGCAGCCGCGTGGTGGCGGCGGGGCTCTCCTTGCACAGTGCGTCCATCGCAACCGGAGAGCCCCATGATCATCCAGCTCGTTTACCAGCACCCCGAAGCCATCGGCCAGATCCTGCGCAGCACGCCCACCTGGGTGTGGGGCCTGGCCACCGCCCTGGCCGCGCTCGGCGCCAGCCAGCTGCGGGCCCGCACCGCCAGCCTGGCCCGCGTTTCCCTGATGCCCGTGGCCATGACCGGCTTCTCGGTCTGGGGCATGGTCTCCGCCTTCGGCAATTCGCCGCTGCTGACCCAGGCCCTGGGCCTGTGGCTGGCCGCCGCGGTGATCGTGGGCGCCTTCGTCGCCCGCCTGTCCGCCAACGCCCGCTACGACGCCGCCACCCGCACATTCGCCATCCCCGGCAGCGTGGTGCCCTTGCTGCTGATCGTGGGCATCTTCCTCGTCAAGTACGTGGTCGGCGTCGACCTCGCCATCGCGCCCCAGCTGATGCGCGACAGCCAGTACGCCCTGACCGTCGCCGGCCTGTATGGCGCCTTCACCGGCCTGTTCGTCGGCCGCACCGCCCGCCTGTGGCGCCTGGCCCTGCCGTCCCGCGCCGTCCTCGCCGCCTGAACCCCAAACTTCGCCAGGAGAACCGCCATGCTGACCGACGACCTCGAGAAACAGGCCCGCCGCCGCGCCGGCGCCAAGATGGGCTGGTACATCCATGCCACCGTGTACGTTGCCGTCAACGCCCTGCTGGCGATGATCTCCGCCATGAGCTCCCATGCCTGGGCCTTCTTCCCGGCGGCGGGTTGGGGCATCGGCCTGGCGATCCATGGCCTGGTGGTGTTCGGACGGACCAGCGGCCTCCGGGAGCGCATGGTGGCCGAGGAACGCCGCCGCCTGCTGCAGGAACGGGAGCGGCTGCAATGAAGCCCGCCCTCCTGCGCTATGCCGGCGTGGTGCTGCTCGCACTGCTGGCCGCCGCGGCGCACGCCGGCGTCGGAGTCCGGGAACTGCCGGGCCTCGAAGGCGACGGACCGGTCACCGTGTTCTACCCGACCAACGCGCCCGCCCAGACCAAGGTGCTCGGCCCCTTCACGCTGCAAGTCGCCTGGGGGGCCGCGCCGGTGCGCGGCAACGGCCGCCTGGTGGTGATGTCGCACGGTTCCGGCGGCTCCCCCTGGGTCTACAGCGACCTGGCGATGCGGCTGGCCGAAGCGGGCTTCGTCGCTGCGCTGCCGGAACACAAGGGCGACAATTGGCACGACCACAGCATGGTCGGCCCGCAGACCTGGAAGCGCCGCCCGTTCGAAGTGTCGCGCGCCATCGACGCGATCGCCGCGGACCCGCAGTTCGCGCCCCTGCTCTCGCTGGACCGCGTCGGCATGTGGGGCATGTCGGCCGGGGGCCACACGGCGCTCACGCTCGCCGGCGGCCGCTGGTCGCCCGCGGCGCTGAGCGCGCACTGCCAAGTGCACATCGACGACGACTTCCCCACCTGCGTGGGCACGATGCTGGAACTGCACGGGACCTGGGCCGACGGCCTGAAGAAGGCCGGCGCCCGCTTCGCCATCCGCCACCGCCTGGACGACGCGACCTGGTACGGCCATACCGACCCGCGCATCGCCGCCATCGTGGCCGAAGTGCCGCTGGCGGCCGATTTCGACCCCACCTCGCTGGCGCACCCGAAGGTGCCCCTGGGACTGGTGCGCAACGGCCAGGACATCTGGCTGAAGCCGGCGTACCACATCGACGTCGTCGCCAGGTCCTGCGGCAGCAACTGCACGATGGTGTCGAACCTGGCCGACGCCGGCCACGGCTCGCTGATGTCCCCCCTGCCGCCCGACCTGCACGGCCCCGAAGTGCGCCTGCTCGCCGACCCGGCCGGCTTCGACCGCGCCCTGGTGCCGCAGGCCCATGCGCGCATCACCCAGTTCTTGCAACAACACCTGCTCCCCTAGAATCGTCCGAGATGCACCAGCCGCTCAGCCCCGAACAGATCGAGAGACTCGCCCGCAAGCGCGCGGGCGCCAAGCTTGGCTGGTACATGCATGCCTGCATCTACGTGCTGTTCAACCTCGCCTGGTTCCTGGGCGCGTATTTCGGCATGGGCCACCACCGCTGGACCTGGTTCCCGACGATCGGCTGGGGCATCGGCGTGGTGCTGCACGGCGTCTCGGTCTTCGTGCTCGGTTCGTCCAGCGGCCTGCGCGAGCGCATGGTGGCGCGCGAGCGCGAGCGCCTGCAGCGCGAGCAGTCCCGGCTGCCATGAGCATCGACCTCGTCGCCAAGCTGCGGAACATGCTGCAGGTGATGGCCTTCTGCCTGGCCATCGCAAGCATCCAGTACTTCTTCATCCCGGACCGCGGCTACGGCCCGCCGCTGGTGTATTCGCTGGCCATCGGCATGGTGACCTGGGCCTTCATCGACCTGGGACGGCACCTGCTGCCCTCGTCGGAGGAGACCGGCTGGCCCAAGGGCTTCCCCGGGGTGGCCATCGTCATCGTGGGCATCGTCATCGGCTTCTTCGCGGGCAACTTCATCGGCGACGTGCTGTGCCTGCACTTCCACCTGTACCAGGGGCCGCCGCCCACGGACCTGGCGGCCGAGACGCGCAGCTCGGTGATGATCACCGTGCTGGCCACCATCGCCTGCAGCTACTACTTCTATAGCGCCGGCCGCAGCAGCTACCTGGAACGCAAGATGGGCGAGGCGCAGCGCCACGCCAACGAGGCGCGCCTGAAGCTGCTCGAGACGCAGCTGGAACCGCACATGCTGTTCAACACGCTGGCCAACCTGCGCGTGCTGATCGCCATCGACCCCGCGCGGGCCCAGCAGATGCTGGACCACATGATCGCGTACCTGCGCGCCACGCTGGACGCCTCGCGCACCACCACGCACTCGCTGCAGGCGGAGTTCGACCGGCTGCACGACTACCTGGAGCTGATGTCCATCCGCATGGGCCCGCGCCTGGCCTACGAACTGGCCTTGCCGCCGGAGCTGGCGGCGCGCCCGGTGCCAACCTTGCTGCTGCAGCCGATCGTGGAGAACAGCATCAAGCACGGCCTGGAGCCGCAGGTGCAGGGCGGCCGCATCGAGGTGCGCGCCCGCAGCGAAGACGCGCAGCTGGTGCTGGAGATCAGCGACAGCGGCGCCGGCGCCGGCGCCGGCGCGCCCGCCCCGAACGGCGGCGGCTTCGGCCTGACGCAGGTGCGCCAGCGCCTGGCGGCGCTCTATGGCGAAGCCGCCCGCTATGAATTCGAGAGCGCACCGGGCACGGGCGCGCGCACCCGCATCACCCTGCCCCTCGCCGCGACATGAGCCCGCAGGGCCGCCCCAAGGGCGAGTACCGCAATGCGTAGCATGGAGGTTTGCCAGTGACCACCGCCCTGATCGCCGAAGACGAACCGCTGCTCGCGCAAGCGCTGCAGGCGGAACTGAAACGTGCCTGGCCGGAGCTGGAAGTGCTGGCCATGGTCGGCGACGGCGCCGCCGCGGTGGAGGCCGCGCTGCAGCAGCGCCCCGAGGTGCTGTTCTTCGACATCCGCATGCCGGGCCAGGGCGGCCTGGAAGCGGCGGCCGACCTGGCCGATGCCTGGCCCGCCGACGCGCCCTTCCCCGCGCTGGTGTTCGTCACCGCCTACGACCAGTACGCCGTGCAGGCCTTCGAGGCGCAGGCGGTGGACTATGTGCTGAAACCGGTGCAGGCGAGCCGCCTGCAGAAGACGGTGGAGAAGGTACGCGGCGTGCTGGCGCGCCGTGCCAGCCTGCCCATGGACGCCACGCTGGAGCAATTGCGCCACCTGCTGGCCGGCGCGCCGGCCGCGCCGGCCGCGCAGCTGAAGGTGATCCAGGCCAGCGTGGGCAGCAGCATCCGCATGGTGCCGGTGGAAGAAGTGGTGTTTTTCGAGGCGGCCGACAAGTACGTGCGGGTGGTGACCGGCGAGCACGAGGTCCTGATCCGCACGCCGCTGAAGGAGCTGCTGCCGCAGCTGGATGCGAACCTGTTCTGGCAGGTGCATCGCGGAACCGTTGTGCGGGCGACCGCGATCGAGAGCGTGCTGCGGGACGAGGCGGGGAAACTGCACCTGGCCTTGAAGGGGCGCAAGGACAAGCTGGCCGTGAGCCGGCTTTACGCGCACTTGTTCAAGGCGATGTGACTGCTGGGGGGCGCTGGCGCGCAACCCAGCCTGCCCAAGCCCGCTGAACTAGGAAGCGTGCGCCGGACGGGCATACGCGACCGCGTAGCCCTCTTCGACGTGCGGCGTCACGCACCAGGAGATCTGCACGTGCGTGCCGTCGGCCGCGCGCAGAGGAAACTCGCCTTGCCAGGACTGGCTCCACTTGGTCACTGCCTGCTCCACCTGCAGGGTCCAGCGCGCCGGCGCCAGCGTGGCGACGCGGCGGCCTTCCAACTGCTGGCGCGGCTGGCCGACCAGCGCGGCGAAGGCCTCGTTGGCCTCGACGAAGCGGCTTTCCGCATCGACCAGGGCGATGGCGGCCGCGACGTTCTCGAAGACGCCGCGGAAGCGCATCTCGCTGTGGCGCACGTCGGCTTCGAAGGCGCGCGAGCGGATCAGCGCCTCCACGGTGCTCACCAGCACCTGCGGTTCCACCGGGCTGACCAGGTAGGCGTCGGCGCCGGTGCGCAGGCCGGTGGCGTGGTCGTCCGGCTGCACATGGACCGCCGACACGTGGATGACCGGCAAGGTGGAAGTGGCCGGCTGGCTGCGCAGCAGGCGACAGACCTCGAAGCCGTGCAGGTCCGGCAGGTGAACGTCCAGCACGATGGCGGCGACGCCCTCCTTGGCGGCCATCTCCAGGGCCTCGGCCCCGCCCGCGGTTTCCACCGTGGCGAAGCCCGCGGCGCGCAGCACGCGCGACAGGGAATAACGGGACGTGGCGTTGTCGTCCACCACGAGCACGGTGTGGTGGCGGGTGCCGGAATCAGAAGCGGAATTCATGGCTGGGCCAGCATAGTCGCGATTGCACGAGGATGGGGTTGCGCGGCTGGGCTGGAGCCGCAGTTAGGGCTGCTGTCTGGCAGAGCCTGTGGGTCCTGTCCTACAGGGCGTGGCGCATCCTCCCGTGTCTACTACAAGCCATCGAATTGCACGAAAGGCGCTCCGCAACCGACAAATCGAACGAAGCGCGTTTCGTCTCCCGGTCACCCCGACTCCTCTGAGTCCCCTCCTCCTCCGGGGTGAGCTGGTCCGGCCCTCCGTCCCGCGACTGGCATTGTTACCCCCAGGTCTGACCTGGGGGTTCTTTTTTTTGGGTACCGCTCGGTCGTCTCCGTCTGACGTCCACCGCCGGGCAGGGCCGGCATGCAAACCTTTGCACTGTCTTTACTCTGTAAACACACTCAGAGGAAAGAAGTGCACATGAAAGACGGAAAACCCCAGGACGACCGCGAGACGCCGCGCAGGCGGCTCTCCGACCGCGGCGGCGGCCAGCGCAGGACGCGCGGCTATGTCGAGCGGGCGACGGCGCAGGGCCATAGCGGCAGAGGCAGCGAAAGCGTGCTGCCGCACCTGCGCGACCAACTGAGGCTGAAGGCGCTGCTGCCTTCGCCCTTCCCGACGCCGGACGAAGAGAAGCCCGGCAAGGACCAACACCACCAGTAGCAACGCGGGACGGCGCGACCCAGCGAGCTGAAGGGCACGGCAAGAAGGCCCCGGCCGTGGGCAGGCGAAAAAAAGGCCCCAGGGTGACCCGGGGCCGAATCGCTTGGAGCTCCTGTTCTGGCGTCAGGAATCCGGAGCGCTGCTCAGTGCCAGTGGCGGCCGCGCCAGGCACGGTGCGGACCGTAATAGACCGGCGCGTAGACCACCGGCGCGGGCCGCACATAGACCGGCGGCGCGACGTACACGGGCTGCGGGGCCATGTAGACCGGCTGCGGAGCCACGTACACGGGCGCCGGTGCATAAACCGGCGCGGCATAGACCGGCGCGCCGATGGCGATGCCCGGCAGGCCGATGCCGACGGACACGCCGACGGAAGTGCGCGCCTGGGCGGCGCCGATGCCGGCGGCGGCCAGGGCCAGGACGACGGCGATGGATTTCAGTTTCATAAGACTCCTTGGATTCGGCCATGCCCGCCCGACCTTCTGGGCCAGGCGGCATGCCCTCCCCGATTTAACGTGCGTGAGCGCGTACTGATTACGGCTGTCCGGTGATTCCCGTTGCCAGTCGTAACCCGGCCGTATCCCTTAGTTCGCAGCGGCCTGCCGGGGGCCCGCCCGGCCCCTGCATGCAGGCATGACAAAATCGATGGGATATGGCTTCCCCGAATGACAGCAAAGAAGGCGCGCCCAAGCCCAGCAACTTCCTGCGGCAAGTGATCGAGCGCGACCTGGAACAAGGCACCTACGCCGGCCGGCACTGGTCCGGCCATCCCGCCGATGGCGCCCAGCAGAAGGCCGGCCCGGCCGACCCCGCGCGCATCCGTACCCGGTTCCCGCCCGAGCCCAACGGCTACCTGCACGTGGGCCACGCCAAGAGCATCTGCCTGAACTTCGGGCTGGCCCAGGACTACCAGGGCATCTGCCACCTGCGCTTCGACGACACCAACCCCGAGAAGGAGGAGCAGGAGTACGTCGACGGCATCAAGGACGCGGTGCACTGGCTGGGCTACGGCTGGGACGCGAACGGCATCACGCACCTGTACCAGGCCAGCGACTACTTCGACTTCATGTACCGCGCGGCCGAGTACCTGGTCGAGGCCGGCTTCGCCTACGTGGACGAGCAGACGCCGGAAGAGATGCGCGTGAACCGCGGCGACTTCGGCCGGCCGGGCGTGGACAGCCCCTTCCGCAGCCGCTCGATCGAGGAGAACCTGCAGCGCCTGCGCGACATGCGCGACGGCAAGCTGCCCGATGGCTCCGCCGTGCTGCGCGCCAGGATCGACATGGCCAGCCCGAACATCAACATGCGCGACCCGACGATCTACCGGATCAAGCATGCGGAGCACCACAACACGGGCAGCAAGTGGTGCATCTACCCGATGTACACCTTCGCGCACCCGATCGAGGACGCGCTGGAGAACATCACCCACAGCATCTGCACGCTGGAGTTCGAGGACCAGCGGCCGTTCTACGACTGGCTGCTCGATCGCCTGGCCGAAGGCGGGCTGATCAACACGCCGCATCCGCGCCAGTACGAATTCGCGCGCCTGAACCTGACCTACGTGCTCACCAGCAAGCGCAAGCTGAAGCAGCTGGTGGACCAGGGCCATGTGTCCGGCTGGGACGACCCGCGCATGCCGACGATCGTGGGCATGCGCCGTCGCGGCTACACGCCTGAGTCGCTGCGCCTGTTCGCCGACCGCATCGGCGTGAGCAAGGCCGATTCGTGGATCGACTATTCGACGCTGGAAATCGCGCTGCGCGACGACCTCGACCCGAAGGCGGCGCGCGCGATGGCGGTGCTGGACCCCGTGAAGATGGTGGTCACGAACTGGGACGAGCTGATGGGTGCGGGCCACCTGGATCCCTGCTCGGCGCCGGTGCATCCGCACGATCCGTCGCGCGGCCGCCGCGACTTCATGTTCGGCCGCGAGCTGTGGGTGGAGCGCACCGACTACGAAGACACGCCGCCGAAGGGCTTCTTCCGCCTGTTCCCGGGGAACAAGGTGCGGATGAAGTACGGCCATGTGATCGAGTGCGTCGGCGCGACGCGCGATGCCTCCGGTGCAGTGACCGAGATCCAGGCTCGCCTGGTGCCGGACACCAAGAGCGGCACGCCCGGTGCGGATGCCGTGAAGGTGAAAGGCAACATCACCTGGGTCGGCGTGGCCGATGGCGTGAAGGCGGAAGTACGCATGTATGACCGCCTGTTCTCCGTGCCGCAGCCCGGCGCCGGTGACCGCGACTTCCTCGAGGAGCTGAACCCGGATTCGCTGAAGCTGGTGACGGCCTATGTGGAGCCGTCGCTAGGCAAGGCGCACGGCGACGAGAAGTTCCAGTTCGAGCGGCACGGCTACTTCGTGGCGGATCGGAAGGATCACGCGGCGGGGAAGCCGGTGTTCAACCGGGTGACGGGGTTGAAGGACAGCTTCGGGAAATAGGGCTAGCGGCGCTTAACCCCAAATCGGGTATGATCGTACCCAATTTGAGTACAACCGCGATAACCATGGCCGATGCCCTGTTCCCCAGGGTACGGCAACGCGTCCTGGGAATCTTGTTCGGCAATCCGAACAGGAGTTTCTTCGCGTCCGAGGTCATGGCCTTGGCGCAATCGGGCCGCGGCGCCGTGCAACGGGAGTTGGCCGACCTCACCGCCGCCGGACTGCTGAAGGTCACGAGCATCGGCAACCAGAAACACTACCAGGCCAATGAAGCAGCGCCCGTCTACGGCGAGCTGCGCAGGTTGGTGCTGAAGACCTTCGGTCTCGCCGATGTCCTGCGCGAGGCGCTCGCGCCGCTGGCCGCGCGGATCGACGCGGCCTTCGTTTTCGGATCCGTGGCCAAGCAGGTCGACACCGCCGAGAGCGATATCGACGTCATGGTCCTCAGCGAATCACTTGGCTACGCGGACATCTTCGGAGCGTTGGAGCCCGCGTCGGTCAGCCTGGGCCGGCCCGTGAACCCCACCGTGTATACGACCGCACAACTTGCAAAGCGCTCGAAACAGGACAATGCCTTCGTCCGACGAGTGCTCGCGCAGCCGAAGATCTGGCTGATCGGGCAGGAGGAGATCCTGCATGGCCTCGGAGCCTGAGAACCTCTGCGGTCCCGGCAAGCCCTTGCGCAGGGAGCCGCCGGCTGTGCCGGTTACCGCCCGGCGAACCGATACATCGTCTTCCAGCTGCTGCCACACACGCTGAAGCTCGGACCCGAAGTGTGGCGCGTGCTGGCCAAGTGTCATGCGACGAGGAATCTCGGCGAATACGAAGGGCTGCTGGAAGTCGATGAACGCCTCTTGGCCGACCTGATCACCGCAACGTATGCCGTCGCCGATGCGCTGCAGCGCGTCCTGCTCGACTCGCCTTAGCGGCTCCAGAGCGTACCTTCGCCCCTGCACGCCACCAACGCACGCGGCGCAGCGGTCCAAGTCGCATCTCCATCCCTCGGCCGCAACTCACACGGCCCCGCCGCGAATCGCATGCCCGATGGCTGCTGCGGCAGGATCAGGACCGAGTCATCCGGCAAGGTGACGTGCGCGCCATCGGTGGCGTAATGCACCCGCAGCGTGGTGCCGTCCGAGCAGGCGTAGCTCGCCAGGTCCAGGTACGGCGGCGGGCTGGACGCGCAGGCGGCGAGGAGGATGGGCAGGAGGACAACCAGGCGCATGCCTGAGGTTGTACCGCAAGTGGCATGGCTGCCGGGTCAGCCCGGCATGTCAAGGGCGGGATTAGCGGTGGTACAGCCGCGCGATCTCCGGCCCGAAATGCGCGATCAGGTTGTTCCGCTTCAACTTCAAGGTCGGCGTGATCAGTCCGTTCTCCACGGTCCACGGTTCCGTCGTCAGGGCCACCGAGCGCGGCTGCGCGTAGTACGGGAAGCTCTTGGTCAGCTCGCGGATGCGCGCCAGCACGGCCTGGACCGCCGCGGGGGCAAGCAGCGAAGCCGCAGACGCGGGATCCAGACCCAGTTCGCCGGCGAGGCGAGTCCACGGCTCGCGCCCCAGCACCACGATGCAGGCAATGAACGGCCGGTTGTCGCCGAAGCAGTACGACTGCTCGAACAGCGGGTCGGCGACGATGGCCATCTCCAGGTCCACCGGCGCGATCTTCTCGCCGGTGCTCGTGACGATGATTTCCTTCACCCGGCCCAGGATGCGGATGCGTCCCTGCTCGATGGCGGCCTGGTCGCCGGTGTGCAGCCAGCCGTCGGCGTCGATGGCCTTCGCCGTGTCTTCCGGTCGCTTCCAGTAGCCGCGCATCACGTTCGGGCCGCGCACCAGCAGTTCCTTGTTCTCGCCGATGCGCACCTCCACGCCGGGCAGCGCGCGACCCACGGTGGCGGGGTCGTTGTCCTGCGGCGTGTTGGCGGCAACCACGGGCGCGCTCTCGGTCATGCCGTAGCCCTGCACGATGGGCAGGCCCAGGCCGAGGAAGCAGCGCGCGATCGGCCCCGACAGCGCGGCGCCGCCGCTCACCGCGACGCGGATGCGGCCGCCGAACTGCGCCAGCAAGGGCTTGGCAACCAGCGCCGACAGCAGCGGCCACAACAGTGCATCGCCGGTCGCCGAGCCGCCCGCTTCCACCGGCAGCCCCTGTTCGCGGCAGAAGCGGCGCCAGCCCACGGCCTGCGCCAGTTCGAACAGGCGCAGCTTCAGCGGCGACGTGGCCAGCGTCTCCTGCACCTTCGCGTAGACGCGCTCGTAGATGCGCGGCACCGAGACCAGGATGGTCGGCCGCACCGTCTTCATGTCCTGCGGCAGTTGCGACACCGAACGCGCGAAGGCCACGCAAGCGCCCGCCGCGATGGGCAGGTAGTAGCCGCCCGTGCGCTCGAAGGTGTGCGACAGCGGCAGGAAGGACAGGAACACGTCGTCGCTGCCCGGGTGCAGCCGCTCCACGGCGCCCTTCACGTTGGACAGCACGTTGCGATGCGTCAGCATCACGCCCTTGGGCTTGCCGGTGGTGCCGGAGGTGTAGACGAGAGTGGCGAGGTCTTCCTCCGCCGGCCCTGCCACGGCTTCGGCCGCCGCGCCGTTGCGGCGGGCCAGCCAGACATCCAGCGACAGGACGGCAGGTCCCGTGCCTTCGGGCGACTTGTCGCATTCGCGCAGGACGACGTTGCGCAAGGTCGCGGGAACCGCGCCTGTCGCCGCGATGGCCTGCCACTGCTCCTTCGTGTCCGCCACCAGCAGTTCGGCCTCGCTGTCGGCCAGGATGTAGGCGATGCTGGCCGGGTTGTCGATGGCGTGCATCGGCACCGGCACGCAACCCTGAGCCAGCGCCGCCTGGTCGACGCTCACCGCGTCCAGGCCATTGGGCAGCAGGATCGCGACGCGCGCGCCGCGCGCCACGCCCAGCGCCGACAGCGCGCGGCGGAACTGTTCCACCCGTTCGCCGAAGGCTTGCCAGCTGATGCCGACCCAGTGGCTGGTCGCCGGGTCCCACTGGCGGTAGGCCTCGCCCTGCGGCGTGCGCGCGATGCGCCAGGCCAGGAGTTCGGCGAGCGTGCGGACGGAGGAGAGGTCGGCGGTGGATTCGGACATGGACGGTGAGCCTGGGAACACCCGCCATTGTCTCAAGGACGATTGCGCCGCCGCCAGCAATGGTTCGTTGCCGGCGGTGACGTCAGTGCTTGTACGCCGTGCACCCCACCGCCAGGTCCCCTTCCCGCCGGACGTACGCCGTCTTCATGAACACCTCGCCCGTCACCGGGTGCACCCACTTGTAGTCCACCCAGCCTTCGCCGCGGTCGCGCGCCACGCGCACCATCTCCAGGCCGAAGGCCTTGCCGTCCACGTCCTTCACTTCCGGGCCCTTGCCCAGGCGCGCCGGGTTGTTGCCGTGGGCGACGAACAGCGACGTCCTCAAATCCAGCGCGATCAGGTACAGGTCGCGATGGATGAAGCGGCCCGCGTCCAGCCGGTTCACGTCGTCCAGCAGCGCCTGCCGGCCGTGCGCGCGCTGGAAATCGCAACCGGCCTGCACCATGGCCACCGCTTCCTCCAGGCTGCCATGCTCGCGGTCGCCCAGCTGGAAGCCGTCCACCGCCTTCAGCAAGGTCACCGCGCGCTCCTGCAAGGCGGCGGCGGTGCGGGCCGCGCCCTTGACGAAGGCGGCGTTGTCCTGGGTGGTGCTGTCGATGCGCGCCACCGCGGTGTTGACGTTCTCGATGCCGCTGCTCTGCTCCTGGCTCGCCACGTCGATCTGGCGGATCAGGTCCGCCGCCTGCCGCACCGCGGCGACGATTTCCGCCATCGCGCGGCCGGCCTCCTCGACGCTGCTGCCGCCGGCATCCACCGTCTGCACCGAACCGACGATCAGCGCCTTGATGTCGCGCGCCGCCTCGGCGCTGCGCTGCGCCAGCATGCGCACCTCCGCGGCCACCACCGCGAAACCGCGGCCCTGCTCGCCGGCCCGCGCGGCCTCGACGGCCGCATTGAGCGCGAGGATGTTGGTCTGGAAGGCGATGCCGTCGATCACGCCGATGATGTCGCGGATGCTGCCCGAGCTGGCGCGGATCGATTCCATCGTCTGCACCACCTGCCGCATCACGGCGCCGCCCTGCTCCGCCCGCTCGGTGGCCGTGCGCACCAGCGCATGCGCTTGCTGCGTGGTGCCGGCGTTCTGGCGCACGGCGGCCGTCAGCTCCTCGATCGAAGCGGCGGTTTCCTGCAGCGAGTCGGCCTGGGTCTCGGTGCGCTGCGCCAGCGCCTGGTTGTCGCGACTGATCTGCGCCGCGTTGAGGGCCACGTTGCCGGTCCCCGTGCGCACTTCGCCGACGACGTTGAACAGCTTTTCGCGCACGTCCTGCAGCGCCTCCATCAGCGGGAGCAACTCGCCGCTGGCGGCCAGGTCGATGGGGACAGCGAGGTCGCCGCCCGCCAGGCTCTGCATGGCGGCGGTCGCGGGACGCATCGGGCCGACCAGGCGGCGCAGCAGCCAGGCCGCTGTGGCCAGCACGGCCAGCAGCCCCGCCACGCCCAGCACCAGGGCCCAGGTGGCCGCGGCGCCCTGCAACTGGCCCACGGCCAGCGCGGTGAGCGCCGCCTGCAGCAGCAGCACCACCGCGAACGCAGCGCCCACGCGCGTGCTCAGGTCAGTGCGTTGTCGCACCTGGGCGGCCGGCACGCTCGCCGGCAAGGGCATGGCCATTCCCTGGGCGTTCATGCCCGGACCTCGCGAATCATCGGAACCCCTCCGGGGCGGTCTCGTGGGCGCCGCCCTCTTTGATGCAACGATTTGTTGCAAAGATTCTGGAGCTTCACTTCCTGAAATGTCCAGGGGGTGTGGGCAGGTGGCGCGCGCCTCGCGCCCAAAGGAGGAGGGAATCGTCAGGAATTCACGACAGCGGTGGCCCCTTGTCCGCCGCCGCCTGGCTCTGGCACAGTCGCGCCATGGTCCTGCTCGAATTTTCGATGGCACCCGTCGGCGAAGGCGAAAGCATGAGCCGGCAGGTCGCGCGCATCCTCGACATCATCGACCGCAGCGGCGTGCCCTACCAGCTCACGGCGATGGGCACCATCCTCGAAGGCGACTGGGAGCAGGTGATGGGCGTGGTCACGGACTGCTTCCGCGCCCTGCAGGCGGACACCAGCCGCATCAGCCTGAACCTGAAGATGGACTACCGCAAGGGCAGCGAGTCGCGCCTGGCCAGCAAGATCGACGCGGTCGAAGGCCACGTCGGTCGCAAGCTGCGCACCTAAGGCTAGGCCGCCTTCGCCGGGGCGACGACGCCCAGCCGGTCCAGCGCGTCCTTCAACTGGGTGACGGTGCGGTCGACGTTGTGCCACTTCTCCAGCCCGAACAGGCCGATGCGGAAGGTGCTGAAGTCGCTGCCCTCGTCGCACTGCAGCGGCACGCCGGCCGCGGTCTGCAGGCCTTCGCCCAGGAATTTCTTGCCGCTCTGGATTTCGGGGTCCGTGGTGTAGCTCACCACCACGCCCGGCGCCTTGAAGCCGTCGGCCGCCACGCTGGGCATGCCGCGGCCTTCGAACAGCGCGCGCACCTTGCGTCCCAGTTCTTCCTGCTCCGCGCGCACCTTGGCGAAGCCGTAGGCGCGCGTCTCCAGCATCGTGGTGCGCAGGCGCGTCAGGGCGTCGGTGGGCATGGTGGCGTGGTACATGTGGCCGCCGCCTTCGTAGGCTTCCATGATCTGCAGCCACTTCTTCAGGTCCATCGCGAAGCTGGTGCTGGCGGTGCCGTCGATGGCCTTGCGGGCGCGCTCGCTCAGCATCACCATCGCGCAGCAGGGCGAGCTGCTCCAGCCCTTTTGCGGCGCGGAGATCAGCACGTCGATGCCGCAGGCCTGCATGTCGACCCACATCGCGCCGGAGGCGATGCAATCCAGCACGAACAGGCCGCCCACGGCGTGCACGGCGTCGGCCACTGCGCGCATGTAGTCGTCGGGCAGCATCATCCCGGAGGCGGTTTCCACGTGCGGGGCGAACACCACGGCGGGCTTCTTCTCGCGGATGGCGGCCGTCACTTCGGCGATGGGCGCCGGCGCCCACGGCGCCTTCGGGCCGCTGCCGGTCTTGCGCGCCTTCAGCACGGTGGACGAAGCGGGGATGTTCCCCATCTCGAAGATCTGCGTCCAGCGGAAGGAGAACCAGCCGTTGCGGATGACGAGCACGTCCTTGCCGGTGGCGAACTGGCGCGCCACGGACTCCATGCCGAAGGTGCCGCTGCCCGGCACCAGCACGGTGGAATGGGCGTGGTAGACCTCCTTCAGGATCGCGGAGATGTCCTTCATCACGCCCTGGAAGCTGCGCGACATGTGGTTCAGCGCGCGGTCCGTGTACACCACGGAGAATTCGAGCAGGCCGTCGGGGTCGACTTGGGGCAGCAGTCCGGGCATGGTTGTCCTGGGAGTGTGTTCGAAGGGGAAAGAGCTTAGCACCCCTCGAAAAAGCCTCCCCCGGGCAGGCCGCTTGCCCCTCGGGGTCAGCAGCGCAGCTGGTGGTATTTCAGCTTGCTCTGTACCAGCTCGCGCTCGTCGGACGGCTGCACCGGCTGCGGCAGCTTGTCCAGCGCGGCCTGCTGCTCCACCAGCTGCGTGTCCAGCGCCTCGCAGCGCTCGCGCACCTCCGGCTTCAGCTCGGCCCGGCGGGCGAGCTTGGCGCGGTCCTGCGGCGGCGTGGCGTGGTGGTCCAGGCGGTGCGGCTTGGCGGCGCCGACCTCGCGCCCGCCGGTGCACGGCCGGTCGGAATAAGTGTGCGCGCCGCACTTGTACGACGGCCCTGCGTCAGCCACGCCGCACCACACCAGCCATCCCACCGCCGCCAGCGCAGCCAGGCTCCCGACACGCCTTCCCATCCCGTCCTCCTTGCAGATGGGCTGATGCTAAGAGAGCACGAGTGCTGGCCGCCAGGGCAGCTGATGCGTGAGCGCGACAGCTTTACGGTGGGCTTGCAGGTGTTACAGGTGGCGGACGCTGTCCTGGAACTCGTCGAGCGTGATTTCGCCGCGAACGTAGCGCTCGCGCAACTGCTCGACCTCCTGCTCGTCGCCCGGCGCGGCGTCCCCATCCCGCAAACCAGCGAAGGTGCGGAACAGCCAGAAGCCGACCACGACCAGCAGCATCCAGCCGATCGCCTGCGTGCCCGGGCCTGGCGTCCAGGGCCAGTGCACTCCGTAATTCGACCACATGCGCGACTCCTTTTAGTTCGAATTCCAGAACCGTCGCCTTAGCATGGCCCATGGCCAGCGCACCCTGCCATCGCTGCACCCTGATCGGTTCTCCCTGGACCGAGGTATACGCCACTCGCATTACCAGCTCGCGACATTACGCAAGACACACCCATTCCGCTTATGGTCTTGGCGTGGTCGACGCGGGAGCGCAGCGTTCCGCCAGCGGGCGGCACACTGTGGACGCCTTTGCCGGCGACCTCGTCGCCACCAATCCCGGCGAGGTCCACGACGGCCGCCCCCTCGGCGGCCCCTTGCGCAGCTGGCGCACCATCTACATCGAGCCCGCCTTCTTCGCGGGCCTCGCGCCCTTCGCGGGCGAAGTCGCCATCACGCGCGCGGCCTTCGCCGATCCCGAACTGCAGCAAGCGACGCTGGGCTTGCTGGGCGCGATGGCCCGCTGGCAGCAAGGCAGCGCCGACGCCCTCGCCTGCGAGGAGGCCCTGGCGAGTGCATGCGGCCTGCTGCTGGCACGGCACGTGAGTCGCCCCAGCCTGGAGCCGGTGCCTTCCGTGTCGATGGCGCGGGTGCGCGAGCGCCTGGCCGCCGGCCTGCTGCAGCCGCCCACGCTGGCGGAGCTGGCCGGCCTGGCGGGCCTGAGCCGTTTCCAGCTGCTGCGGCGCTTCGCGGCGCTGCATGGCCTCACGCCACACGCCTGGCTGGTGCAGCAGCGGACCGAGCACGCGCGCGCCCTGATCGCCGGCGGAATGGGCCTGGCCGAAGCGGCGGCGCTGTCCGGGTTTGCGGACCAGAGCCACATGACGCGCAGCTTCACGCGCCAGTTCGGCTTCACGCCGGGCGCCTGGCAGCGCGCGCGCCTGCAATAACGTTCAAGACGCCGGCGCGTCCAGCGGCCACAGTGAGGCCATGCGTTTCAGCCACCACCCTGCCATCTGGTCCGGCTTTCCCGAGCTGGCGGCCGGCGCCGTGTTCGCCGGCCGGATCCGGCCCGATGCGGACGCCACCCGGGCCATCGCCCACTACGAAGGCCTGGCGCGCCGGCGCCTGGCCGAAGCGGGCAGCGAGTCGGAGCTGCCTTCGATCCAGGCCTGGCGCCGCGCCTTCCAGCGCATGGGCCTCAAGCCGACGCAATATCGCTGCGCCTCGGAGTCCCTGCTGCGCCGCCTGCGCAAGGAAGGTGCCATGCCGCGCATCCACCCGCTCATCGACGCCTGCAATGCGATCTCGATGGCTTTCGCGACGCCGGTGGCGGTGCTGGACACGGCGCAGATCGTGGATTCGCTGCAGGTGCGTTTCGCCGAAGGCACCGAGAGTTACCTGAGCTTCGGCGGCGAGGTGGAGCATCCCGAGCCCGGCGAAGTGAGCTTCGTCGACGCCGCCGGCAACGCCCACGCCCGGCGCTGGACCCACAGGCAAAGCGGGCTGTCAGCGGTGCGGGAAGCAACGGCGGACGTCATCATCTTGGCGGAGGCACTGCATCCGGGCGCCGCCGACGAGATGCCGGGACTGCTGGCGGCCGTGACGGAAGTCCTGGCCGAGGTGTGGAATGCGCCCGTGGAGACCGCCCTGCTCTCCGCCAGTCGGCCCGAGATCGCCCGGCAGTCGCCTTGACCTGGACAGTGTGGCAAATTTGCAAGTGGGGGCTTGCAGATTGCAACGACTTGATACAAAGTGGCCGTAAATCCCTATGTCAAGCCTGTCACGCGTCACTTGCATAGACCTGCACACCATGCTTCCCGATGAGAGGGAAGCGCTGGCGCGGCAGCTTTATACCGTCCATGCCCAGATCTTCGCCGGGCTGGACTACGAGGGGTTCCGCAAATACGTGGTCGAGCGGCCCAGCTGGCACACCTGGATCTACGTGCGCCACAACATGAGCCACCAGCTGGTCGGCTACACGGCGATCCACGAGTTCCGCCTGAAGCTCAAGGGCGAGCCCTCGACGGTGATCCGCATGGAAGCGGGCACGCTGCCCAGCGCGCGCGGCCGCGACCTGACCATGGTCTATGGCCTGATGCGGCTGCTGCGCATCTGGCTGCGCCATCCCTTCCAGCGCGTGTGCATGTTCGCGGCGCTGACGCACCCCAGCAGCTACACCTTCCTCGCCCGCTACGCGCCGGTGATCTTCCCGCATTCCAGCCTCGAGGAAGTGCCGCCTTCGGTGATGGGACAGATGGAAGAACTGGCCGAAGGCTTCGGCCTGGAGCGGGTCGACGAGAAGAACCCGCTGCTGCGCCGCGTCGACTGGATCACGCTGGAAACCGACAGCGAGCGCGCCCGCTGGCAGGCCAGCACGCGCGCCGACACCCGCTTCTACATCGCCAACAACCCCGGCTATCCGCAGGGCCACGGCCTGTGCACGCTGATCCCCTTGAACGGGCTCATCGTGTTCCAGTGCCTCACGCGCTTCCTGTGGGGCCGCGCGGGGCGGCTGACCCGGCTGGCCCTGGGCCGGCCGATCTAAGCCTCCAGGGCCGATTTCAGGCGGCCCAGCGCGTCTTCCCACTGCCGCCCGATCGCCTCGAGCGAGCGCCGCGCCTGCTCCATCTGCGCCGGATCGAACTGCCACAGGCGCTCGCGCCCGATCCGCAGGTCCTGCACCAAGCCGGCGTCGGCCAGCACCTGCAGATGCTTGGTCACGGCCTGCCGCGAGATGTGCGTGCTGGCGGTGAGCTGGCTGATGGAAAACATGCCGCCTGCGCACAGCAGCGCCACCAGCCGCAGCCGGGTCTCGTCGCCGAGCGCGAAGAACACCCGCGCCAGTTCGGCCGGCGCCGCCTCAGCCTTTGGCGACATGGCCCCGGATGTTCTCCACCTGCGCGTCCCAGCCGCCCGAATTCATGCGGAAGGCCAGCGCGCGCCGCGCGGGCGGCACCTGGTCGAAGCCGGACTCCACCACCTTCAGCAGGGTGCCGCCACCGGGAGCGTCTTCCAGCGTGAAGGTCACCAGCGTGGGGGTTTCGCTGGCGTAGTCGACGCCGGGCTCCACCGCATACGGATGCCAGTGCCAGGACAGCAGCTTCTCGGGTTCCATGCGCTGGATCACCACGTCGAAAAAGATGTGCTCGTAGCCGGGATAGGTGATGGAGCCGCGGGCGCGCTGCCCCGGCGCGAAGCGCTGGCCCTGCAGCCTGGCGCCGAACCAGGTGCCGAATTCCGGCGCGTCGGCCAGGGCGCGCCATACCCGCGCGCGCGGGGCGTCAATGACGATGCTGCGTTCGATGCGGTCGGTCTCGCTGCTGCCCATAAGCAACCTCCTGGTTGCATTATTGGGGCAAGGCGACCGAAATGCAATCAGGCGGTTGCGCGACTCGGCTCGACCGCCTGCACTGCAGGCAGCGTGAAGCGGAAGGTGGCGCCCTCGCCCGGCGCCGATTGCGCCCAGATGCGCCCGCCCATGCGCGAGATGGCCCGTGCCACCGTGGCCAGCCCGATGCCCTTGCCCGGGAACTCGTCGGCATCGTGCAGGCGCTGGAAGGTGCCGAAGAGCCGGTCGGCATAGGCCATGTCGAAGCCGGCCCCGTTGTCGCGCACGAAGAACTCGCCGCGGCCGCCGCCCACGGTGATCTGCGCCAGCGGCCGCGCCGCGGTGAACTTCCACGCGTTGCCCAGCAGGTTCTCCAGCACCGAACGCAGGAGCCGCACGTCGCCCTGCGCGGTGAGCCCCGGCTCCACCCGCCACTCGACGCGGCGCTGCGGATGGTCGGCATGCAGCCGCTGCAGGATCTCGGTGGCCGTCTCGCTGAGGTTCACGGTCGAACGGATGATCTCCACCTCCGACACATGGGCCAGGCCCAGCAGTCCTTCGATCAGTTGCGCCATCGCGTCGGCGTTGGCGCGGATGCGCGCCAGGTAGTGCTGCGCGCGTTCGCCGGCAGCGCCGCGCAACTCCTCCTCCAGCAGGCGGCCGAAGGACTGGATGCGCTGCAGCGGCGACTGCAGGTCGTGCGAGACCGAATAGGCAAAGGACTCCAGCTGCTCGTTGGCCAGCCGCAGGGCGGACTCGTTGGCGCTGAGCTCGGTGATGTCGCTGTCGACGCCGACCCAGAACAGCACCTCGCCTTCGCCATCGCGCACCGGCACCGCGCGGTAGCTGGTGGTGTGCCAGGTGCCGTCGCGCGAGCGCAGCCGGCGCGTGCCCGCATAGACGCCGTCCGTGCGGCGCGCTTCCTGCCAGTTGCGCTGCACGGCGTCGGAGTCGTCCGGATGCAGCAGCTCCATCCATTCGTGGCCCAGCCACTTGGGCGGCGCGCCGCCGAACAGCTCGTACCAGGCCCGGCTGAAGAAGGTGGCGCCGCCGGCCGGGTCCACCGTCCAGAACGGCAGCGGCGCCTGTTCCGCGAGCGTGCGGAACAGCGCCTCCTGGCGCGCGAGCTCGCCGGTGCGCTGCGAAATCTTCTCTTCCAGGTTGGTGTTGAGGCTGCGGATCTCCTCCACCATGCGCACGCGCTGGCTGATGTCCTGCTGCGCGCCCTGGATCGCGATGATCCGGCCGTCCAGGCCACGCACCGGCTGGCCGATGGACCGCACCCAGACGCGCCGTCCGGTCGGCGTGATCATCTCCGCTTCGACGTCGAAGGGTTCGCCGCGATCGATGCAGTCCTGCAGCACGTGCAGGGCCTGCGGCAGCGAAGCCGGCGCCACCATCGCGATGACGTCCTTGAGGGTCGGCTCGGCGTCGGACGGCATGTCGAACAGGGCCGCGGATTCATCGGACCAGGTCACGCGTTCAGTCGCCACGTCCACCGAAAAACTCCCCAGGCGCGACAGGCGCCCCGCCATCTTCAGCAGCTCCGCCTGCGCATGCAGCCGGGCCTGCGCCCGCTTCATCTCGTCGATGTCGGTGGCGGTCCCATACCAGGTGCGCACGGCAGCGGGGCTGCCCACCGGCACCGCGCGCAGCAGGTGCCAGCGGTAGCTGCCGTCGTGATGGCGCAGGCGCAGCTCGATTTCCACCTGCCGCGGCTGCTCGAGCGCCCGCGCCAGCACGCTGAACACCACATCGCGATCGGCCGGATGCACGGCGTCGCGCCAGCGCGTGCCCCGCGCATCCTCCGCGGATCGCCCGGTGAAGTCGGTCCAGCGCTGGCTGATGAACTGCACGCCGCCACGCGCGTCCGAGCTGAAGACGATCTGCGGCATGGCCTGCGCCAGGTCGCCGAAGCGCTGCTCGGTCTGCGAGCGGCGGCGCGCCTGGCGGCGCAGCTGCCAGGTCAGCCCGAACACCACCAGCAGCGCGCCGGCCCACAGGCTCGAGGCCAGCAAGGCAAAGCGCCACCAGGGCGCCAGCAGCTCGGCGTAGCCGGTGCCGACCACCACCAGCAGCTGCGGATAGTGCGGCAGCACGCGATAGGCGTACATCCGGCGCAGGCCGTCGATGTCGCTGTCGCGCACGAACACGCCTTGCGGCGCGGCGGGAAGGAATTCGGTGAACAGCGGCAGCTGCGCGAAGTCGCGGCCCACCACGGCCTCGTCCGGCGGGCTGCGCACCATCAGCTGGCCGCTGCGGTGGTACAGCACCACCGCGCCCTGCTCGCCGAGGTCGATGCCGCGCCACGGCTGTTCGAAGTAGCCCGGCTCGAGGGCCGCGGTGACCACGGCCTTCACGGCGCCGTCGGGGCCGCGGATCGGCCGCGAGGCGCTGAGGTACCAGGTGCCGGTCGTCCGGCTGCGCACCAGCGGGCCGACGAAGAACTCGGTTTCCGGGCTGCGCAGGTAGGCCTGGAAATACGCGCGGTCGGCGACCGCGCGCCCGGTGGTGCCGGTGTCGGAGTCGTACAGCACCCGGCCGCTGGCATCGACCACCCACAGCGCCCGCACGTAAGGCAGGTCCTTGAGCTCGCCGCGCAGCAGGGCCCGGCCGGCATCGGTGCCGGCCCGGCCGGACTGCTCCAGCGCCTCGAGCCGCGCGATGGCCAGCTGCAGCCGGACGTCGACCGCCTGCAGCGTGCGGGTCGTCTGCTCGGCGATCACCTGCGACAGCGACGCCACCTGCTCGCGCCCGCTGCGCACCGCCTCGCCGTGCAGGAACACCAGGACGGCGGCCAGCAAGGGGCCGGTGAACAGCGCGAACGCCAGTACCAGCCACCCCGTCCTGCGCATGCCGCCGGTGTGTCCCATGCTCGGCATTGTGGCCTGCAATTCGCTGGCAGGCAGTCGCGCCGTCGGCTGACAGCCCCCCGCCGGCGGGCCCTGCTGAAATGGGCCGGTCCCGTTTGCAGGAAGGAGCGCCCATGACACAACAAGCCACCATCCGCGGGGAGGTCTGCTTCCGCGCCGGCGACGGCATGCCGCTGGAGATCCCCGATGGGCCCGTCTCGATCGAGGTCGCCGCCGACAGCGTCACCCTGGGCTGGGAAGACGGCCCCGGCAACGCGATCTCCGCGGCCATCCCGCGCGACGACTACGAGCGCTACGTGCGCGAGGGCAAGATCCGCGTGCAGGGCGCGTGATGCTCCCCGCCATGCCGGCCTGGGCCGCGGTGGCCCTGATCGCGCCGGCCCTCGCCGGGGCGGTGCTGGTGCGCCCCTGGCGCCAGTTGCAGGGCCCGGACACCCACCTCGGCACGCCGCTGCTGGCCCTGGCCACGCTGCTGCCCTGGCTGTGGGCCTGGCCGGGCCTGTCCGCGCTGCCGGTGCCGCTGCACTGGTCGGGCGGGCCGCTCGCCGTGCTGCTGCTTGGCTGGCCACTGGCCGTGCCGCTGCTGGTGTTCGCCGGCCTCAGCACGATGCTGACCACCGGCGCCAGCCTGCCCGAGGCACTCTCGGCGATCGCCTGGTGCGGCATCCTGCCGGCCACGGCCACGCTGGCCCTGGGCTACGTGATCCGGCGCACTTTCGGCACGCATCCGGTCGCCTACCTGATGGGACGCGCCTTCCTGGTGCCGCTGCTCGCCCTGCTGGCCTGCGGCCTGGCCGCGGCCTTCATCGCGCCGGTGGCGCACGGCGCGGGTGGCGACATGAAGGCCGTGGTCTCGCTGCTGATCGCGATGGGCGAGGCCTCGTGGACCTGCGCCGTCGCCAGCCTGCTGGTGGCCTACAGGCCGCAATGGCTGGCCACTTGGTCGGACGCTTTGTACCTGCCGCAGGCCGCCAAGGCGCGCGCGCCCCGCCATCGCGCCTGAAACGCCGTGGTATGGTCGCGCCCCATGCCGATCCACACCCCGCCCCACATCGCCCCCTCCGCCTGCTGCGTCCACGCGGACTGAGGCGCGGCGATGGCCTGGCTCTGGGTGGCCACCGTCCTCTGGGCGGCGCTGGCACAGACCGCACGCAACGCGGCGCAACGTTCGCTGGTCGCGCAGGCCGGCACGCTGGGCGCGACGCTGGTGCGTTTCCTCTATGGCATCCCCTTTGCCGCCGTGGCGGTGTGGGTGCTGCACCTGTTGACGCCTGCGCCGGTGCCGGCCTTCGGCGGCAGCTACTTCGCCTGGCTGGCGCTTGGCGCGGCCGGCCAGCTGGCGGCCACGGCCTTCATGCTGGCCGCGATGAAGGAGCGCAACTTCGTCATCGGCGTGGCCTATTCCAAGACCGATGCGCTGCAGGTGGCGGCCTTCGGCGCCCTCTTCCTGCGCGAGTTGCCCGGCTGGGCGACGCTGCTGGCGATGGCGCTGGCGACCGCCGGCGTCGTGCTGCTGTCGCTGCCGGCCCGGAGCGCCGACGCCGCCGCGCCGGCGTGGACCGGCCGCGCCGCCTTGCTGGGGCTGGCTTCCGGCGCCGGCTTCGCGCTGTCGGCGGTCGGTTACCGCGGCGCCTCGCTGCAGCTGCCGGGCGTGCCGGCCTGGTTGATCGGGGCCTGGGGCGTGCTGTTCGCGCAGATCCTGCAGACCGTGGTGCTGGGTGGCTGGCTCGCCTGGCGTTCGCCCAGTGCCTTGCGCGCCACCGTCAGCGCCTGGCGCATCTCGCTGGTGGCCGGCGCCGCCGGCGCGCTGGCCTCGCTCGGCTGGTTCACGGCCTTCGCGCTCACGACCGCCGCCAACGTGCGCACGCTGGGCATGGTGGAAGTGGTGTTCAGCTATCTCGTCTCGCGCCGCCTGATGCGCGAGAAGCTCTCGCGCACCGAACAGGGCGGCCTCGCGCTGGTGGCGGCCGGCCTGCTCTGCCTGGGCCTGCAGGCTTGAACGGAGGCGGCCGGTAGGTCGCGATCCATTGCGGAGCCAGGCCATGGAAACCACGCATCAAGCCTTCTGATGCCTCGGTGTAAGCGAGGGGCGCCGCCATCCGCGCACTTGTGCCGCTCCTACACCAAATCAGCATGGACACGCACGGTCCTTGCAGGTACAAGGAAGCAGCATTGCAGTCGATCGACCGAGTACGAACCATGAGCTTCGGAACGCTGCTGTACCGCTATTTCTTCTTCGGCTGGCTGTTCAAGGACGTCAACCGCGGCAACGTCATCGAGCGTGCGGCCGCATGGCGCCACAACCAGGCGCAGGCGCGCTGGCTGCCCACGTACATGCGGCGCTGGCTCTGGGTCTGCGTGACGCTCTACGCGCTGGGCGGCCTGGCCGAATGGCTGCTGCATGCGCCCGGCATCTCAGTGCTGTTCTACGTCCCCAGCGCGCTCAGCGTACCGATCAACGCCGTGATCGGCGCGGCCTGGGTCGGCCTGAAGGTGATGCCCGCGCAGCTGTAGCGGCGCTTACTCCGACGAAGGCGCAAGCCCTGCCACCGCGGTGCGCGCGTGCTCCGCGAGGTGGTCGACGAAGGCGCGCGTGCGTGCCGGCAGGAAGCGGCGGCTCGGCAAGGCCGCCACCAGCGCGATGCGACTCGTGATCCAGGGCGACAGCACGCGCTGGAGGTAGCCCCCCTTCAGCATCTGCGCCACCAGGTCCACCGGCTGGCTGCTGATGCCCGCGCCTTCCAGCGTCGCGCGCAGCAGCACGTCGCCGTGGTTGGAGGTCATCGCCATCGGCACGTCCATGGTCAGCTGGCGGTCGTTGTAGGTGGGGTCGATCAGCGTCAGCGGCCGCGGGCGCATGCCGGGCACGCGCAGGCGCAGCAGGGAATGCTGCTGCAGGTCTTCCGGCTTCATGGGCTCGCCGCGCCGCGCCAGGTAGGAAGGCGCGGCACAGAGCACGCTCTCGGCGTGGTGGATGGTGCGCACGATCGCGGTGGAGTGGATCGGCGCGAGGTCGGTCACCACGGCCAGGTCGAACTCCTCCACGTTGGGATCGGTCACGTCCTGCACTTCCAGGTCCAGCAGCACGTCCGGGTGCAGCTGCTGGAAGGTCACCGCCGCCGGCGTGACAAGGTGCGAAGCGAGCATCGGCGTGGAGAGGATGCGCACGGTGCCGCTCATCTCCTTGCTGTGCGCGTGGGCCATCGCGTCCGCCTGGTCGATCTCGGCCAGGATCGGCCGCAGCCGTTTCAGGTAGGCCTCGCCCGCCGGCGTCAGGGAGAGCCGCCGGGTCGTGCGCTGCAGCAGGCGCACGCCCAGGTGCGTCTCCAGGTCCCCCACCAGCCGGGTCACCACGGCCGGCGCCATCTCCAGCTTGCGGGCGGCCGCGGCGAAACCGCCTTCATCGACCACCTGCTGGAAAACCCGCATCGATTGCAGTCTGTCCATGCCTTGATTATTGCTCGATCGTCAATGGATGCTTGTTGCTGAGGGTGTTTTTTGATCGAAAGCGCAGGAATACAGTCTACCCATCGCTTCAGACAAACGCACCGAAAGGACACACACCATGAACAGCACCCGTCTCGTGATCGCCGCCGCCGCCCTCGCCACCGCCGCCTTCGGCGCCATGGCCGACGAAGCCGACGGTTCCCAGAACGTCCTGAGCTTCCAGGGCTCCAAGACCCGCGCCGAAGTGCAGGCCGAACTGGGCGCCTACAAGAAGGCCGGCGTGAACCCCTGGGCCATCGCCTACAACCCGCTGAGCCAGTTCCGCAGCTCCAAGACCCGCGCGCAAGTCCAGGGCGAATACATCGCCAACCGTGACGCCGTCGCCGCGCTGAACGCCGAAGACAGCGGCTCCGCCTACCTGGCCCAGCACCAGGTGACGAACGCCACCCGCATGCTGGCTTCCCAGCCCGCGCAGTCCGGCAGCGCCGAGTAAGTCCCCCGCCGCGCCCCCTCCGGGCGCGGCCCTGTTTTACCCCGAGAAGAAAGAAATAACCATGAAGAACTTGAGCCTCCTCCTCGTCACCGCCGCCACCGCCGTGGCTGCCGCAACCGCTTCCGCCGCCGCGTACGCCGGCCCGATGTGGACCGACAGCAGCTGGCGCGTGCACGACGTGCCCAGCACCCGCAACGCCGCCGACGTGCGCGCCGAGTTCGACCAGTTCAAGAAGGGCCCGAATCCCTGGGGCTCCTCGTACAACCCGCTGGCGAACTTCCGCAGCACGAAGACCAGCGCCCAGCTGCAGGCCGAGTACATCGCCAACCGCGACAGCGTCTCCGCGCTGAACGGCGAAGACAGCGGCTCCGCCTGGCTCGCCTCCCGCCCCGCCACGAGCGCCTCGCGCTTCGCCGGCCAGCCCACGAACGCGCAATAAGTTCACGGCGGGCCCCGCGCGCCGCGGGGCCCGGCTAGGGCCGGGCGCGGAATAGCTGTATGCTCATACAGTGGAAATCGCCGCCAAGCTCGCCATCCTTGCCGACGCCGCCAAGTACGACGCCTCCTGCGCGTCCTCCGGCGGCGTCCAGCGCGATTCCAGCAGCGGCCGTGGCCTGGGCTCCAACGAGGGCACCGGGATCTGCCACAGCTATGCGCCCGACGGGCGCTGCATCTCGCTGCTGAAGATCCTCCTGACCAACTACTGCCAGTACGACTGCCTGTACTGTGTCAACCGCGCCAGCAGCAACGTGCCGCGCGCCCGCTTCGCGATCGACGAGGTCGTGCGGCTCACGCTGGACTTCTACCGCCGCAACTGCATCGAGGGCCTGTTCCTCTCCAGCGGCATCATCCGCAGCCCCGACTACACGATGGAGCAGCTGGTCGAGGTCGCGCGCCGGCTGCGCGAAGAGCACGACTTCCGCGGCTACATCCATCTCAAGACCATTCCCGACGCCGCACCTGACCTCCTGCGCCGCGCCGGCCAGTACGCCGACCGGCTGTCGATCAACATCGAGCTGCCGACGCAGCAGGGCCTGGCGGAACTCGCGCCGCAGAAGGACGGAGCCGCCATCAAGCGGTCGATGGCGCGGCTGCGGGTGCAGATCGAAGCGGCCCGGGGCGAGGCGCGGGATGCTTCGCGCGCCCCGACATCGATTCCAGGCGCCCGGCCCGCTCGCGCAGCGGCGCCCGCCTTCTCGGCCGCCGGCCAGAGCACGCAGATGATCGTCGGGGCCGATGGCGCCGACGACGCGGCCATCCTCGCCACCAGCGCGCAGCTTTATGGCGCCTATCGCCTCAAGCGCGTCTGCTACTCCGCCTTCAGCCCCATCCCCGACGCAGCCTCGGCGCTGCCCCTGCAGGCGCCGCCGCTGGCGCGCGAGCACCGCCTGTACCAGGCCGACTGGCTGATGCGCTACTACGGCTTCGCGGCGGACGAAATCGCGTCGCCACGCACGGGCGGCATGCTGCGGCTGGAGGTCGATCCCAAGCTCGCCTGGGCGCTGGCGCATCCCGAACGCTTTCCGGTCGACCTCAATCGCGCGCCGCGCGAGCTGCTGCTGCGCGTGCCCGGCCTCGGCGTCAAGGCGGTCGACCGGCTGCTGCTCGCCCGCCGCGTGCGGCGCGTGCGGGCCGAAGACCTGAAGCGCCTGCACGTGCCGGTGGCCAAGGTGCTGCCTTTCGTGCTGGCAGCCGACCACCGGCCGGCGCGGTCCGCGCTGCCGTCACCCACGGCCGCGCCGCAGCAGGCGGCCCTGTTCTGAGGCGACAACGATGCGCGTGCAGCTGGCCAGCGAAACCGACCTGGACGGCTTCCGCCGTGAAGCACGCGCGCTGCTGGCCAGCCGCGCGCGGCCGGCGCAGGTGGAGTGGTCGGTCGAAGGCGGCCAGGAGGATCTCTTCGCCGCCGACGAAACCGTGATGGAACCGCAAGGGCCGGCGCCTGCGCTGCGCGTGCCGCCCGCTTTCGTCGAACTGTGCCAGCACGTGCTGCTGCATCGCGAGCCGCAACGCTTCGCCCTGCTCTATCGGCTGCTGTGGCGGCTGGCGCACGAGCCGAATCTGCGCCACGACCCGCTCGACCCCGACATGCTGCAGGCGCGCGAGTTCGCGCAGGCGGTGCGGCGCGACATCCACAAGATGCACGCCTTCGTGCGCTTCCGCCCGGTGGGCGACGCAGGCGATGGCGCGCAGCCGCTGCACGTGGCCTGGTACGAGCCGGCGCACCGCATCGTCGAAGCAGTGGCGCCCTGGTTCCAGCGCCGCTTCGCCAACATGCGCTGGGCCATCCTCACACCCGACGCCTGCGTCGAATGGGATGGCAGCGTGCTGCAGCTGCGTCCCGGCGCCAGCCGCGCCGAGGCGCCGCCGCCCGATGCCGGCGAGCAGCTGTGGCTCACCTACTACCGCAACATCTTCAACCCGGCGCGGTTGAAGCTGGCGACGATGCAGAAAGAGATGCCGCGCCGCTACTGGCCCAACCTGCCGGAAGCGCAGTTGATCGCGCCACTGGCGGCCGAAGCGCGCGAGCGCAGCACTCGCATGATCGAGCAGCCAGCGAGCACGCCGTTGCGCCGCATCCCGATCGCACCGGCGGCAACGACGATGCTGCCGCCGGAAGGCCTGCCGCGGCTGAACGCAGCGATGCAGCAATGCCGCACCTGCCCGATCGGCGCGCTCGCGACGCAAGCCGTGGCCGGCGAAGGCCCGCTCGCGCCGCGCCTCATGTTCGTGGGCGAGCAGCCCGGCGACCAGGAAGACCTGCGCGGGCGGCCCTTCGTCGGGCCCGCGGGCCAATTGCTGGAGCGCGCCTTCGCGGAGGCCGGCATCGTGCGCGAGGAGGTCTATCTCACAAACGCGGTGCGCCACTTCAAGTACGACCTGCGCGGCAAGCACCGCATCCACAAGACGCCCTCGCAGCAGGAGGCGCTGGCCTGCCTGCACTGGCTGCGCGAGGAGATCGCGCTGGTGCGGCCACGTGCGCTGGTGGCGCTGGGCGCGACGGCGGCGCGCTCGCTGCTGGGACGCAGCGTCGTCGTGCGCGCGGAGCGCGGCACCTGGCTCGCGCGCGGCGACGGCCTGCAGGTGCTGGTCACGCTGCATCCGTCGGCACTGCTGCGCCTGCCGGTTTCGCAACAGGCCCGTGCGTTCGAGGAATTCGTCACGGATCTCCGGCGCGCCGCAGCCTGAGCCGCGTGCATCTGCTCACGCCCCTTTGCAGAAGGCTGCTTGGCCTACGCGCGAGCGACAAGGTCCGGTTGCACCATGGAGGCATAGCAAGGAGCAGTACCATGAAAAGCACAGCCATCATCTGCGCCGCCCTCGCCGGAACGCTCGGCTTCGGCAGCATCGCCTCCGCCCAGGAGTGGCATCGCGGCGACCGCGACAACCACGAGCAATGGCAGCAGCGCCACGAACAGCGCGATCACCAGTGGCAGCAGGAGCGCCGCGTGGAAGAACGCCACTCCAGCCGCGGCTGGAACCAGCCCCGCTACGTGGTGAACGAGCCGCGCTACGCTTACAACGGCCCGGCGTACTCCGGCGGCCACCGCTACTACCGCGGCGGCTACCTGCCGCGCGAATACATGAACGGCGGCTACTACGTGGGCAACTGGAACGCCTATCCGGGCCTGTACGCGCCGCCGTATGGCTACCAGTGGGTCAACGTCGACGGCGACTTCCTGCTGGTGGCGCTGGCGACGGGCCTCATCGCCAACGCGTTGATGCGCTAAAGGAGAAAGCTGGGGTGCGCTGGCGCGCAACCCAGCCTGCAGGCCCCAGCGGACCGATTGCGCGAAGGCTCAGTCGCCGCGCGCCAGGCGCATCTCGTTCGCGCCTTGCGCGGCGCCGCTCTCCGGCACGATCTCGCCGGCGCGCTCGCGCACGTCCGCGAGATGCGCATGCAGCCGCTCCGGCGCTTCGGGGCCGATGCCGATGTGCACGCCCGGCGTCAGCGTGACGTGCGCCGCCTCGAAGCCGCCCGCGCCCGCGCACAGTGTGAGGCGGGTCGGCGCGTCTTCGGCGGCCAGCACCAGCATCGCGGGCACCACCGCCTCGGGGCCGAAGGCCTGCAGCATGTCGGGCGGGAACAGGTCTTCGGTCATGCGCGTGGCCGCCGTGGGCGCCAGGCAGTTGACGCGGATGTCGTGCTTCTGGCCTTCGATGGACAGGGTCTGCATCAGGCCGACCAGCGCCATCTTGGCGGCGCCGTAATTCGCCTGGCCGAAGTTGCCGTACAGGCCCGAGGAGGACGTCGTCAGCACGATGCGGCCGTACTTCTGCTGCGTCATCACCGGCCACAAGGCCTTGCAGCAATGCACGGCGCCCATCAGGTGCACGTCCAGCACCAGCCGGAAATCGGCGATGTCCATCTTGGCGAAGCTCTTGTCCCGCAGGATGCCGGCGTTGCTCACCAGCACGTCCACGCGGCCCCAGGCGTCCAGCGCCTGCTGCACCATCGCCTGCACCGCCGCGAAATCGGTCACGGAAGCGCCATTGGCCAGCGCCTCGCCGCCCGCAGCGCGGATCTCGTCGACCACCGCCTGGGCCGCCGACACCGAGGCACCGGAACCATCCAGCGCGCCACCCAGGTCGTTCACCAGCACCCTGGCGCCACGCCGGGCCAGTTCCAGCGCATGCTGGCGGCCCAGGCCGCCACCGGCGCCCGTCACGATGGCCACGCGGCCCTTGAAATCCACACCCATTCGAGCTCCTGTCGACGAAAAAAGCCGGACGACTGTAGCGCATGGCCGCCGCTACCCCCTCCGGTGGATTGACGACAGCCCATCCGTCTTTCATCATTGCAACTTGAAACAAAGTTGGGGGTAGTGTCCCGTCACGGACCGCCCGCGCCATAACGGAGCTGAATCATGGGGATGTTCGACGGGAAACTCACGCGCTGGCTGGGCAAGCCGGAGCCGCAGCGCGGCTCGCGCGCGAGCGGCAGTTCGCGCCCCGCCCCCGCCCACAGCACCCAGTTCGCCGCGTCCCAGTCGCGCGATGCCAACACCAGCCAGCACGGCGTGCGCAAGGAAGTGCTGAAGGTCGTGATGCGCGAGACCTTGCACCGCAACGGCATCCCCGAAAGCTGGCTGTCCGCCGACCTGCTGCGCACCGCCAGCCCGCGCCGCGAGCCCGGCATCCACGTGCGCATGCTGGTGAAGCACTGGGACCCGCGCATCCTGCAGCATGGCGTCGCCCTGGAGCAGGAGTTCTACCGGCGCCTGCTGGGCATGGACCCGCTCGCCGCCAACTGGCTCATGGGCTTCTCCTGGCAGTTCGCCATGGAGGACCTGTCACGCTGCCCGCCGCTGCCGCATCCCGGCTCGTGGACCGCGCCGCAGGCGACCGACACGCTGTCGCCCGATGACAAGCCCACCACTCGTGCCGGCGACATCATCGAAGGACCGGTGATGATCCCGAAAAGCGAGGACGACGTGCGCGCCGACCTCGAACGCCTGCTGGCCCTGCGCGACGACGACATGAAGCGCCACGGCCCCTCCAGCCCCGACGGCTTCGCGCCGACCCGGCCCGTCCAGCTCTAGCGCGTGGCACCTTGAGGGCGGGCGACTGCTGGCGGCAAGGACTGGCGCTGGCGGCAGGTTGCCTGCTGCTGCTCGGCGCCGCCACCGCTGCGCCTTCCACTCCTGAACCGGTCGCGCGGCAGGCCGTGCTGGACCTGAGCGCGCCCGGCGCGACCGCCGGCCTGCACGAACTGCGGGGTGACTGGGGCTTCATCTGGCAGCGCTTCCGCGATCCCGAGCATCCCAGCCTGCCCGGCACGATCGCGCATGTGCCCGGCGACTGGAACGAGTTGCCCACCGGCGGCAAGCCGCCCGGCCCCGAAGGCTACGGCACCTACGTGCTGGAAGTGCGCTGCCCCGAGGGCGAGCAGCTCGCGCTGATGGTGCCGGTGGAGCGCACCGCCATGCGGCTGTACGTCAACGGCCGGCTGGCCGCGGCCCAGGGCGACCCTGGCGCCAGCCCGGCGCAGGCGCAACCGGCCATCGCCCGGCGCGCCATCCTCACCGACCCGTACTCGTGCCCGCTGCAGATCACCGCGCACGTCTCCAACTACGAGCACCGCGCCGGCGGCATGATCCGCGCCCCGGTGGCCGGCCCGCTGGAGCTGCTGGCCAAGGAATACAACCAGCGGCTCGCGCTCGACACCCTGCTGGTGGGCGCCTACCTGGTGCTGGGCGTGGCGCCGATCGTTTTCTGGCTGGGGCGGCGGCAGGACACCGCGCCGCTCTTCACCGGCCTGTTCTGCCTGGCGCAGATGGCCTACGTGGACATGATGGGCGACCGCATGCTGCTGCAGCTGGCCAGCCCCGAGACGCCGTGGGAGACCTACCTCACCACCGAATACCTCGCCTGGTTCGCGTCGATGGCGCTGTTCCCGAAAATGGCGGACAAGCTGTTCCCGCGCACCGTGCACGCCATGGCGGTGCGGCTCGCGCTGCTGCTGTTCGGCCTGGGGGCGGCCGCGGTGGTGCTGCTGCCGGCCCGCGTGTTCAGCGAGCTGGTGGTGTACGGGCAGGTGGCGGGCGCCGCCATCGCGCTGTACGTGAGCCTGGCGCTGCTGCGGGCCACGCGCCATGGGCGGCCGGACGCGGGCGTGCTGCTGGCCGGCATGGGCTTCCTGGGGCTGGTGCTCGCGGTCAACGTCGTGCAGTTCTACACCGGCCTCGCCCTGAGCAGCATCACCGCCTTCGGCCAGCTCGCCTTCGTGCTGACCGGCCCGATGGTGCTGCTGCGCCGCCTGGGCCGCGCGCTGACGGTGGAAGAACTGCGCACGGCCGAACAGCGCGAAAAGGTCGACCTGCTGGTGCGCGCCACGCAGGCCGGCATCCTGGACTGGGACGACACCCGCAACGTCACGCGCTATTCGCCGCGCCTGCTGGAGATCATGGGCTACCCGCACGGCACCGAAACCGCGGACTGGCCGCAGTTCTTCGAGCACATCCACCCCGAGGATCGCGCCCTGGTGCAGGACGAGTTCACCAACCAGCTGCGCGACCGCTCGGTGCGGGACGCGGAGCTGCGCCACGAACCCATGGAGTACCGGCTGCTGCGGCGTGACGGCACGCCTGTGTGGGTGCACGCGGAGGCCATCAGCGTCCGCGGCCGCGACGGCCGCACGCTGCGCTATATCTCGTCCTTCCTCGACATCACCGGCCACCGGCAGGTGGCAGAGCGCCTGCAGCGCCAGAACGAGGCGCTGGCCGAGAACGCGCGGCTGCGCGAGGACGTCGAGCGCATGTCGCGCCACGACCTGAAGACGCCGCTGAACAGCATCATCGGCGTGGCGCGGCTGCTGCGCGAGGACGCGCACCTGCAGCCGGAACAGCGCGAGCTGCTCGCCATCAGCGAGCGCGCCGGCTACCGCATGCTGGAGATGGTGAACCTGTCGCTGGACCTGCACCGCATGGAGACCGGCACCTACGAGTTCCGGCCGCAGGCGGTGAACCTGGTGGACGTGGTCTCGCGCGTGCTGCTCGACCTGCAGTCGCTGGACGCCGCGGCGCAGGTGCCGGTGCAGATGGGGCAGGCCTTCACCGGCCCCGTCTATGCGCGGGCCGAGGAACTCCTGTGCTATTCCATCCTCGCCAACCTGCTGAAGAACGCGATCGAGGCCACGCCGCCGGACAGTAAGGTGAGCCTCTCCATCATGCCGGGCGACCCCGTGCGCGTGAACATCCACAACCCCACGCGCGTGCCGGCCGCGGTCGAGGCCCACTTCTTCGAGAAATACGTGACGGCCGGCAAGTCGGGCGGCACCGGCCTGGGCACCTATTCGGCCCGGCTGATGGCCCGGGTGCAGGAAGGCGAACTCGCCATGTCCACCGGCAGCCACGGCACCGTGCTCACGCTCACGCTGCGCGGCCTGGGCGCCGAGCAGTTGCCCGCCGCCCGCTCGCCTGGCCGCCGGCCGACCTCCGCCCCGGTCGCGCCGCTGACGCTCGCGGACATCCCCGCCACCCGCGTCCTGCTCGCCGACGACGACGAATACAACCGGCTCCTGCTGCTGCGCTACCTGCCGGCGCCGCCCTTCACCGTGGACGTGGCCGCCAACGGCCACGACGCGATCGCGGCGATGGAGCGGCACTGGCCGGACCTGGTGCTGATCGACATGGAGATGCCGCGCATGAACGGGCTGGAGGCGGTGCACTGGATCCGCGACCGCGAAGCCCGCGAGGGCCGCGAGCCCAGCCCCATCGTCATGATGTCGTCCAACGACGACCCGGGCTCGGTGCGGCGCGGGCTGGGCGCGGGCAGCAACCGCTACCTCACCAAGCCCTTCACGCGCGAAGCGCTGCTGGCGGTGATCCACGAACTGGTGACCGGCGTCGTTTCCGGCCCGGCGCCCTTGCCGCCGCAGCCGCGCCTGCGCGACGACCAGCCGCCGTCCACGCCGGAGGCCAGCGTGCGCGTGGACGCGGAGCTGCTGCAGGAGGTTCCGGCCTTCCTCGCCTCGCGGCGGGCCATGGTCGCCTCCATGGCGCAAGCCCTGGCCACCGGCGACCGCGAGCAATTGCGCTCGGTGGCGCACCGGGCGGCCGGCGGGCTGGCCTTGTTCGGTTTCCACTGGGCGGCGTGGCAGAGCCGGCGCATTTCGCAGCAGGCGGCCGGTGCCGAAACCCAGGCGCTGGAGCGCGACATCGCGGCGCTCAAGGACCACCTGGAAAACGTCCAGGTGTCATGACGGCCCCAAAACAAAAGCGGCCCGAAGGCCGCTTTCGCTTCAACGCCGCCGGTGCTGCGGCGCCCCGCTGGATGGCCCGCGGTTCGGCAGGTGCCGGAACATGATGCGGCCCTTGGTCAGGTCGTAGGGTGACAGCTCCAGGCTGACCAGGTCGCCCGCGATGATGCGGAT
Organism: Ramlibacter agri; assembly: GCF_012927085.1. Taxonomy (NCBI): domain Bacteria; kingdom Pseudomonadati; phylum Pseudomonadota; class Betaproteobacteria; order Burkholderiales; family Comamonadaceae; genus Ramlibacter; species Ramlibacter agri. The sequence goes on along the minus strand of NZ_JABBFX010000001.1, from coordinate 2,976,875 downwards.
GTGGTTCTTGCGCATCTTGCCGCCGGTGTAGGCCACGAGTTCGTGACCGTTGTCCAGGATCACGCGGTACCGCGAGTCCGGCAGGATTTCGGCCACGCGGCCGTTCATTTCAATGAGCTCTTCCTTCGCCATGCGAATTCCTTCTCTTGCCGGCCCGCGGGCCGGGGCGTGCAAACCGGCGCGGGTGCCTGGGGCAAAGGGCGAGGGTTTGCTTCGTGTAAGTGGCCGGCTCCCTGCAGAGGTGCCAGCCTCGGACGCGAATATTGTAAGCCTGGATGGGTTTCCTTGCCCGGCCGGGTCAGGCCGCGGCCGCGACGATGCCGGCGATCTGCTCGCGCAGCCAGGCGATGCCGCGGTCGCCGCCCGAGCGGGCGTCCCAGCACAGGAGCGACTGGTAGCCGGGCAGCGCGAAGGGCAGCTCCTGGACGTGCAGCTGCGCCTCGAATTCGCGCGCCACCCGGGCGCCCAGCACCGCCGCGTGCTCGCTGTGCTGCAGTTGGTGGACGATCTGGCCGAAGCTCGTGACGGCGATCTGCGCCAGCCGCTGGCGCCCGCCCTTGGCCAGGATCTCGTCGATCCGGTCGTCGAGGTTGGACGTGCCGTAGCCCAGGAACACCTGCGCAATGGCGCAGAAGCTGTCCAGCGTCACCGGCTCGGCCGCGCGCGGGTGGTCCTTGCGCATCACGTAGACGTAGCGGTCCTCGTACAGCAGCTGCGTTTCCATGTCGCGCGGGCGCTGGATGCGCGACACCATCGCCAGGTCCAGCTCGCCCTTGTGCAGGTGCTCGGCCAGCGACCAGGTGCCGGGCGGCACCCAGACGAAGCGGATGCCCGAGCCGCAGGCGATCAAGGTGCGCGAGAGCGCCGGCATCACCAGCCGGCTCGCGTGGTCCGAACCGGCGACGCGGAAGATGCGGTTGCTGGACGCCGGGTCGAAGGGCTGGTCCGCTTCCAGCAGCGCGGCCAGGTCCGCCAGCAGCTGCTCCACCTGCGGCGCCAGCCCCAGCGCCCGCTCGGTCGGCACGACGCCGTGCGCGGTGCGGGTGAACAGGGGATCGCCGAAGACCTCGCGCAGGCGGTTCAGCGACGCGCTCACCGCGGGCTGGCTGAGGAACAGGCGGGCGGCGGCGCGCGACACGTTCTTCTCGCGCATCAGCGCGTCGAAGGTGCGCAGCATGCCGACGTCGAGGCTGCGGATATCAGGCCGGTTCATATCTCCTATCCAAACAACTGACTGGACGGCGCGCTGGCTGCTGCGGCAGCATGGACGGACCTCGAACGACAAAAGGAGACAAGCATGATCCGCAGAAGAGAGTGGCTGGCCGCCGCAGCCGCCGCCGGCGCCCTGCCCGCCTGGGCTCAGAGCTTCCCGGCGCGGCCGGTGCGCATCGTACCCTTCGGCACCGGTGGCGGGCCGATCGACGCGCTGGCCCGCGTCTACGGCGAGAAGCTCGCGGCCCGCTGGGGCCAGCCGGTGATCGTCGACCCGCGCCCGGGCGCCAGCGGCATCATCGCCGCCGACGCGGTGGCCAAGGCGGCGCCGGACGGCCTCACGGTGCTGATGACGCTGCCGCTCACGCACGTGAACAACGCCATCCTCATGCCCAAGCTGCCGTACGACCCGGTGAAGGACTTCCAGCCGCTGTCGATGCTGGCCACGGGCGGCCCGATGGTGGTGGCACGCACCGACGCGCCCTACTCCAACATCAAGGAACTGGTCGCCTACGCCAGGCAGAAGGGCCGCCTGACCTATGGCACCTGGGGCAACGGCTCCGCCGCCCACCTGTTCGGCGAGCTGCTGAAGCGCCAGACCGGCGCCGACCTGGTCCACGTCGCCTACAAGTCCGAAGCCGCGGCGCACACCGACATGTTCGGCGGCAACATCGACTTCGCCTGGGCCAACCCGTCGACGGCCAAGGCGCACAGCCAGGCCGGCAAGCTGAAGGTGCTGGGCATCGCCGGCACCAGCCGCGTGTCCACCATGCCCAACGTGCCCACCTTCAAGGAGCAGGGCTTCCAGGGCTTCGACATCGACAGCTGGATCGGCGTCTACGCGCCGGCGAAGACGCCTGCGCCCATCGTGGACGCATGGGTCGCCGCGCTGCGCGAAACCACCGAGATGCCGGACGTGCGGGGCAAGCTGGTCACCTTCGGCTTCGAGCCGCTGGGCAACACGCCGGCGCAGTTCATGGAACGCTACAAGGCCGACTATCCGCGCACGGCGGAACTGATCAAGGCCGCGGGCGTGACGATGGAGCAATGAGCATGGATCTTTCGACCCCTTCCACCGCGCCCGACAGCGGCACCGCCTACGGCAAGCCCGCGCCCGTGCACCGCAAGGAGCTCACCGAAGTGGGCCCGGGCACGCCGATGGGCGAGCTGCTGCGGCGCTACTGGCACCCGATCGGTCTGGCGGCCGACGCCACCGCCACGCCGCGCCAGGTGCGCGTGCTGGGCGAGGACCTGATCCTGTTCCGCGACGGCCAGGGCCGCCCCGGCCTGGTCTACCCGCACTGCGCGCACCGCGGCACCTCCCTGTACTACGGCAAGGTCGAAGAGCGCGGCATCCGCTGCTGCTACCACGGCTGGCTGTTCGACGTGCAGGGCCACTGCCTGGAGCAGCCCTGCGAGCCGGAAGGCGGCCGCAGCCGCGCCACCGCCCGCCAGCCCTGGTATCCGGTGCAGGAGCTCTATGGCCTGGTCTGGGCCTACCTGGGCCCGCCGGACCGCAAGCCGGTGCTGCCCCGCTACGAATGCCTGGAAGTGCTGGAGGACGGCGAGTTCATCGAAGCCGACGACCGCAGCATCGGCGGCGGCGGCCCGGCGGTGATCCCCTGCAACTGGCTGCAGCACTACGAGAACCTGGTCGACCCCTTCCACGTGGTCATCCTGCATTCATCCTTCAGCGGAACGCAGTTCGTGCCGGAGATGGCCGTGATGCCGCAGGTGAACTGGGACATCGCGGAACACTCGGTGCGCACCTTGTCGACGCGCCAGCTGCCGGATGGCCGCACCTTCCGCCGCATCAGCGAAGCCGGCCTGCCGACCCTGCGCGTGATCCCGAACCCGCGCGTGGGCCGCTACGGGCCGGTGGAGTCGCTGGGCTGGGTGCTGCCCATCGACGACCACAGCTTCCGCATCTACGTCCTGGGTCGCGTACGCGAACAAGGCGAGCTGCACCGCATGCGCTCACGCCCGGACGGCAAGAAGCTGTGGGAGGAACTGAGCGAGGCCGAGCACCAGGTGTACCCGGGCGACTACGAGGCCATGGTGAGCCAGGGCGCCGTCGCGAAGCACTCGGAGGAGCACCTGGCCACCACCGACCGCGGCATCGTGATGCTGCGGCGCGTGCTGCAGAAGCAGCTGGAGGTGGTGCAGGCCGGTGGGAACCCGGCGGGAGTGTCGTTCGACCCGGACGCGCCGCCGGTGAAGTTCACGGCGGGCAACTGGATCGAATGATCTTCACTTCGCGCTGACGCCGTCCACCACCATGTGCGAGCCGCTCGCGATCAGCAGGACGTCGCTTCCGAGCTGCACGTAGCGCGTGCCGGGCGGTGCCTTGGGCAGCTTGCCCAGCACCGCCTCGGGCACGGCCGCTGCGCCGGCGTGCGAAGGCAGCTTCTCGCCGATCTTCCACTGCACGCTCGACGCGCTGCCCGGATGCGCGGCATACCAGGCCTGCACGTCTGCGCGATGCTTGTCGTTGATGTAGGCGCCGGCCATCGTGTCCTTGCGGCCTTCGCGGCCGGCCTTGCCGACGTTGTCGCGCATGCTGGGGTCGGCGCGATCGTCCAGCGTCGCCTTGGGCTTGAGCTCCTTGGGCGCATCGTCGTCGCCGGGCGCCGCCAGCGCGGGCAGGGAAGCGGCCAGGGCCGCGAGCAGAAAGGCAGGAAGAAAGGGCACGCGCATCGTTCGCTCCGGAAACACAGCGCGAACTCTCGGCTGAGCCGCGCGCGGCGCCCGTAGGACAGCCGCGCGTTTACCGCTCAGACAGCCGCGAGGGCCGGTGCGACGGCTGCCTTGGTCAGGCCCAGGCGCTCCGGCGAGATGTACTGCAGCCGGTACTGCTCGAAGGGCAGGGTGTCGGCTGCTTCCACCGCTTCCTGGTCGGCGATGGACTGCTGCACCAGTGCATCCATCTTCGTCTGCAGGCCGCTGGCCAGCGGCAGCTTCAGCAGCTTGGCCTTGGCCTGCTCCGACTGCGCCAGCGTGAACGAAGCAAAGCTGTTCTCGTGGTCGCGCGCCATGGCGGCCAGCACGCGGGCCGAAGGCAGCATCTCCGGCGCCTGCAGCAGGGCCTCGGCCGCGCGCACGGCGTCGCTGTAGTCGGTGGTGCCGTGCACCTGGTCGAGCACCGCGGCGATCGGCGCGCACTCCGCGACGATCTCCGCGCCCCAGTCGGTGAGTTTCACCTCGCGGCCGGCACGTTCCAGCAGCAGGCTGGGCTCGCGGCCAAAGGCAGCGGTGCGATGCTGGTTGCGGCCCAGCGCGGCAATCTCTTCCGGCGTGTCGCCGGGGCTGTCGGCCAGCAGGCAATGCAGCAGGAACACGTCGAGGAAGCGGATGGTCTGCGCCTTGATGCCGATCGGCACGAAGGGGTCGAGGTCCATCAGCCGCACTTCCACGTATTCGACGCCGCGCTCGCGCAGCGCATGCAGCGGCCGCTCGCCAGGCTTGATCACGCGCTTGGGTCGGATCGTGCCGTAGAACTCGTTCTCGATCTGCAGCAGCGTGGTGGCAAGCTGGTTGTACTCGCCACCCGGGTTGGTGATGCCGATCGCCTCGTAGGCCGGGTAAGGCCGCGTGAGCGCCTCGTGCAGCGAAGCGGCATAACCATCGAGGCTGTTGTAGCTGACGGCCAGGCTGGCCTGCGCATCGCTCTGGTAGCCCAGGCGGCCCATGCGCAGCGAGGTGCCATAAGGCATGTACACCGTGCCCGCGGTCAGCGCCTGCAGCTCGTGCTTGCGCCCGGCCACGAAGCTGGAACAGGCAGCCGGCGAAGCGCCAAAGAGGTACAGCAGCAGGAAGGCGTGGCGGCGGAAGTTGCGGATCAGCCCGAAGTACTGCGCGTCGCTCACGCCCGGCAGCGACCAGTTGTAGTGGATGCCGGAGATGGTCTGCATGCGCCGGCCGTAGCGGTGCGCGAGGCCCATTCGGTACACGCTCTTCGCGCGACCCACGTTGGACGAACCGTAGCGGCCGATCGGGATGGTCTCGTCGGCCGGCAGCGTGCAGGGCATGCTGCTCACCCACATCATTTCGTCGCCGAGCGCGCGATACGTGTACTGGTGGACCTGCGTCAGTTCCTCCAGGCACTGCTCCACGCTGGCGTGCACGCCGGTGATCAGCTCGAGCTGCGACTCGCTGTAGTCGGTGGTGATGTTCGGGTGCGTGAGGGCTGAGCCCAGCGCCAGCGGATGCGGCGTGGCCGCCAGCGCGCCGGTCAGGGTCGCGCGCAGGCTCTCCTTCTCGATGCCGCGACGGATGCCTTGCAGGCGCGCGGGCGCTAGCGTGCTCAAGGCTTCTTGCAGTTTGTTCATGTTCTGTCTAGGTGCGCCCGGGGGCCTCTTCTCGAAAGTGGGGCGAAGGTAACACCTTTGCGACAAACCTGCTCGCCAGGGCTCAATGGGCGCCCAACACCTTGACCAGCCAGGTGTTCAAGTCGCGGATCTCCTCCATGCTCACCGAATGCCCCATCGGGTATTCGTGCCATTCGACCTCGTAACCCAGGGCCTGCAAGGCGTTGCGCGTGGCGGTGCCGCGCTCAGGAATGACGACGTCGTCGAAGCTGCCATGGGCCAGGAAGATCGGCGTCTGCAGGTTCGCGGCGCTGCGCTCACGCTCGGTGGTTTCCGCAAGCGGCAGGTAGCCGGACAGACCCGCGATGCCGGCCAGCCGCTCGGCATGGCGCAGGCCCGTCAGCAAGGACATGGCACAGCCTTGCGAGAAGCCGGCCAGCACGATGCGGTTCGCGGGAATGCCGCGCTCCTCTTCGCGCGCCAGCAGCGCCTCGACCATGTCGCGCGAACGGCGCAGGCCGGCTTCGTCCTGCACGCCCTGCATCTCGGTGCCGAGGATGTCGTACCACGCGCGCATGCGGTAGCCGCCATTGATCGTCACCGGCATCACCGGCGCATGGGGGAAGATGAAGCGCACGGGGCCCAGCGCATCGAGGTCGAGTTCCTGCGCGACGGGCACGAAATCGTTGCCGTCGGCGCCGAGGCCGTGCAGTATGAGGATGCTCGCTTGCGGGTGCGGACCCGACTCGGCTTCGATGGTTTCCAGCGCGGCCATGGACTTGCTCCTTGTGGCAGGCGAGCATAGCGCCGTGCGGCTGGCAAGCGGCGTCCGACAGGGCAATCAACCCCGTCCGACTTGCCCCGGGCCGGAAGCAGCCGCAGAGTAAGAGGCAGACGTTGAAAGGAAACCGCATGAAAGTGCAAGTGAACACCAGCAATGCGATCGAAAACAAGGACGCCCTCGAAAGCTGGGCAAGCGACTACCTCAATGAACACCTGGCCCGCTTCGACCAGGACCTGACGAGCATCGAAGTGCAGCTGAGCGACGAGAACCACGGCACCAAGGGCGGCGACGTGGACAAGCGCTGCATGATGGAGGCGCGCGTGACCGGCCGCGCGCCGATCGCCGTCACCAACTACGCCCCGGACCAGAACCTGGCCTTCCGCGGCGCCGCCGACAAGCTGGCCCATGCGCTGGACCATGCCTTCGGCAAGCTGGATCGCCGCGAGCACCGCGGCCGCGACACCATCCGCAAGGACAGCGAAGTGGTCGAAGCGATTTCGACCATGCCCCCGCAGACCTGACCCTCAGCCCGCCACCGGCCCCTTTGGCCCATCGGCCCCTTGCGGCCGATGGGCCAGCTGTTTGCGTCAGCTGCCCGAAGGGCCGCCGGCGACCATGGCGTTGGCGGGGCCGACATAGCCCAGCACGCTGTTCCACACGCCGCCATTCCACTGGTGGTCGGCCGCGGTGGCGTGGATGGGTGGGACGTTCGAGCAGGCCGCGAGCGCAGCGGCACAGGCGAGCGAGGCAATCCAGCGAAGCATGAAAATTCTCCCCTTTTGGTCGTTGGCCATTGGAACCGGGCGGCCATCGCGCGGCCGTAGGCGCGGCGCGGCAACGCGGGTCGGCCAAAGCACGCGGGACACGCGCCGCAACACTTGTACCAACGTGTTTCTGCTTGGTGAAGAGCAACACCGCGCGTTTCACGCCGGTGCGTAAATGGCGCTCCGCGTCCGGCGGCCGCCGGGGCGGAAACCCATACCAACAGGAGCGCCTCATGAATCTCGCGTTGAAGAAAACGACGTGCCGCGCATTGGTCATCTCGTTGCTTGCACTGTCTTTCCAGAGCGCCCGCGCCGGGATGATCGGGACGGAGCAGGCCACCGCCGAATCGGCCCCGAGCGAGCGCACGCTGCTGCTGAACTCGCTGGACCGCAGCGAGGTCGCGACGCAGCTGCAGGCGGCCGGGGTCGACCCGGTCGCCGCCCGCGAACGCGTGCGCAGCATGACCGACCAGGAAGTGCACGCCATGGCGCAGGACATCCAGACCGCGCCCGCCGGCGGGGTGAGCACCTGGGGCTGGGTGGCCATCGTGGTGGTGATCGGCCTGATCTGGTACTACGCGGTGCGCAAGTAAGGGCGTGATGCAGGCGAACCCTTTCGTCCTGCGCACGGCGCGGCGGCTCCTGCCGGGGCTCGCCGCGCTCGTGCTGGCCGGCTGTGCCCAGCTGGTGCCGCAGACCGTCGGCCTGCGCACCGGCTGGCCCGCCGGCGTGCCGCAGTCGGTGGAACTGTCGCAAGTGCCCTTCTTCCCGCAGAAGGAGATGCAATGCGGCCCGGCCGCGCTGGCGGAGGTCCTCAACTACAGCGGCGCGCTGGTCAAGCCCGACGACCTGGTCAGCGAGGTCTGGCTGCCCGCACGCAATGGCAGCCTGCAGCTGGAGATGCTGGCGGCTCCGCGCCGGCATGGCCGCGTGGCCTACCGGCTGGAACCGCGCTACGGCGACCTGCTGCGCGAAGTGGCGGCCGGCAACCCGGTGCTGGTGCTGCAGGACGTGGGCTTGATGTCCCCCTTGCTGCCCGAATGGCACTACGCGGTCGCCAACGGCTTCGACTATCCGACCGGCACCATCTACCTGCGCTCGGGCGTGACGGCCCGCGAGGCGACTTCCTTCACGGCCTTCGAACGCACCTGGATCCAGGGCAACTACTGGGCGATGGTGGTGACGCGGCCCGACCGCATCCCGGTGACGGCGACCGAGGAACGCTGGCTGCAGTCCCTGCTGGGGCTGGCGCGCGGCGGCGACACCGAAGCCGTGGTGCAGGGCTATGCCGCGGCGCTGCAGCGCTGGCCCGACAGCCTGCCGGCCGCCATCGGCCTGGCCAATGCGCTGCACACGCGCGGCTCACTGGCGCAGGCCGCCGGCGTGCTGCAGGACGCGCTGCAGCGCAATCCGCAGTCGGTCATCGTGCTGAACAACCTGGCGCAGACCCTGTCGGACCTGGGACGGCATGCCGAGGCGCTGGCCCTGATCGAGCGCGCCAATCCGGACAGCCCGTTCGCGGCGGACGTGCGGGCAACGCGGGAGTTGATCGAGAAGCGGATGCACACGCCGGCGCATGCCGGGGTGCGCTGACACGCAACCTAGCCTACGACAGCGCGCGCCACCCGGCTCACGAAGCCCGGCGCGCGCGCCGGGTCGAGCCAGCGCACGACCACCACGGCGTCGTGCGCGGGATCGATCCACACGTAGTGGCCGCCCGCGCCCACCATGAACCAGCTCTCGCGCGAAGCATCGGCGAACAGGTGCCCGTCGCGATTGAGCCAGGTGAGCCAGCCGTAGAAAGGCGCGATCGCACAAGGCGTGCGCATGCGCTCCACCCAGCCGGCCGGCAGCAGGCGCTCGCCGCGATGCACGCCGTCGGCCAGCAGCAGCTGCGCGACGCGCGCCTGGTCGCGCGCGCTGATGCGGACGCCGCCGCCCCAGTGCGTGCCGCCCGGCACCGACTGCAGGCGCAGGCCGCCGATTTCCGTCCAGGCGTCGTCGTAGCCTTCCCAGCGGAAGCCGGCGCCGCCGCCCAGCGGCCGCAGGATGCTTTCCTCGAACACTTCCGGCAAGGGCCGGCGGAACAGGTGCAGCAGCGCCAGCGCGAACTGGTTGATGCGCACGTCGTTGTATTCCCAGTAGCTGCCGGGCGCCTGCAACTGGCGCGGCTCGCCCTTTTTCCCTTGCGGCGGCTTGGGGTCGTGCGCGACGCGCCGGTTGTGCTCCACCGTGTCCGGCAGGCCGAAGCAGCTGCCCTGCCACTCGCTGGTCTGCTCCAGCAGGTGCACCCAGCGGACCTGGCCGTTGTGCGGGCCGTCGAAGCCGATGCCCGGCAAGGTTTCGCCCACGCGCTGCTGCACGTCCGGGATCAGGCCGCGCGCGTGCGCAACGCCCGCCAGCAGCGCAAGGTAGGTCTTGGCCACGCTGAAGGTCTGGTCGGACCGGTCCGGTTCGCCCCAGGCCGCGGCTTCCTGGCCGCCGCGCAGGACCACGCCCGACACGCCGCCGCGCACGTGCACCGGCCCGCGCAGCCGGTTGTACGGCGCGGGGTCGTCGTGGTGGACACCCCAGCGCGCGGGGTCCGCCTGCGGGTCGCGGGGCCAGGGCACTTCGTGCGCCTGCGAAAAAGCGATCGCTTCGTGAAAATCCGGCATGGGCGCAAGGATAGCTCTGCTACGCTTGTCCCATGCCCCTGGAGTTGGTGACCGAGCGGATCGTGATGACGCCGCTGCCCTCGGCGACCGTCGTGCTGCTGCGCGATGGGCCTGCCGGCCTCGAAGTGTTCCTGCTGCGGCGCCACGGCCAGTCGGACGTGCTCGGGGGCGCCTACGTGTTCCCCGGCGGCAAGGTCGATGCCGAAGACGCCGAATGGGCGCAGCAGACCGATCTCGCGCCCGAACGGATGCACGCGCTGCTGGGCGAACCCGAGATGCAGCCGCCGGCCGCCGCCACCCTGTTCGTCGCCGCCATCCGCGAGGTGTTCGAGGAAGCCGGCGTGCTGTTCGCCAACATCACCCCGCAAGCGGCGCGCGACGCCTGGGACACGCTGCGCAGCGGCCCGCGCTTCGGCGAGCTGCTGGCCGGCCGCGGCATCGTGCTGGCCGCCAGCCAGCTGCAGCCCTGGTCACGCTGGATCACGCCGGAGCGGCCCAGCGTCGGCCGCAAGCGCTTCGACACGCGCTTCTTCGTGGCCGCGGTGCCGCCCGGCCAGGAGGCCGCGCACGACACCATCGAAGCCACCGAGAGCGTGTGGTTGCCGCCCCGCACGGCGCTGCAGCAGTACTGGGACGGCGCCATCGACCTCGCGCCGCCGCAGATCATGAGCCTCGCCCACCTGGCGCGGCACGCCAGCGTCGCCAGCGTGCTGCAGCAGGCGCGCGATCGCACGCCGCCCTGCATCCGGCCGATGCCGCTCGACATCGAGGGCGTGCGCACCTTGTGCTATCCCGGCGACCCCGGCCACAGCGACCGCCTGCAGGTGCTGCCCGGTCCCACCCGCCTGCACTATCGCAACAAGCGCTTCGAACCGGACGCCGGCCTCGCCATCCTCCTGGGCGACTGACGCCGCACAGCGCCGCAAGCCTACAGTCGCTGGCGCCGCGCACCTGCGCGACAGCATCTCGCGCGCGGCTTCAATCTCCCTGAAAGCCAGTCGGTCACCGCGCTACAAAGACAGGGATCGGACTCTTCCGCTTCCGCAGGCGATGAGCGAGACCATTGTCCAGTGGGCCGGCTGGCTTCCTGCGGTGCCGCGCACGTGTCCCTCGCCTCCCGGTGGCCTCGGCCTACAGGGCCGGACAGCGGCAAGACCTTAACCTTGTTGCCAGAGCAGACATACCAGGAGGTCCGAGATGAGCCCGCTGATGATGCGGTTCTTCACGCTGGTCGGCATTGCACTGGCGGCCGCCAGCATGCAGCTGAAGGCCCGGGCCGACCAGCCCGGGCAGCCGCACCAGGTGCAGGCCACCACCGTTTCCTACCTGCGCTGAGTCCATGATGGAATCCAGCCCCCTTGCCCGCCCCGGGCAGCGGCAGGGCGGCGCCATGGCCTGGGCCCTGACGCTCGCGCTGGTCCTCGGTGGCGGCGTCTACGCGTCCGGCCATGGTTCGCCGTCGCAGGAGCAGGTGGATCCGGCGGTGCGCCAGGTCGTCGAAAGCCAGTTGCAGGCCTTCGCCGCCGACGACGCCGGCAAGGCCTTCGCGCTGACCGACCCGGCGCTGCGCACCCGCTTCGGCGGCGATGCCGAGACCTTCCTCGCCACGGTGCGCTCGCAGTACCCCATGGTGCTGCGGCCCGCCAGCGTGCTGTTCCTGAAGCCGGCGAGCGACGGCACGATCGCGCTGCAGAAGGTGCGGATCACCGACACCGAAGGCTCGAACTGGGTGCTGACCTACCTGCTGAACCGGCAGCAGGACCACCAGTGGCGCATCGCCGGCACCATCATCGAACCGGAGGGCGCGCAGGTCATCGCCTGACGCCCGTCGCCCCGCCCACGACAAAAGGCCCGCATGCGCGGGCCTTTGTTCTTGCTGCGAGGACGCGGGTCAGTTGCGGTCGGTCTTGGCCGCGTGCTTCTTGTGCTTCTTGCTGGTGTGCTTGGTCATGGACTTCGAGCCCATGCTGTCGCTGCTGGCCATCGTGGTGGACGAACCCGCGCTGGCGCCGGCCGTCGTGGAAGCCGCGGTGCTGGCGCTGCCCGTCCCCATCGTGCCCTGCGCCATCGCGCCGCCGTTGCCCGGCGTGCCCGTCGTCCCCATGGGGGTGTTCTGGCTGCTGCGCTGGCCGGCGCCCTGCGCGGGGTTGGCGACCGACGGATTGGGCGGCGTGCCCTGGGCGAAGGCCAGGGAAGCGGTGGCCGCGGCGGCGACGACCAGGGCTTTGAGCGTGGTGGACATGCGTGTTCTCCTGTAGCTTTGACTGTGATGTTTCCGGCGGATCGCCGGTATCCCTAGCGTGGAGAAACGCCGAGGCGCGCTGGGTCAGCGGCCCGCGCGGGCCGCTGTCGGACGCAGCCGATCCCCGTGCCTACGCTGCCGGCAGCAGCGAAGCGAGCGGGCGCGTTTCCGGCAGCACGTAGACGACGCTGCGCGCCTTGCCCAGCACCGGGTGCACGACGCGCTCGTAGAAGTCCACGGGCACCACCACACAGCCCCAGGACACGCGCTTGTCCGCCGGGTTCGCGCTGGCGAGGCGATCGGCGCGCATCTTCCAGGTGCGCCCCGGGCGCACGCGGTGGATGGCGAAGGCGCTTTCGTAGTCGACCCAGACGATGGGCTCGCCCTTGTCGTTGCGGCCCGGCGCGGCTTCGAAGCGGCCGGCCGGCGTGGTGCGTTCGGCCACCGGCACGTGGCCGGTCTGGGCATGGGCGCCGACTTCCGGCGCGATGTCGTCGCCGACCGCCTGGCCCAGCAGGGCCGAGGTCTCGCCGACCAGGCGCCCATTGGCGCCGAACACATAGAGTCTCGCGTGGAGTTTGTCGACGACGGCGAAGGGCCGCCCCCGGTTGTCGTCGCTGCGCTTGACCCAGGCGATGACGCGTTGCGCTTCCGCCGAAACTTCCCGCGCGCCGGCAGCCGCCGCCGCGCAAACCAATGCCGTACCCACGGCTGCGAGGCGCAGCCACCGGCTTCCAGTGCGCATGTCCGAGTCCCCTGCGAGCCTCGTGGCTCGTCAGGGGCGGATGCTAGCACTGCGTTGGCGGCTGGCTCAGCTTCGCGGAGTGAAAGCGCTAATGCAGGATTATTTGTGCAGCGCGACCTGCTGCAGCCCCTGCTGCTGCCCCGTGACGTCATAGGCGCCGAACACCTGCTGCGCCGTCTTCACCTCGGGCAGCACGTAGATGATGGCGCCGTACTTGTGGACCATCGGGCTCAAGGTGTCTTCGTAGAAGCTCACCGGCAGGTTGATGCAGCCGAAGGAGATGCGGTTGTCCTCGATGGTGCGGCTGGCCAGGCGCTCCAGGCGGCGCTCGGACGCCACCAGCGGGCGGATGCGGTGCATCGAGACGGCAGCGTTGTAGTCGACCCAGACGACGTCTTCGCCACCCGAATTGCGGCCCGGTTCGGCGACGAAGCGGCCGGCCGGCGTCGTCTTCTCGTATTCCTTGACCTGGTTCAGCGGCTTGTCGCCGACGCCCGGATAGGTGTCGTCGCCGTGTGCCGCGCCCAGCAGCGCCGGGGCGCTGTCTTTCAGCTTGCCGTCGGGCCCGAACACGTAGACGCGGGCATCGGCCTTGTCGACGATCACGAAGGCGTGCTTCTTGAAGTCGCCGGTGTAGACCGCCCAGTTGGCGACCTGGCGCGCTTCCGCGGAAGGATCTTCGCCGCTGAAGTCGGCCAACCGCAGCCCGCCCTTGCCGGGGCCCGGAACGTCAGGCGGCGCGGCGGGCGCGCGCTGCACGCTCGCCTGCTGCTGCTCCTGGGCGTGCTTGTTCTTCATGATGCGCAGCGGCGGCACGATCAGCACCAGCAAGGCCAGGCCGACCAGCGCGCCCTTGCGCAGCGAGTCGAAGAACTCGGAGGACTTCCGTTCGGGGGCTTCGGGCTTGGACATCGCCGGACGCTTCAACCCAGCTGCGCCGGCGGCGGGGAGGTTTCGTCGCGCCACCAGTCGATCTGCAGCGCGGGGTCGGCGCATTCGCAGCCAAGCGCGTAGTCGAAGTCGGTTTCCGGCACCGCGGCCATCAGCAGCGCGGGGGGAACGCCGGCACCGGCCGGCTCGTTGGGTTGCAGTTCAGGCATGGCGACTCTCCCTCTCGATGGAGAGCATTGTTCCGGGCCACCCCCCATCCGTCCTATCCGCGCAAGACGCAAGGCAGCGTAGGAAGCGCCCTACGCATGAGTCAAATACCTAGGTGATTGCCCGGAGAGGGTGCCGGGTTCAGGCCTGCGCGGGCCGCTTGCCACGCAGCTTCATCGCCAGCGCGTAACCGGCCACGAGCACCACGCCGGCGACGACGCCGGTGGCGGCGTGCAGCAGCAAGGTCGTGAGGGTTCCGACGGCGCCGCCGCCATCGGCCAGCGTCTCGGTCCAGTGTTCCAGCGGCGGAATGCCGTGCGCAAGGATGCTGCCGCCCACCAGGAACATGGCCACGGTGCCGGCCACCGACAGGAATTTCATCAACCAGGGCGCTGCCCACAGGATGGCGCGGCCCGTGGCCTGGGCGGGCGCGCTGGCGCGCCTGGCCAGGAAGGCCCCGAAGTCGTCCAGCTTCACGATGGCGCCCACCAGTCCGTAGACGCCGGCGGTCATGATCACCGCGATGCCGCACAGCACCGCGACGCGCGTGACGAAGTCCGCGCCCGCGACCGAGCCGAGCGTGATGACGATGATCTCCGCCGACAGGATGAAATCGGTGCGGATCGCGCCCTTGATCTTGTCGCGCTCCATGGCGCCGATGTCCACCTGCGGGTTGGCGCTGGCCTCCAGCAGTTCCTCGTGGTGCGCCTCGTCTTCGTCCTTGCTGTGGAGCAGCCGGTGCGCCACCTTCTCCATCGCCTCGAAGCAGAGGAAGGCGCCGCCCAGCATCAGCAGCGGCGTCACCGCCCAGGGCGCGACGGCGCTGATGGCCAGGGCGGCGGGCACGAGGATGGCCTTGTTGACCAGCGAGCCCTTGGCCACCGCCCACACCACCGGCAGCTCGCGCTGCGGCGACACGCCGGTGACCTGCTGCGCGTTCAGCGCGAGGTCGTCGCCCAGCACGCCGGCCGTCTTCTTGGCGGCAAGCTTGGTGAGCAGGGCGACGTCGTCCAGCAGCGTGGCGATGTCGTCGAGGAGCGCGAGAAGGCTGGAGGCCATCCGCCGATTATCATGAAGAGATGCCAGATAGTGGGGCGCCGTCGCCCGTCCACCAGGCGGAGCTGCGCCCTTCCGGCCGGCGTTTCGCCGCGCCTGCGAACCTGCCGCTGCTGCAGGCCGCCGCGGCTGCCGGCATCGCGATGGAGAGTTCGTGCCGCAACGGCACCTGCCGCACCTGCCTGCGCCCGCTGCTGGCGGGCCGCGTGCATTACCGCATCCCCTGGCCCGGGCTGCTGCCCGAAGAAAAGCAAAGCGGCGCCTGGGTGCTGCCCTGCGTCGCCTTTCCCCTCACCGACGTGGTGCTGGGGGATCAATAATTGCCCGTGCGGTACGGGCTGCGCGGCACGTACTTGTGCTCGCCGTCGGGAATGGGCTCCGCCTTCGGGTCCGGCCGGTGCTGGACCGCGTTGGTGCCCTCATCCCCTTGCGCCTGCCGACGCCGCGGACGATTCGCGTCATCACCTTGCTGCTTCGGCTTGCTGGAACGTCGGTAGAGGTTCATGCAGCCACCTTAGGCAGCGCGTGCAAGGGCTGCTGTAGGACGAGGACGAACCGCGTGTCCGCCGCCGGCCGACTGTGCCGGGTCAACCTGCCAACAATGGCATAGTCCGGCGATGCGCGGCAAGTTCATGCTTTTGGTTCTGGTTGCCGTGGCCGCCGGGGCGGTCGCGGCGCCTGCGCCCTTCGAGGACACCATGGGCCAGCGCACGCTGGCCTGCACCAGTTGCCACGGCCGCGAAGGCCGCGCCGGCCCGGACGGTTACTACCCGCGCATCGCGGGCAAGCCGGCGGGCTACCTTTACAACCAGTTGCTGAACTTCCGCGAGGGCCGCCGCCATTACGGCCTGATGGCGGGCCTGCTCGATCCGCTGTCGAACGAGTACCTGGCGCAGATCGCCCATTACTTCGCGCAGCTCGACCTGCCCTACCCGCCGCCGCAGCGCGTCGACGAAGCGCCCGAGGTCCTCCAGCGCGGTCGCGCGATCGCCACCAACGGCGACGCGGAGCGCAACCTGCCGGCTTGCGCGCACTGCCATGGCCACGCGCTGACCGGCGTGCAGCCCAACGTGCCGGGCCTGCTTGGACTCTCGCGCGACTACCTCAACGCGCAGCTGGGCGCCTGGCGCACCGGGCAGCGGCGCGCGCATGCGCCCGATTGCATGGCGGAGATCGCGCGGCGGCTCTCGCCCGAAGACCTGGGCGCGGTGACCGCCTTCCTCGCCAGCGAAGCCCTGCCGGCCAACCCGAGGCCGGTGGCCGAAGCCGTCAGCGCCCCCGCGCCGGCCGCGACCCGCCACAAGGGCCGCAAGGCCGCTCCGCCACCGC
The DNA here is from genome assembly GCF_012927085.1 of Ramlibacter agri. Lineage (NCBI taxonomy): Bacteria > Pseudomonadati > Pseudomonadota > Betaproteobacteria > Burkholderiales > Comamonadaceae > Ramlibacter > Ramlibacter agri. The sequence goes on along the minus strand of NZ_JABBFX010000001.1, from coordinate 2,960,681 downwards.
CGCCCGCGCCCGAGCCGCCGCCCATGCGCTGCGGCTCCGCGCCGCTGCCGGCCGCGGCTGGAGGCCGCCCATGATCCGGCGGCTGCTGTGGGCGCTGCTCGCGCTGCTGCTGCTGGCGGCGGCGCTGGTGTGGGCCTGGAACTTCTGGGGCACGCCCAGCCTCGACGAATCCCCGCCGACCACGCCGCCCAACAGCGACCAGGTCGCGCGCGGCGCCTATCTCGCGCGCGTGGGCAACTGCATGCTGTGCCACACCGAGCGCGGCGGCACACCTTACGCAGGCGGCCGGGCCATCGAGACGCCGTTCGGCACCGTCTATTCGAGCAACATCACGCCCGACGCCGCCACCGGCATCGGCGGCTGGTCGGCCGGCTACTTCCGGCGCGCGCTGCAGGAAGGCCGTTCGCGCGATGGCCGCCTGCTGTACCCGGCCTTCCCCTACCCGCACATGACGCTGGTGACAGCCAATGACGCCGATGCGCTGTTCGACTACCTGCGCAGCCTGCCGCCGGCCAACAAGCCGAACCGCGCGCACCGGCTGCGCTGGCCTTACAGCACGCAGGCAGCGCTGGCTGTCTGGCGGGTGCTGTACTTCCGGCCGGAGAAATTCGAGGAAGACGCGACCCACACGCCGGAATGGAACCGCGGCGCCTATCTCGTGCGCGGCCTGGCCCACTGCGGCGCCTGCCACACCGCGCGCAACGCGCTGGGCGGCAGCAGCGACCTCACCGACCTGTCGGGCGGCCTGATCCCGATGCAGAACTGGTATGCGCCCTCGCTGTCCTCGGCCAGCGAGGCCGGCACCGCCGATTGGCCGCTGGCCGAGATCGAGCAGCTGCTGTCCACCGGCATCGCGCCGCGCGCGACCACCTCGGGCCCGATGGCCGAAGTGGTGCTGAACAGCCTGCAATACCTGGAGCCGGGCGACATCCGCGCGATGGCGGTGTACCTGAAAAGCCTGCCGCCCACGCCGGGCGATACGGATCCGCTGGAAGTGCGCAATCCGACGGACCAGGTGCTGTCGCGCGGCAGCAAGATCTACAAGGACCGCTGCATCGAGTGCCACGGCGACCGCGGCCAGGGCGTGCCCAACGCCTATCCCGCACTGGCCCGAAACCGGCAGGTGACGCTGCCCGTGACGGCCAACCTGGTGCAGGTGGTGCTGCATGGCGGCTTCGCGCCGGCCACGCGCCGCAATCCGAAGCCCTTCGGCATGCCGCCGTTTGCCACGCAGCTGTCGGATGCGGACGTGGCCGCGGTCCTCAGCTACGTGCGCGCCTCCTGGGGCAACCGCGCTTCGCCGGTTTCGGAGTTCGAAGTGGCCCAACAGCGCAGCAGCGCGCGCCCATAATGCAGGCCATGCCGCTGCGACGCGTCGACCTTCCCCCGGACGTGCCCGGCCAGCTGTGGCTGGGCGCCATGCCGGGCCGCTTCGAGGCCTGGTCCTCGTTCGAGAACCAGGCCGAGCGCAACCGGCTGGGGCTGGTGGTTTGCCTGACGCCGCGCGCCGAGCTGTCGGAGCTCTCGCCGGACTACCACGCGGCCGTGGTCGCCGGCCGCCTGCCCTTTCGCTGGCAGCTGGCGCCGATGCGCAACTTCGGCCTGCCGGAAGACCCGGCGGCCTTCCGCCGCGACATCAACTCGATCGCCGAAGGCCTGCGCAAGGGCGACTCGGTGATGCTGCATTGCGCCGCCGGCATGGGCCGCACCGGCACCGCCGCCGCCTGCGTTCTCAAGGCGCTGGGCTATTCCGCCGCCGACGCCTTGCAGCGCGTGCGCGACGCCGGCTCGAACCCGCAGAACGCGGAGCAGTCTGGGCTCGTCGACTGGTTCTGAAGGCAGGACTGCCGGACGCAAAAGGCGCAAAGGTTACGCAAAAGACGCAAAAGAACAGCCAATTGGATTGGATTCTTTTGCGCACTTTGGCGGATTTTTTTGCGACCTTTGCGTCCGGAAGTCCGTCCGCCTTCAATGCGCGAACGGATTCGCGAAAGTGAACATCATCGCCACGCCGACGCCGATCAGGAAGTTGGCGTCGATGAGGCCGGCCAGCAGGAACATCTTGGTCTGCAGCTCGTTCATCAGTTCGGGCTGCCGCACCGCGCCGTCGATGAAGCGGCCGCCCATGGTGCCGATGCCGAGGCAGGCGCCGATCGCGCCCAGGCCGATGATGAGACCGCATGCAATCGCGACCAGTCCGACGTCTGTCATTGGGAAGCTCCTGAAGTGATGCCTGCATGGTGCAGGCCCGGCTTCACGAAGGCGATGACGCGGGAGGTAATGGGGCGATGCGCTGCCCGGCGACGGCGGCCAGCGCTTGCGCGCTGACGCGCTCCGGCGCGATCTCCGCCAGAGGCTGCAACACGAAGGCGCGCTCCAGCATGCGCGGATGCGGCACCGTCAGCCGCGGGCTGTCGATGCGCGCGTCGCCATAGAGCAGCAGGTCGAGGTCCAGCGTGCGCGGCGCATTGCGGTACGGGCGCTCGCGCCCCGCCTCGTTCTCCAGCGTTTGCAGGGCCGCAAGAAGCGCGCAGGCATCGAGCCGCGTCTCCACCGCCGCCACCGCATTCACGTAGTCCGGGCCGCCGGCATCCACCGGCGCCGAGCCGTAGAAGCGCGAGCAGCGCAGCACGCGAGTGTGCGGCAGCTGCGCGATGCCCTGCAACGCGCGCTGCAAGGCCGGTACCGGCTCGCCGAGGTTGGCGCCCAGCCCCACCCAGGCGGTGACCGGTTCGCGCATGGAGATCAGGACGCGCGGTCGCCGGCCTGGTCGCCGCCACCCGCACCGGCGGGCTTGCGGCGGCGGCGCCGGCGCTTGCGCGGCGCGTCGCCGCTGCCCTCGCCTTCGGCGGCCGCCGTTTCCGGCTGCGCGCCGGATGCTTCCGCCGGCGGCGCCGGAGGCCGCGGCGCGCGCACGCGGCGCTGGCCCTTCTGCTGCTCGTCGCGCAGCTGCATCACCAGGTCCTCGCGGACGGTGTCGCTCGCCAGGCTGAATTCCTGCCACCAGTCGGCCAGCACCACGTCGACCTCGCCGACGTCGGCGCGCAGGCGCATGAAGTCGAAGGCGGCGCGGAAGCGCGGCTGCTCCACCAGGCTGAAGGGCGTGGTGCCGGTGCGCTTCTCGAAACGCGGCTGCATCATCCAGATCTCGCGCATGTCGGCGCCCAGCTTGCCGCGGCCCGAGATGTCGCCGATGCGCGCATCGAACACTTCGTCGATCGCTTCCTGCAGCGCCGGGAAAGGATGCTGCTTGCGCGCCAGGCGCTGCGACCAGCCGTCGCGCACGTCGGCCCACAGCACGCTGGCCAGCAGGAAGCTGGCAGCCACCGGCTTGCCCTCGCCCACGCGGCGGTCGGTGTCCTGCAGCGCGGCGCGCACGAAGGGTTGCGCGGCGCGCTCGACGATCAGGTCCAGCAGCGGATAGATGCCACGGGCCATGCCCAGCGTCTTCAGCTGCTCGATCGTGGCGATCGCGTGGCCCGTCTGCAGCAGCTTCAGCATCTCGTCGAACAGGCGGCTTTGCGGCACGTCGGCGAGCAGCGGCAGGTTGGGCAGCAGCGCCGCCTTGCTCTTGGCCTCGAACTTGAAGCCCAGCGCGGCCAGCTTGGCCGAGAAGCGCACGGCGCGGATGATGCGCACGGGGTCTTCGCGGTAGCGGGCCGCCGGGTCGCCGATCATGCGCAGCGTGTGCTTCTTGGCGTCCTGGATGCCCTTGTGGTAATCGACCACGATGCGGCGCTCGGGGTCGTAGTACATGGCGTTGATGGTGAAGTCGCGGCGCGCCGCGTCTTCTTCCTGCGGGCCCCAGACGTTGTCGCGCAGCACCCGCCCGCTCGCGTCCACCGCGTGCTTCATGCCGGCCAGCTCGTTCTTGCTGGTGCGCTCGTTGCCGCTCACCGCCTCGGCGGCGGCGGAGTCGAGGTTGGCGCGGAAGGTCGAGACCTCGATCACCTCGTGTTCGCGCCCGCGGCCGTAGACCACGTGCACGATGCGGAAGCGCCGGCCGATGATGAAGGCGCGGCGGAACAGGCCCTTCACCTGCTCCGGCGTGGCGCTGGTGGCCACGTCGAAGTCCTTGGGCCGCAGCCCCAGCAACAGGTCGCGCACGGCCCCGCCCACGATGTAGGCCTCGAAGCCGGCTTCCTTGAGCGTGTGCACCACGTTGAGGGCGCGCTCATCGACCAGGGTGGGATCGATGCCGTGCTCCTCGGGCCCCACTTCCTGGCGCTTGCCGAACTTGGGTTTGGCGCCGCCGCCGAGCAGATTGGCGATGAATTTCTTGATCATTGGAACAGGTCGAGTATGCGCCAACCGCGCTCCAGGGCGATGGGACGCAGCCGCGCGTCCGGATTGGTCGCCACCGGGTGGTCGACCTGCTCCAGCAGCGGCAGGTCGTTGGTGGAATCGGAATAGAAGGTGGTTTCGACATCGAGCCAGTCCAGGCCGCGCTGCTTGAGCCAGGCCTCGACGCGGACGACCTTGCCTTCCCGCATGGACGGGACGCCGGCGATCTCGCCGGTGATCCAGCCGTCCTTGCCGCGCTCCAGCTGGACGGCGATCAGCTCCGGCACGCCGAAAGCGGCGGCGATCGGGGCCGTCACCAGCTCGTTGGTGGCGGTGACGATGGCGACCAGGTCGCCGGCCTGCTGGTGCTCCCGCACCAGCTCCATGGCATCGGGGCGCAGCGGCAGGATCCAGTCTTGCATGAAGCGCTGGTGCGCCTCGCGATAGGCAGCCTCGCCGCGCTCGCGCATGGCCTCGACGGCGAAACGCACGTAGTCGTGGATGTCCAGCGTGCCGGCCACGTAGTGGGCGTAGAACTCGTCGTTGCGGCGCTTGAACCGGACCGGGTCGGTCCAGCCGATCTGCTGGGTGAACTCACCCCAGCTGTAATCGGAATCCAGCGGCAGCAGCGTGTGGTCCAGGTCGAACAATGCGACCTTGGGTTTGCTCATTCGTTCTCCAACATGGAACGGATCAGGGGGATGGTGATGGCCCGCTGGGTCTGCAGCGCGTAGGCGTCCAGGTGGTCCAGCAGTTGCAGCAGGCTGTCCAGGTCGCGCGAGAAGCGGGACAGGATGAAATCCATCACCTCGTCGCTCAGGAAGACGCCGCGGGCGTCGGCGGCCTGCCGCAGCACGGCGCGCCGCTCCGGCTCGCTCAGCACCTGCAGCTGGAACACGTGGCCCCAGCCCAGGCGGGTGCGCAGGTCTTCGCGCAGCTGCAGCTGGGCCGGCGGCAACAGGCCGGCGGCCAGCACGCCGCGCTGCAGGGCCTGCGCCTGCACGAAATACGAAAAGGCGGCGTGCTGCTGCACGGCCGAATAGAGGTGGACTTCGTCCATCAGCACCACCGCCCAGCGTTCGTCGAAGGGCGGCGGCTCCGCCATGGAGGGGTCGAGCCAGCCGACGAGGGCGCCTGCTTCGCGCAGGCTGGCTTCCACCGCCCGCAGCAGGTGCGTCTTGCCGCTGCCGGAGGCGCCCCAGAGGTAGGTGGGCACCGGCGAGCGGGTGGGACTGCCCACCCAGAGCTGCAGGTGTTTCCAGGCGGCCTCGTTGGGGCCGGCCAGGAAACCCGCCAGGCTGGGCGCGCGGGCGAGTCCGATATCGAGGGCAAGCTGCTTCACGGGAAGGAGGAGGGGCAGAAGCCGGGCGCATGGACCCGGCCAAGTAAAATCGACCGCAAATTCTATCGGCCGGCGCTACCCGGGCTCGGCTCACCCCAACTCCATGAACTCCACCCCCCTCTCCTACAAGGACGCGGGCGTCGACATCGACGCCGGCGACGCCCTGGTCGAACGCATCAAGCCGCTGGCGAAAAAGACCATGCGCGAAGGCGTCCTGGCCGGCATCGGCGGCTTCGGCGCCCTGTTCGAGGTGCCCAAGCGCTACCAGGAGCCGGTGCTGGTGAGCGGCACCGACGGCGTGGGCACCAAGCTGAAGCTGGCCTTCGAGTGGAACATGCATTCCACGGTGGGCATCGACCTGGTGGCCATGAGCGTCAACGACGTGCTGGTGCAGGGCGCCGAGCCGCTGTTCTTCCTGGATTATTTCGCCTGCGGCAAGCTGGACGTGGACACCGCCGCCGCCGTGGTGGGCGGCATCGCCCGCGGCTGCGAGCTGAGCGGCTGCGCCCTGATCGGCGGCGAAACCGCTGAAATGCCGGGCATGTACCCGGCCGGTGAATATGACCTGGCCGGTTTCGCGGTCGGCGCCGTCGAAAAGTCCAAGATCCTGACCGGCCGCGATGTCCAGGCAGGCGACGTGGTGCTGGGCTTGGCGTCCAGCGGCGTGCATTCCAACGGCTTCTCCTTGGTGCGCAAGTGCATCGAGCGCGCCGGCGCCCAGCTGCCGGCCACCCTGGACGGCAAGCCCTTCCGCGAAGCCGTGATGGAGCCGACCCGCCTGTACGTGAAGCCGGTGCTGGCCGCGCTGGCGCAGCACGCCGGCATCAAGGCCCTGGCCCACATCACCGGCGGCGGCCTGCTGGAGAACATCCCCCGCGTGCTGCCGGACGGCCTGGCCGCCCAGCTGCGCAAGGGCAGCTGGCCCCAGACCGAGCTCTTCGCCTGGCTGCAGAAGACGGCCGCCATCGACGATTTCGAGATGAACCGGACCTTCAACAACGGTATCGGCATGGTCGTCGTGGTGGCGCCCGCGGAAGCGCAGGCGGTTGCGGACACGCTGCGCGCCCAGGGCGAACAGGTGCACGACATCGGCCGGATCGCGCCGCGCGGCGACGGCGCCCAGGTCACGGTCGGCTGACCCTCCGATGCAGCAGCGCGCCGCGGCGAAGTTGCCCGCGGGCGTCTGGGCGCTGGGCTTCACCAGCCTGCTGATGGACGTCTCCTCGGAGCTGATCCACAGCCTGCTGCCCGTCTTCCTCGTCACCACGCTCGGCGCCAGCATGGTCACGGTGGGCCTGCTGGAAGGCGCCGCCGAGGCCACGGCGCTGGTGGTGAAGGTCTTTTCCGGGGTCTGGAGCGACTGGATCGGCCGGCGCAAGCCGCTGGCCTTGCTCGGTTACGGGCTGGCCGCCGTCACCAAGCCCCTGTTCGCGCTGGCCACAGGCACCGGCATGGTGGTCGCCGCGCGGCTGATCGACCGCGTCGGCAAGGGCATCCGCGGCGCGCCGCGCGATGCGATGGTGGCCGACTTCGTGCCGGCCGAACAACGCGGCGCCGCCTACGGCCTGCGACAGGCGCTGGACACGGTGGGCGCCTTCACCGGCCCGCTGCTGGCGATCGCCTTCATGCTGCTGTGGGCCGACAACATCCGGCTGGTGTTCTGGATTGCGGTGGTGCCGGCCTTCCTGTCGGTGGCGGTGCTGCTGGCCGGCGTCCACGAGCCGCCGTCGTCGCAGCGGCAGCAACGCGGCAACCCGATCTCGCGCGAGAACCTGCGCCTGCTGCCGCCGGCCTTCTGGTGGGTGGCGGCGGTCGGCGCGCTGTTCACGCTGGCGCGCTTCAGCGAAGCCTTCCTGGTGCTGCGGGCGCAGCAGGGCGGCCTGGCGCTGCACTGGGTGCCGCTGGTGCTGATCGTCATGAACGTCGTCTATGCGCTGGGTGCCTATCCGCTGGGCAAGCTCGCCGACAGCATGAGCCATCGCGGCCTGCTCGCCACCGGCCTGGTGGTGCTGGTCGCGGCCGACCTGCTGCTGGCGTCCGCCAACCACGGCGGGTTGCTGTGGAGCGGCATCGCGCTATGGGGCCTGCACATGGCGATGACCCAGGGCCTGCTGGCCACGATGGTCGCCGACACTGCGCCGGCGCAACTGCGCGGGACCGCCTTCGGCATGTTCAACCTGGCGAGCGGCATCGCCTTGCTGCTGGCGAGCGGGCTCGCCGGATGGCTGTGGGAACACGTTGGAGCTCCCAGCACTTTCCTCGCCGGAGCGGGGCTGAGCGTGGCGACGCTGCTGCTCCTGGCCTTCCGGCGCATGTCCTAAACTGATCGACGCCGGTCCGGTGCCGGACTGGCGCGCCGGCCGCTTCCGGGGAAGAATTCGTCCCGTCATCCACTTCCAAGGTCGCGAGGGCCCCATGAAAAGCTGTCTGCTTCTGATCGATGTGCAGGAATCCTTCCGGCACCGTCCCTACTTCCGGGCGGAAGCCCTGCCCGCCTACCTCGAGAAGCAGAACGCATTGATCGCGGCCTGCCAGCAGGCCGGCGTGCCGATCGTGCGCATCCTGCACAGCGACGGCCCGGCCGTCCCCGGCAATCCCTTCGCCATGGAGTCCGGCCACGTCCGGCCGATGGAAGGCCTGGCGGCGGTCGAACCGGCAGCCACCTTCGTCAAGCGCCGCCATAGCGCGCTGGTCGGCACCGGCCTGGACGTCTGGCTCACGCAGAACAACATCGGCCGGCTGATCGTGAGCGGCATCCGCACCGAGCAATGCTGCGAGACGACCACCCGCCACGCGTCCGACCTGGGCTGGCAGGTGGACTTCGTGACCGAGGCCACCCACAGCTTCGACATGCAGCACGAAGACGGCTCGCCGCTGACGGTGGCCATGCTCCAGGCCCGCACGGCGGCGGTGCTGAAGGACCGCTTTGCCCGCATCTGCACGGTGGCCCAGGTGGCCGACCGGCTCGTGACCGAGGCTCAATGACGGAAGTGCTGTTCCTGCTGCTCCCCGGCGCCCTGGTCCTGGACTGGGCCGGGCCGGCGGAGGCGCTGCGCATCGCCAACCAGGTGCTGGCCGCGCGCGGCCAGCCGCCGCGGTTCAAGCTGCGCTACGTGGGGCCGCAGGACAGCATGCCGACTTCGGTCGGCCTTCCGGTCGCCGGCGTGGAGCCGCTGCCGGCGCACGTGGCGGACGGCAGCTGGCTGGTGCTGGTGGGCCTGGCCGGAAAGACGGTGGACGTGTCGGCGCCGCCGGCCCGCGCCGCGATCCGCTGGCTGGCCGGCTTGCAGGAAGCGCTGCCGCGCATCCGGCTGGTCACCATCTGCGCCGGCGCGCTGCTCGCCGCCCATGCCGGCCTGCTGCAGGGACGGCGCGCCACCACCCACCACCAACACCTGGAGGAACTGCGCAGCGTCGCGCCCGGCTGCGAGGTGGTGTCCAACCGCGTGTTCGTGCTCGATGGCGGCGTGGCGTCCAGCGCCGGCATCACGACCGGCATCGACCTCGCCCTGCACCTGGTCGCCGAAAGCTGCGGCCCGGCGGTGGCGGCGGAAGTGGCCCAGACCATGGTGGTGGCGCTGCGGCGCGGGCCGAACGACCCGGAGCTGTCGCCCTTCCTGGCCTATCGCAGCCATATCCACCCGGTGTTGCACCGTGTGCAGGACGCCATCGGCGCCGAGCCCCAGGCGGAATGGAGCGTGCCGCGCATGGCGCGCATCGGCCACACCTCGCCGCGGCACCTGACGCGCCTGTTCCTGGAACACGCGGGGGTGGCGCCACTGCAATACCTTCGTCGTATCCGCCTGTCGCTGGCGGAGGCGGCGCTGGCCGCCGGGCGCAACGTCACGCAGGCGGCCGAAGTGGCCGGTTTCAGCTCCGACACCCAGCTGCGCCGCGCCTGGCGGCAGTTCGGGCTGGCGGGAACGCCTTCCGTTGGCGTTGCAACGCTACAAAACTTCTAGCAGATAAGCCCTTCGCTGCTGGACGGCTGAGCCGAATCGGTCCATAGTGGGCTGCTCGTTGGGAGGGGAACTGTCATGCCCGTCGTCGCCGTCGTCAACCGCAAGGGAGGAAGCGGCAAGAGCACCTTCGCGGCCCATGTCGCTGCCTGGTGCGCCCGCCAGGGCCATTCCGTCATGCTGGGGGACATCGATCGCCAGCAGTCCAGCCGCGGCTGGCTGCGCCGGCGCGATCCGTCGCTGCCCGGCATCGCGCCCTGGGCCATCGACCAGAAGAACGTGCTGCGGGTGCCCACCGGCATCACGCACGTGGTCCTCGACACGCCGGGTGGCTTGCACGGCTTCGAACTCGCGCGCATCGTGATGTTCGCCGATGCCATCATCCTGCCGGTCTGCCCGTCCCTCTTCGACCGCGAGTCCGCCGCCGCCTGCCATGCGGAGCTGATGACGCTGCCGCGCACGGCCAAGGGCCAGTGCAAGCTGGCCGCCATCGGCATGCGCGTGGACGGCCGCACCAACGCCGGCGAAGTGCTGAAGGACTGGGCGCAGCAGCGCAACCTGGAAATGCCGGGGCTGTTGCGCGAGACGCAGAACTACGTGCGTTGCCTCGAACGCGGGCTGACCCTGTTCGACCTGCAACCGAGCCAGGTCGCCACCGACCTGGCGCAGTGGAAGACTATCCTCGACTGGCTCAAGCCGGTGCTGAACCCGCCGCCGGTGGTGAAGGAAACCCCGCGCGAGATCCTGAAAGCGCAGCCGCCGAGCCGATTGGCGGGCGTGCTGGCCGGAGCGAGGCCGCTCAATTCCGGAGTGCTGTCCCGCGCGGCCTAGTGCTTCGCGCGGCGCAGGTCCGCGACCCGATCCGCGATCGCGTCGATGTCCAGCGCGTCCTGCGCGTGGACCAGGTAAGTCTCGAGGTCGTCCACCGCCATCTCGGTGTGGCCCTGCTCCGCATGCGCGAGGCCGCGGTCGCGGTACTCGGCCCAGGCGTCGGGCAGCAGCACCAGCAGGCGGTTCTGCACGGCGATCAAGCGCTGCCAGTCCTCCTGCGCACGATGGATCTCCTTCAGGTTGCGCAGCATGCGCGCCAGGATGTCGCGCGGCGGCGCGGCCTGCAGGTAGAGGCCCAGCGGCACCTCGAATTCATCGACCAGCCCGCTGCGCCGCTTGTACGGCTCCAGCCGTTCCGACAGTTCCTCGCGTGACAGCGACTGGCCCGTGAACGGGTCGATCACCACCTGCCCCTTCGGCAGGTTCACCTTCACCATGAAGTGGCCGGGGAAGCAGACGCCGCGGGCATGCAGGCCGATGCCCTGGGCCAGCTCGATCCAGAGGACGGCCAGCGAGATCTGGATGCCGCGCCGCGTGCGCAGCACCACGTTCAGGTAGCTGTTGTCCGGGTCGCAGTAGTCGTTGACGTTGCCGCCGAAACTGAGGTCGCGGAAGAAGAACTGGTTCAGCGTGCGCAGGCGCTGGAGGGCGGCAGCATCGGCGGGGATGCGGCGCTTCAGGCGGGCCAGCAGCTGGTCGACGTCGCCGAGGACCACCTGCAGGTCGAGATCGGGGTATTCATCCTGGGCCACGCTGGCCGCGGCTTCGAGCAAGGGGAAGTGCTCGTCGCTCTGCACCAGCATCCGGAAATACTCCAGAGCCGTCGGCGCTGCGAATTGCATGGTCATGCGTTCTTTTTAATGGACGGGCCAATGAGCGTCAAGCCAGCGTTGCAGTGCAACCTCAGCGAGTGACAAATTGGCGCAGCTTCAATCCCCCGATGCGCAGCGCACCGAAGTACAGGACACCGGACGCGGCCATCATCAGCGCCATCGCGCCGATGCGCTTGAAGGGCTCGGCGCGCCAGGCCACCCAGGGCAGGCTGCCGTTGGCCCACATCAGGAACACGGCCAGCAAGGCGGTGGCGGCGAACACCTGGAGGGCGAACATGGGCCAGCCGGGGTGCGGGCGGTAGCGGCCCTTCTTCAACAGGCCGGCCAGCAGCAGGCCCGAGTTCACCAGCGCCCCAAGACCGATGGAGAGCGCAAGGCCCGCATGCTTCAGCCAGGGCACCAGCGCGACGTTCAGCAGCTGCGTGGTCACCAGGGCGACGATCGCGATGCGCATCGGCGTCTTCATGTCGTGGCTGGCGTAGTAGCCCGGAGCCAGCACCTTGATGGCCACCAGGCCCAGCAGTCCGGTGCCGTAGCCGGCCAGCGCCAGCGCGACCTGCTCCACGTCGCTGTCCTTGAAGGCGCCGTAGTGAAACAGCGTGGCGACCAGCGGGCGCGCGAACACCAGCAGCGCCACCGAGCAGGGGACGGCCGCCAGCACCACCAGCCGCAGGCCCCAGTCCAGCATGGCCGAGTAACGGTCCTCATCGCCGCTGGCGCGCGCCGCGGCCAGCTGGGGCATCAGCACCACGCCCAGCGCGACGCCCAGCATGGCGGTCGGGAACTCCATCAGCCGGTCGGCCGAATTGAGCCAGCTCACGCTGCCCGCCGCCAGGTGCGACGCGATCTGCGTGTTGATCAGCAGGGAGATCTGGGCGACGCTCACGCCCAGCAGCGCCGGCAGCATCAGCCGCAGGATCTTGCGGGTGGCCGGGTCGTTCATCGAAGCCTTCAGGCTCGCGGCCGCCAGGCCGATGCGCGGCAGCATGCCGATGCGCCTGAGCGCCGGCAGCTGGCAGGCCAGCTGCAGGATGCCGCCCACCATCACGCCCACGCACTGCGAGTAGATCGGCTCGATGCCCAGCCGCCGGAACAGCGGCACGCCCAGCAGGATGGACAGGATCAGCGTGACGTTCAGCAGCACCGGCGAGGCCGCCGGCACGGCGAACTTCTTCCAGGTGTTGAGGATGCCGCCCGCCAGTGCCACCAGCGACATGAAGCCGATATAGGGGAACATCACGCGCGTCATGACGACGGCGGCGTCGTATTCCTTCAGCCCGCTGGCCAGGGCCCAGACCAGCAGCGGCGCGCCCACCACGCCGGCGAGGCACAGCAGCACCAGCGTCCACAGCAGCACGGTGGAGACGTGGTCGACGAGCACCTTGGCGCCCTGGTCGCCCTCGGTGGCCCGGCAGCCCGCCAGCACCGGCACGAAGGCCTGGCTGAAGGCGCCCTCGCCGAACACCCGGCGGAACAGGTTGGGGATGCGGAAGGCGACGTAGAACGCGTCCGTCAGGGCGTTGACGCCGAACACCGAAACCATCAGCACGTCCCGGAACAGGCCGGTGACGCGGGAAGCCAGGGTGAGGAGGGAGACGGTGGATGCGGCTTTGAACAGACTCACTGGCCCGAGTTTAGCCCGGCGGTCCACCCTGAAGCCCCCTCCCCGGCCAGGGAACGCCGGCGGGCTATAATGGTGGGCTTTGCTGGCATCATCCTCAGACAAGTAAGGAACACACCATGGCTTCTGCAAAACCCAAGAAGAAGAACCCCCGCCTGGCATCCGGCCGCAAGCGCGCCCGCCAGGACGTCAAGCTGAACGCCGCGAACACCTCGCTGCGCTCCAAGTACCGCACCGCCGTGAAGAACGTCGAGAAGGCCGTCGCCGCCGGTGACAAGGCCAAGGCGACCGAACTCTTCGCCAAGGCGCAATCCATCGTGGACACGGTTGCCGACAAGGGCATCTTCCACAAGAACAAGGCCTCGCGCGACAAGAGCCGTCTGTCCGCCAGGGTCAAGGGCCTGCAGGCCGCCGCCTGACGAACCAGTCGGGCAAGCACGTGAGGCGCAAGCTTCACGCCGTTTGAACCGGGTGCGCTGCCAGCAAAGCAAAAAAGGAAAACCGCCTTCGGGCGGTTTTTTCTTGGGCGCTCCGGAAGGGCTTGGCCCCTAGGACTGCGCCTCTTCCAGCGCCGCCATCGCCCGCCCGAACACCTCGTCGAGCGCACAGCGCAGGCGCGTGACCTCGTCCTGCAGCACGGCGACCCGCCGGCTGTCGCCCACCAGCGTTTCGGTGGCGGCCCAGCGGGCCTCGCAGGCGTAGAGCTCGCGGCGCAACCGCTCCCAGGCTTCGAACTCCCGGTCGACCCGACCCTGCTGCAACTTCTTCATGGCTTCCCGACGTCCGGCGTGCCCGTGCTTTTGCTAGAGTGCACGGTGATCCCCCGCGATGGTAGGCGGCGCAATGCGACCGAGCCTGAGCAAACCTGAGCGCCGGACCTCGCAGTACACGAGCCATGAATCCGCAGGACGGCCCACCGGCCGACATCACCGACCTCCTCCTCGACGCCATCTGCACCGTCGACGAGCAAGGGCACTTCCTCGCCATCCGCGGCGCCTGCGAGGCCATCTTCGGCTACCGGCCCGACGAGATGCTCGGCAAGCGCATGATCGAATTCGTCTACGAAGGCGACCGCCAGCGCACGCTGCAGGCGGTGGACCGCATCATGGACGGCTACCTGCAGCGCCACTTCGAGAACCGCTACGTGCGCAAGGACGGCCGCCTGGTCCACATCATGTGGTCCGCGCGCTGGTACCCGGAAGACGGTGTGCGCGTCGCGGTCGCACGCGACATCACCCATCGCAGCGAGGCCGCGGCGATGGCCGAGACCTTGCCGGCCGCCGACACCGGACCGGCGTGGCGCCTGGGCAGCGCGCCGCCGCGCCTGGTCCCGCCCGGCCTGTCGGCCGTACCGCTTTCGGCGCAGGACCACACGGTGCTGCTGGCCCTGGCCACGGGCGGCGAATGCGTGCGCCGGCAGGCGATCGTGAAGGCGCTCGGCGAGGACTACCTGCAATACGACCAGCGTCGGCTGGACACCCAGATGCGGCGGCTGCGCCGCAAGGTGGAACAGGCCTGCGGCCTGCAGTTGCCGGTGGCCACGGTGCGCGGCGTGGGCTACCGCGTCTACCAGCGGATCGAGGTCTGCGACTAGGAACCTAGGCCCGCGGCTGCCGGTCTTCCGGCAGCAGGCAGGCCTCGCCCACCTGCAGGTCGTTGTCCTTGGCGAAGTTCAGCACGAAGTCCCAGGCCATGGGCTCGGCCTTGCGCAGTTCGCTGTTGACGATCACGCACTTGATGCCGTTGATGACCGTGGGCACGCACCAGGGCGAGTAGCTGAGGTGGGAGCCGGGCTGGGCGCCGCCCGGACGGAACTGGCTCATGACGCCGGCCAGGCGCTCGGCCCAGTCGCTGGGCCGGAAAGTCCGCCCTGCGCGGGTAATGCCCTGGATGAAGACTTCTTTGGCGTCGCTGGAGACCATGGGTGGGAGTCGTGCTGCAGCGGATGGGACGGGTAGTCCTTGCTGCATTGCACAAGTATTCTATCTTATATAAGAGTTCAGCCTCGCAGCCACCGCCGGGCACCACCCCCGCGGCGAGGGGGCATCGGTGTGATGCGGAATTGTCAAACAACCATCGCAAGCCGTGTGCCTACAATTGCACTTCAACGGCTCACGTCACAGGAGCCCGTGAAGCCAGCTTCACGGGGCCCGCGTTGAGCCGCTTTTCATTTGTGATGCTGAAAGGTTGACTTCCATGGCCCAGATCGAGGCTTCCTCGCCCCATACCATGAACACCTACGGCCGCCTGCCGATCGCGCTGTCGCACGGCCAGGGCGTGCACGTCTGGGACGTCAACGGCAAGCGATACCTGGATGCGCTGGCGGGCATCGCCGTGAACACCCTGGGGCACAACCACCCCAAGCTGGTGCCGGCCCTGCAGGACCAGATCTCCAAGATCATCCACAGCTGCAACTACTACCACGTGCCCAACGCGGAGAAGCTGGCGGCCAAGCTGGTCGAGCTCTCGGGCATGACCAACGTGTTCTTCGGCTCGACCGGCCTGGAAGCCAACGAGGCGGCGATCAAGCTGGCGCGCAAGTTCGGGCACGACAAGGGCATCGAGCGCCCCGAGATCGTGGTCTACGAGAAAGCCTTCCATGGCCGCAGCATCGCCACGCTGTCCGCCACCGGCAACGAGAAGGTGCAGCAGGGCTTCGGCCCGCTGGTGGAAGGCTTCATCCGCGTGCCGCTGAACGACATCGACGCGCTGAAGCAGGCCACCGAGGGCAACCCCAACGTCGTCGCCGTGTTCTTCGAGACGATCCAGGGCGAAGGCGGCATCAACCAGATGCGCATCGACTACCTGAAGCAGGTGCGCGCCCTGTGCGACCAGAAGGACTGGCTGCTGATGATCGACGAAGTGCAGTGCGGCATGGGCCGCACCGGCAAGTGGTTCGCGCACCAGTGGGCCGGCATCGTGCCGGACGTGATGCCGCTCGCCAAGGGCCTGGGCTCCGGCGTGCCGATCGGCGCGGTGGTGGCCGGCCCCAAGGCCGCCAACATCTTCCAGCCAGGCAACCACGGCACCACCTTCGGCGGCAACCCGCTGGCCATGCGGGCCGGCGTGGAGACGATCCGCATCATGGAAGAAGACGGCCTGCTGGAAAGCGCCGCGCGCGTCGGCGCCCACCTGAAGGGCGCGCTGCAGCGCGAGCTGGGCAACCTCGACGGCGTGGTCGAAGTGCGCGGCCAGGGCCTGATGATCGGCGTCGAACTGGCCCGCAACTGCTCGGTGCTGACGCAACGCGCCTGCGACGCCGGCCTGTTGATCAGCGTCACGGCCGACACCGTCATCCGCCTGCTGCCGCCCCTCATCATGACCGAGGCCGAGGCGGACCAGGTCATCGCGATCCTGGTGCCGCTGGTCAAGGACTTCCTGGCGCAATGACCATGACGATTCGCCATTTCCTGCAGTTCACGGATTTCTCGGCGGAGGAGCACGCCTGGGTGTTCAAGCGCGCCGGCGAGATCAAGCGCAAGTTCAAGAAGTACGAGAAGTACCACCCGCTGGCCGACCGCACGCTGGCCATGATCTTCGAGAAGGCTTCCACGCGCACCCGCGTGAGCTTCGAGGCGGGCATGTACCAGCTGGGGGGCTCGGTGGTGCACCTCACCACCGGCGACAGCCAGCTGGGACGCTCGGAGCCGATCGAGGACAGCGCCAAGGTGATCAGCCGCATGGTGGACATGGTGATGATCCGCACCTTCGGCCAGGACAAGATCGAGCGCTTCGCCGAGCACTCGCGGGTGCCGGTGATCAACGGCCTCACCAACGAGTTCCATCCCTGCCAGATCCTGGCGGACATCTTCACCTACATCGAGCACCGCGGCTCGATCCAGGGCAAGGTGGTGGCCTGGGTCGGCGACGGCAACAACATGGCCAACACGTGGCTGCAGGCGGCGGAGCTGCTCGGGTTCACCGTGCACGTGAGCACGCCCACCGGCTACGAGGTGGACCAGGACATCGCCGGCATCCGCAGCCGCGACAGCTACAAGGTGTTCCGCGACCCGATGGAAGCCTGCCGCGGCGCCGACCTGGTGACCACCGACGTGTGGACCAGCATGGGCTTCGAGGCCGAGAACGAGGCGCGCCGCAAGGCCTTCGCCGAATGGTGCGTCGACACTGAAATGATGAAGGTGGCCAAGCCCGACGCCCTCTTCATGCACTGCCTGCCCGCGCACCGCGGCGAGGAAGTGGAAGCCGACGTGATCGACGGCCCGCAGTCCGTGGTGTGGGACGAGGCGGAGAACCGCATGCACGTGCAGAAGGCGCTGATGGAGTTCCTGCTGCTAGGAAAAGTGGACGATTGACGTTGGCGGTGCGCAGCGAGCTGCGCACCCTACAGGTTCGCAGCTTCGCGTTCCTTGACCTCGTCCAGCACCGAAGCCACCGCATCGCCCAGCTGCGCGATGTCGAAAGGCTTGCGCAGGATGCGCGGGCGACCGGCCAGGCGCTCCACGGCCGCCATGTCGGCGTAGCCCGTGGCCAGGATCACCGGGATGTCGCCGATCCTCTTGCGCGCTTCCGAGATGACTTCCGCGCCGGTCATGTCCGGCATCGCATAGTCCACCACCAGCAGGTCTGGCTTGATGGTTTCCAGCTGCTGCAGCGCCTCGTGGCCGTTGGCGGCTTCGGTCACGCGGTAGCCGATCAGGCTCAGGCACTCGACGATCACGCGGCGCACGTCGGGGTCGTCCTCCACCACCAGAATGTGGCAGCTCCCGGCCTGGGCCGGCACCGCGGGTTCCTGGTTGCGCATGGACGTCGGCTCCTCGGCCTCGCTATCGGCCTGCGGGAACAGCAGTTCGACGACGGTGCCCTGGCCTTCCACGCTGCGCAGGCGCGCGATGCCGCCCGACTGCCGGGCGAAGCCGTACACCTGGCTCAGGCCCAGCCCCGTGCCCCGGCCCACCGGCTTGGTCGTGAAGAAGGGATCGAACACCTTGGCCAGGATGTTGGGCGCGATGCCCGTGCCGTTGTCCGTGATCGTCAGCAGCACGTAGTCGCCGGCCGGCAGGTCGCGCTCGTCGGTGTCGAAGTAGCGGGTGCCGGTGGCGATGGCCAGCTTGCCGCCTTCGGGCATCGCATCCTTGGAGTTCACGGCGAGGTTCAGGATCGCCATCTCCAGCTGGCCCGGGTCCAGCACCACGGCGGCGTCTTCCTCGCACAGGTCGAACTGCACTTCCACCCCGGAACCGACCGAGATCTCCAGCAGGTCGCGCATGCCATTGAGCAGCTGGTTCACGTGCGTCAGCTTGGGCAGCAGCGACTGGCTGCGGGCGAAAGACAGCAGCTGGTTGGTCAGGCGCGCGCCGCGCCGGGACGCGCTCTTGGCGCGCTCCACCACGGGCTTGACCTTCTCCTCCTTGGCATAGAGGGAGACCAGCTCGAGGTTCATGTTGACCACGTGCAGCAGGTTGTTGAAGTCGTGGGCGATGCCGCCCGTGAGGCGGCCGATCGCCTCCATCTTCTGCACCTGCGTGAGCGCGGCCTGGGCCCGCTCGCGCTCGTTGATCTCCTTCATCAGGCGGTCGTTGGCGCTGGCCAGCTCGCGGGTGCGGGTGAGGATGCGATCCTCGAGCTCGCTGTTCAAGCGCTGCAGTTCGCCGCGCGTGCCGCTCAACTCCTGCAGGTGTTCGCGCGCAGCGTACTGGCGGCGGCGCGCGCGCACGGCCGACTCGGCGGCGCTGGCCAGTGTCTCGGCGTTCAGCGGGCGCTCCAGCACCACCAGGTTGCCCAGGCTGTGCAGGCTGTGGAAATCCTTCTCGGGCCGCCGCCCCTCGCGCTTGGTGGCCAGCACCACGAAGGGGAAGTCGGACCAGGGCGGCTGCTGCTGCAGCCATTGCATGAGCCGGTTGTCCGCCAGCAGTTCGGCCAGCGCCTCCTCGGTGAGGATGACGCTGGCAGCGCCCTGCTCCAGGCAATCCATCAATTCGTCGCGGCTCTCGCAGACCTGGGCGGTGATGCCCTGGTGTTCGAGCACCCCGTGGACGACGACCGCATCGCGGCCGCGCGGGGCGTGGATCAGGACGCGCAGGTCGTTCACTTCGCGCCCCTGTCGCCCAGCAGCGCGGTCTCGCCGCGGTAGGCCGCCACGCCCGTCAGCACGCCTTCGAAGTCGCTCAGCTCCTGCCCCACCTCGATGCCGCCGGGCGCCATGCGGAACTCCCGGATCGTCTGCTCGTGATGGTTGGTGCGGCTCTTCACCATCGACACGGCCTTCAACAGCTGGCCCCGCGCCTCGAAGAAGCGGAACAACAGGATGCCGTCGCTCAGGTAGCTCATGTCCACATCGGCCCGCGTCTCGCCCACCAGGCCGTGCTGGCCCAGGATCAGGATGGTGACCACGTTGAGGTTGTTCAGGTAGGTCAGCAGCTCGTGCATCTGCAGCATCAGGTAGCGGCTGCCCGGCATGGCCTGCAGGTAGGCGTTGAGGCTGTCGATCACCACGATCTTGCAGTCGTCCTCTTCCACCGCGTGCCGCACCATGTGCGCAAACTCGCCCGGCGACACTTCGGCGGGGTCCAGCGGAATCACCTGCAGCTGGCCGGTGAGGACGTATTCCTCGATGTCGATGCCCAGCGCCTTGGAGCGGATCACGAGCGTGGACAGGCCTTCGTCGAACAGGTAGTAGGCCGCCCGCTCGCCGCGCCGCAGGGCCGCTAGCGTCACGGCCATGGCCGTGGTGGTCTTGCCCACGCCGGACGGGCCGCAGAACAAGGTGTTGCTGCCGCAGGCCAGGCCGCCGCCCATGAGTGCGTCGAGCTTCAGGAGGCCGGTGCTGGCGATGCGGGCGTGCGACGCCATGCGGTGCTCCGCGGCGACCAGCCGCGGGAACACGGCGAGGCCGCCGGTGTCCAGCACGAAATCGTGCTCGCCGCCGCGATACTTGATGCCGCGCATCTTCGCGACATTCAGCCGGCGACGCTCGGGCCCGTACTGGTCGACGGACTGCTCCAGGTTGATGACGCCGTGCGCGATGCTGTGCAGCTGCAACTCGCTGTCCTTGCCGGAGAGGTCATCGAGCAGCAGCACGGTGCAGCCCTGCGCCGCGAAGAACTTCTTCAGCGCCAGCACCTGGCGCCGATAGCGCAGCGGGTTCTGTGCCAGCAGGCGCATTTCCGACAAGCTGTCGAAAACGACCCGGCTGGGCCGCAGCTCGCCGACCGCCTTCATCACGCGGTGCACCGTCTCGCCCAGTTCGATCTCGGAAGGATGCAGGATCGACTGCTCCGCCTCGGGGCCGAGGCCCTCGCTGCTGACCAGTTCGAAGATTTCGATGTCGTTGGTCGTCCAGCCATGCGAGGCCGCGACGGTGCACAGTTCTTCCGCCGTTTCGGAGAGCGTGACGTACAAGCCCTTCGCGCCGGCGTCTGCGCCCTGCCGGAGGAACTGCAGGCCGAGCGTGGTCTTGCCCGAGCCTGGATTGCCTTCGATCAGGTACAGGTGATTAAGGGGAATGCCTCCGCCCAGGACGTCGTCAAGGCCGGGGATCCCGGTCGAGGCGCGTTCCTGGATCGGCAGGCCGTCAATAGGGCGGTGTCGTCTCATCCAGTGCGAACAGCCACGAACTCAGGGGAGGCTGCCCGGCCATCGTAACGGTTGCTTTCGGCCCAAGGTGTAGTCCGAGTCCGACATCGCTGAGCGACTTTCGCTCCTGATCAGTGTTTCGCCTCGGCTTCCTGCAAGGCCCGCCACATCACCTTGCCGCTGCCGCTCTTGGGCAGCGCCTCCGCAAACTGCACGATGCGCGGCGCCTTGTAGACGGCCATCGTTTCCCGGCACCAGTCGACGATGTCCTGCTCGCTCACCTGGCCCTTGTGCGAGGGCCGCAGCACCACCATGGCCTTGACGGTCTCGCCACGGTAGGCGTCGTGGGCAGCGATGACGCAGGCTTCCTGGATGGCCGGGTGCTTGAACATCAGCGCTTCCACTTCGGCCGGCCACACCTTGAAGCCGGCGGCATTGATCATCCGCTTCAGGCGGTCGGTGAGGAAGAAGTAGCCGTCTTCGTCAGTGCGCCCGAGGTCGCCGGAGCGGAAGAAGCGCTTGCCCTCGAATTCGACGAAGGCGGCGGCCGTTGCTTCCGGCCGCTTCCAGTAGCCGTCGAACACCATCGGGCCGTGCATGATGATCTCGCCCTGCTCGCCGGGCGGCAGCTCGCGCAGCGTTTCGGGGTCGACCACGCGCGCGTCGCAGCTCATGAAGGGGATGCCCAGGCATTGCTGCTTGGGTGCATCGGAGGGATTGCTGTGCGAGGGCGCAGCGGTCTCGGTGAGGCCATAGCCTTCGACGTAGCGCAGGTCGAACTGCTCCAGCAGCCGCTGCGCCACCGCTTGCGGCATCGCCGCGCCGCCACCGCCGATGTGGACCAGGCTGGAGAGGTCGTAGTTCGCGAAGTTCGGGCTGGCCATCAGGTCGATGACCATCGTCGGGATGTTGGTCCAGCTCGTGACCTTGCGATTGGAGATGAGCCAGCCGGCGACGTCGCGGTCCCAGCGCGGCATCAGCACGATGCTCGCGCCCATGTAGATGCAGGCCTGCATCGCGCTGACCATGCCGGTGATGTGGAACATGGGCACCACGACCAGCGCCACGGTCTCGCAGGTGCCGTTGCCCCAGGTGGCGCTGGCCACCGCGTTGTGCATCAGGCTGCGGTGCGGGTGCATGCAGCCCTTGGGATTGCCGGTGGTGCCGCTGGTATAGGGCAGCACGGCGAGGTCGGCGGGCCCCACTTCCAGCGGCGGCAGCGGCAGGCTGTTGTCCAGTGCCGCGGTCCAGGCGTGCACCTCGCCGCTCGCGAGCTGCGGCAGCGGATGGCGCGTGAGCAGCCAGTCGCGCCAGGCCGCAGGCATCGGTCCGCCGTCCGGCGAAGCCGGGTCGAAGGCATCGGTGAACTGCGTGACGACCAGGTGCCGCAGGCGCTGCGCTTCCGGCAGCTGCGCGTCGGCCTTGGCGATCTCCGCCGCCAGGTCGCCGGTGGTGATGGCCACCTTCGCGTCCGGATCGGTGATGTAGTGCTTGAGCTCCTCGGCCCGGTTCATCGGATTCACCGGGACGACCACCGCGTTGGCGCGCAGGATGGCGAAATGGGCGATCACCAGCTGCGGGCAGTTCTGCATGTCCAGCAGCACCCGGTCGCCCTTGCGCACGCCCAGCGCATGCAGGCGCGCGGCCAGGAGCTCGGCCTGGCGCTGCAGCTCCGCATACGAAGTGACGCGATCGAAGAACACCAGCCCTGGCTTGTGCGGGTAGCGGCGGGCGCTGGTCGCCAGGTTGTCCCACAGCGAAGTGGCCGGGACGGTCAGGGAATGGGGCAGGCGCTTGGGCCAGAACTTGTAGTGCGGGCGGTCCATGGGTCCTAGGGTTCCTTCGGGCGCAGGGTAGCCCGCGAGCCGCGGGCCGGCATCCGGGAAGCTCCCAAGGCCGGTCACATTGGCGACCGGCGCCTGCCTTAGCATCGCGCGATGCTGAAACCCTTCGCCTTCGTGCTCGGCCTCGCGTGCGCCGCTTCCACCGGGGCCTTCGACCTCGAGGGCCATCGCGGCACGCGCGGCCTGGCGCCCGAGAACACCCTGCCCGCCTTCGGCCGCGCCATGTCCATCGGCGTTGACACGCTGGAGCTGGACGTCGCGATGACAGCCGATGGCGTGCTGGTGGTCTCGCACGACCCCTTCCTCAACCCGATCCACACCCGCGATGCGGCGGGCCAATGGCTGGAAGGCAAGCGCGGGCCGCTGATCCGCTCGCTCACCCTCGCGCAGCTGCAGGCGTATGACGTGGGCCGCATCCGCCCCGACACCAGCTATGCGAAGACCTTCCCGAGCCAGCAGCCGCAGGACGGCGCGCGGGTGCCGACGCTGAAGCAGGTGTTCGAGCTGGCGCGCTCGCGGCGGGCCTTGGTGCGCTTCAACATCGAAACCAAGGTCTACCCCGACCACCCCGAAGACTCGGACCCGCCGGAGGTGGTGACGAAGGCCCTGCTGGCCGCGGTGCGCGAGGCGGGCCTGCAGGACCGCGTGACCGTCCAGAGCTTCGACTGGCGCACCTTGCAGCTGGCGCAGAAGCTGGAACCCGCCATCCCCACGGCCTACCTCACGGTGCAGACCCGCAACAGCGACAACACCCGCGACCCGGCCTGGACCGCGGGCCTGAAGCTGGAGGACTACGGCAGCGTGCCGAAGATGGTGAAGGCCGCCGGCGGCGCCATCTGGTCGCCCAATAGCGGCGCGCTGACCGAGCCGCTGGTGCGCGAAGCGCAGTCGCTCGGACTGAAGGTGCTGCCCTGGACCGTCAACGAGCCGGCGGAGATGGACCGCCTGCTGGCCTGGGGCGTCGACGGCATCATCAGCGACTACCCCGACCGGCTGCGCGAGGCGATGGCGCGCCGTGGCATGACGCTGCCGGCGCCCGCGCCCTAATGGTCGTGCCGGTGGTGCGCATCCGGGTAGTGCGGATGCGCATGCACCAGCGGCACGTGTTCGTGCCGGTGTGAATGCCGCGTGCCGGGCGGCACCGGCGGCTCGTGTTCATGCGCGTGGTGCTCGTCACCGGCGCCGTGCACGTGTTCGTGCTCGTGGACCGTCGCCTCGTGCGCGTGGCGGTATTCGTGGCGCTCCGTCAGGTGCAGCCACACGCCCAGGCCCATCAGCAGCGCGGCGGCCGCCAGCTTGGCTGTCAGCGGCTCGTCCAGCAAGGCCACGGCCAGCAGCGCGCCGAAGAAGGGCGCCACCGAGAAGTAGGCGCCGGTGCGCGCGGTCCCCAGGTGGCGCAGCGCGCGCACGAACAGCACCAGGCTCACGCCATAGGACAGCAGGCCCAGCACGCCGGCGGCCAGCACGAAGTTCGGCGCGGGCCAGTGCGCGCCCAGCGCCAAGGCCAGCGCGAGATTGGTGACGCCGGCAGCGAGGCCCTTGACCATCGCGATCCAGGACGCATCGGCCAGCGCCACCTTGCGCGTCAGGTTGTTGTCGATCGCCCAGGCCGCGCAGGCGCCGACCACCAGCAGCATCGGGCCCCAGGCCACCGCGCCGGCGCCCTGCGCCGGCCAGGCCAGGGCCAGGCCGCCGGCGACGATGCAGGCCATGCCCAGCGCCACCCGGCGGTCGACGTTCTCGCGGAAGACGAACCAGGCCAGCAGCGCCGTCAGCACGCCTTCGGCATTGAGCAGCAGCGAGGCCTGGGCAGCGGGCAGGTGCGCCAGTCCGAGCATCAGCAGCACCGGCCCGGCGACGCCACCGGCCGCGATGGCGCCGGCCAGCCAGGGCCATTCGCCGGGCGCCAGCCGCACGCGCTCGCCCGCTTGCAGCCGGCGCAGCAGCGCCAGGCCGAGGCCGGATCCGAGGTAAAGCAGGCCGGCCAGCAGCCAGGGACCGATGGTCTGCAGCAGCAGCTTGGCCAGCGGCGCGGCGGCGCCGAACAGCAGGGCGGCCGCCAGGGCCGCGGCCACGCCGGGGGGCGGAGTCGATCGCATGCGGCGATCCTAAACGGGACTGCCGGGCGCGGGCCCGGCAGTTCACGGGGTGCGGGCGGGCCCGCGCGCTTCAGCGGAAGATCTTCGCCAGCACGAAGCCGGCGGCGAAGGCGATGCCCAGCGCAGCCAGCGGGTTGGCGCGCACCTGCTCGCGGGCCATGTCGCCGTATTCCTGCTGCAGGCTCATCATCTTGTCGCTGCTGGTGCCCAGCTTCTGCTCCAGGGTGTCCACGGCTTCGTGCAGGGTCTGGGCCATCTTGCGCACGCGATTGACGTCGCCGTTCAGGCCGGACGCGCCGGAGCTGCTGCCGCCTTGGGTGGTGTCGGCACTGGTGGGAAACGGGTTGCTGGCGGTTTCGGCGTTCATGGGCGTGTCCTCTCTCGAGCTCCGTGGGGGTGATGCCGGCGCGGCCGGCGGAAGCCTCCACTGTAGGAAGCCCAGCCTTGGCGGCGTGTCGGAGAAGGCGCCGCACGGGCTGTAGGAAATGTCCTGCGCCGAAGCCGGCCTTGGCGTAAGCGATTGCAATCGCGCGGGCTCGACAAGGACTCGCGTTCGTAGACTGGCCCTATGCCATCGCACGAGAAATACGAGGAATACCAGGCCTGCGCGGACGAATGCGGCCAGCACGACATGGACCATTGCCAGCAGTGCGCCGAAAGCTTGCCGGCTCTGCGCCAGCGAGTGCCGCGAGATGGTGGCGGCCGCCTAGTTCCAGTACGCTTCCGCCGCGTAGCGCCGCAGCATGCGGTGGCTGTTGAAGTACGAGCCGTTGCGCGCGATCGCCGACTTCATGATGTGCGCCCAGCGGCCGTCCGCCGCATGCCAGGCGGGCAGCACCGCGGTTTCGAGCTTGTCGTAGAGCGAGGCCGCGTGCCGCCCGGCGTCCTGGTCGCCGTCGGCGCCGATCGCCCAGCCCGTGACGCCCTCTTCCCAGCCTTCCAGCCACCAGCCATCGAGCACGCTCAGGCTCGGCACGCCATTGAGGGCCGCCTTCATGCCGCTGGTGCCCGAGGCTTCCAGCGGCGGCAGCGGCGTGTTGAGCCAGACATCGACGCCGGCCACCAGCTGCCGCGCGAGGCTCACGCCGTAATCGGGCAGGAAGACCACCGGTACCTCGCCTTCCAGCTGCCGCGCCCACTCCAGCAACTTTGCGATGTGGCGCTTGCCGGGTTCGTCGTGCGGATGCGCCTTGCCCGCCACCAGCACCTGCAGCGGCCAGCGCCTGGCCAGTGCACGCAGCCTTTCGAGGTCGGAGAACAGCAGGCCGGGACGCTTGTAATCGGTCATGCGGCGCGCGAAACCGAGCGTCATGCGCTGCGGCTGCAAGGCCGCACCCCCGGGGTAGCGCGCCGCGGTGTGCAGCAGCCGCTGGCGCGATTGCGCGTGGGCCGCGACCACCTCCGCATCGGGCACGGACAGCACGCGCACCAGCAGCTCGGGCTCGTGGCACCACTTGGGGATGTGATGGTCGAAAACGAGCTGCATGGGCAGCGACGTCCACGTGAGCGCATGCACGCCATTGGTGACGGCATGCACGTCGTAGCCGGGGAACAGCGCGCGTGAGGTCTCGGCGTGGCGATCGGCCACGCCGTTGACCCAGCCGCACAGGGCCAGCGCCAGCCGCGTCAGGTTGAAGCGTGCGCCGCCGCCTAACTGGCGCAGCAGCGTCGCGACGACCAGGCCCCCGAGCTGTTCTTCCACCAGTTGGTGCTCGTACTGGTCGTGGCCCGCTTCCACCGGCGTGTGCGTGGTGAACACGCACTGCACCCGCACCGCCTCCACCGCGAGCTCCAGGGCCCGGCCGCTGGCCGCGGCGGCGCCGCGTTCGCGCAGCAGCTCCAGCGCCAGCAGCGCGGAGTGGCCTTCGTTCAGGTGGTACTTGTGGACCGGGATGCCCAGCGCGTGCAGCATGCGCACGCCGCCCACGCCCAGCACGATCTCCTGCCGCAAGCGGTAGCTGGCGTCCTGGCCGTACAGGAAGTGCGTGAGCGCGCGGTCCTCCTCGCGGTTCTCCGGCAGGTCGGTATCCAGCAGGATCACGGGCACGCTCGCGGTCTGGCGGCACGAGGTGCTGACCTCGTATTCCCAGCCGCCGACCCACACTTCGCGCGTGCCGATGGTCACCACCACCTTGCAGGCCAGCCGCCGCGCGCGCTGCGCGGGCTCCCAGGAGGCGGGGTGTTCCACCTGGTGGCCGTCGACGATCTCCTGGCGGAAGTAACCGGCGCGGCTGGCGAGCGTGACGCCCACCATGCGCACGCCCAGGTCGGCGGCGCTGCGCATCATGTCGCCGGCCAGCACGCCCAGGCCGCCGCTGTACGTGGGCACGTCGTCCTCGAGGGCGATCTCCATCGAGAAGTAGGCGATGCGTGGCAGCGCCGCGGACGGGTCATCCATCACGCCATCATGGCATGGGCACCTCGCCCAGGGAAGAAGCCCCTTGCGCCGCATCCCATAATGGCGCGCATGGAGTCCAGCATCACCCGCGTGGCCGGCATCGAGGTCGGCCACTTCACCGACACCCGCCGGCCCACCGGCTGCACCGTGGTGCTCGCCCGCGCCGGCGCGGTGGCCGGCGTCGACGTGCGCGGCGCCGCCCCCGGCACACGCGAGACCGACCTGCTGCATCCGTCCAACGTGGTGGAACGCGTGCACGGCATCCTGCTGTCCGGTGGCAGCGCCTGGGGCCTCGACGCCGCTTCGGGCGTGATGCGCTGGCTGGACGAACAGGGCGCGGGCATGACCGTGGGCCCGGCGCGCCTGCCCATCGTCCCCGGCGCCGTGCTGTTCGACCTGCCGCTCGGCGACCAGCGCATCCGGCCCGACGCGGCTGCCGGCTATGCGGCCTGCCAGGCGGCGTCGACGGCAGCTCCGGCCGAAGGCTGCGTGGGCGCCGGCGCCGGCGCCGTGGTCGGCAAGATCTTCGGCTTCCCCCGCGCGATGAAAGGCGGCATCGGCCATGCCGCGATCACCGTCGACGGCGTGACGGTCGGCGCGATCATCGCCTGCAACGCGCTGGGCGACGTGGTGGACCCCGACACCGGCCGCGTGATCGCCGGCGCCCGCACTGCGGACGGCCTGCAGTTGCTCGATTCGCGCCGCGCCCTGCTGCGTGGCGACGCGCCCAAGCCTATCCTGGCGGGCAGCAACACCACCATCGGCGTGATCGCGACCGACGCGGTGCTCACCAAGATCCAGGCCGGCCGCCTGGCGACCGTGGGCCACGACGGCCTGGCCCGCGCGATCAACCCGGTGCATACGCTGTCCGACGGCGACACGCTGTTCGCGCTGGCCACCGGCGCCAGCAACAAGACACTGGGCATGATGACCTTGATCACCATGGCGGCCGAGGCCTGCGCGCTGGCGACGGTGCGTGCCGTGCGGGCCGCGCAAGGCCTGCGCCTGGGCGACCTGCACCTGCCGGCCGCCGGCGACGTCCAATGAAGAAGGCAACGAAGAGAGCCACGCAGGCCGTGCGCAGCACCATCCTGTCCGTGCGCGACTTGCTGGTGTCGGCCGGGCCGATCGCCGTGCTCGCCATCGCGCTGCTGGCCCTGGCGTACTGGTGGCTCGACCCCAACCCGCCCAAGCGGGTGCGGCTGGCCACCGGCCCGGCGCAGAGCGCCTACGAGGAATTCGGCAAGCGCTACCAGAAGGCGCTGGCGAAGTACGGCATCGCGGTGGAGCTGGTGCCCAGCGACGGCTCGCCCGCCAACCTGAAGCTGCTGCGCTCCGGCGCGGTGGACCTGGGCTTCGTGCAGGGCGGCAGCGGCGACCGCGAAGCCAACGAGGACAGCGGCATCGTCTCGCTGGGCAGCCTGTTCCTGGAACCGGTGTGGCTGTTCTACCGCGAGGACGCGGCGAAGAAGGCGCCCGGCGGCACGCTGGCCTCGCTGACGCAGCTGCAGGACCTGCGCGTGAACGTCGGCGGCCGCGGCAGCGGTTCGCCCTTCCTGATGCGGCGGCTGCTCGAGGCGAACAGCCTGGACCCGAAGCAGATGAAGCTGTCGCGCCTGGACCAGACCGCGGCGACGGTGGCTTTCCTCAATGGCGAGATCGACGCGCTGGTGTTCGCGTCGGCGCCGGAATCGCTGATGGTGCAGATGCTGCTGGCCACGCCCGGCGTGAAGCTGATGGACTTCCACCAGAGCGAGGCCTATTCGCGGCGCCTGCCCTTCCTCACGCCCGTGGTGCTGCCGCGCGGCGTGGTGGACCTGGCCAAGGACAACCCGCCGCAGGACGTGCGCCTGGTGGCGACCACCACTTCGCTGCTCGCGCGGGAAGGAACGCACCCGGCGCTCGTGCAGCTGTTCGCGCAGGCCGCGCGCGAGATCCATGGCCGTGCCAGCTGGTTCAACCGGGCGGGCAGCTTCCCCAGCACGGAGCACTCCGAATACCCGGTGTCGCCCGAGGCGGACCGCGCCATCCGCGGCGGCAAGCCTTTCCTGCAACGCTGGCTGCCGTTCTGGGGCGCCAACCTCGTGGAGCGCATGTGGCTGGCGCTGGGCATCATCCTCGCGGTGCTGCTGCCGCTGTCACGCATCGTGCCACCGCTGTACCAGTTCCGCATCCGTTCGCGCGTGTTCCGCTGGTATGCGCAGCTGCGCGAGCTGGAGATCCGGCTGCAGCAGGAGCCGGGAGAAGCGAAGGAAGTGGTCCAGGCGCTGGAAGCGCTGGACGAACGCGTGGGCCGCATCCACGTTCCGCTGTCGTACGCCGACGAGCTCTACGACCTGCGCAACAACATCGACCGCGTGCGCACCAAGGCGCAGCAGCTGGCGCCGGCCTGAAGCGCGCTCAGCGCGCCGCGGTGATGGTGCCGCTGCCCTTCATGCGGGCCTTGAGCTCGGTGAGCTGCTGTTCCAGTTCCGCCGCTTCCTCGGCGCCGTCGCGCGCATTGGCGATGTGGCGGCGCGTCTCGAAGGGCAGCTTGGCCGTGTTGCGGCCGTTCCAGATGCTGCGGCCCTTGGACGACAGGTTGTAGTAGATCGACACGCCCTCGCGCAGCTTGCGCGCGCGCTCGGTGGCGCTGAGCTTCAGGCCCGAGATGCGGTGCGCGCTCCAGATCGCAGCTTCGCGCATGTGCATGGCCGCGGCATGCACCGCCTGCACCGGGTCGGCAGGGTTGGTGAGGCCGACGGCGCGCGCGGTTGCCGGCTCGAACTGCGCGATGCCGAGGTTGGGCGTGCCGTCCTTGCTGGAGCCCAGGCGCGGGATCCAGCTGGTCTCGGCGTTGATGATGCCGTAGACGTCCTTGTAGCTCAGCCCCACGTCCGCGAGGTCGGCGTGCCTGGCGGCCGATTGCGCCAGCAGGATGCGCGACTGCGCATCGGGCGTCTTCAGCATGTCGTCGCCCAGTTTCACGGGCAGCCAGCGCAGCCTGGTGCGCAGCTGGCGGAACGGGTCGAAGCTTTGCGCGGCGGCCTGGGCGACGACCACGGGTGCCGGCGCGGCCTGCTGCGCGACCGCCGTGATGGCGGCCACCGCGGCCTGCGCCGTCTGGGTCCGCACGGGCGCGGCCAGCCCGGCGTGCTCCCGCTGAGCCAGCGTGTCGGAAGTGGTGGGGGTCACGCCCATCGAGCCGGTCAGGCCTGCGCCCAGCAGGCCCGCCAGCGCGAGGAGATGGGCCCTCGTCACTTGCTTGCGCTCTTTCATTCCTGAGTCCCCTCTGTCCGGAAGTTGCGGCAAAGACCTGTTGAGGGACTCGTGTCGGAGAAGGTTCCGGCTCGTTACAAGGCTTTGTCCTACATCGCGGGATCGCTCGCCGTTTTCATGAATATTCACGCAATATCGGGTGCGGACGAAGCGCTGGCGGGGGAACAAAAAGCGCCTGGCGCATACCGAAGACCGCTCGTCGGCAGAGCCTTCCGGCACTTTGTATACGTGTATAAATTGCGCCGGATGCCTGCCTCATCCATTGCCCAGACGCACTCTTCGGCCGTCATCCAGCTGCTGAGGCAGTCGCTCGATCGCGGCCGCTGGCCGCCCGGCGAACCGCTGAGGCAGGAGGAAATCGCCGCGGAACTGGGCGTCAGCCGCGTGCCGGTGCGCGAGGCCTTCTTCCAGCTGCAGGCCGAGGGCCTGGTGCAGGTGGTGCCGAACAAGGGCGTGTACGTGCGCAGCCTCAGCGCCGACAACCTGCAGGAACTGTTCCGCCTGCGCATGCTGCTCGAGTCCGACCTGCTGGAGACCGCGGTGCCTTTGCACGACGCGGCCAGCATCAACCGGCTGGAGACGGTGCAGGCGGCGCTGGACAAGGCAAGCGCGGTGGCTGACTGGGTGGCCGGCGACCGCGAGTTCCACGAGGCGCTCTATGCGCCCGCGAACCGGCCCGAGACGATGGCCATCGTCCGCCGCCTGCGCCTGATCGTCGACCGCTTCTACTTCGCACGCATGAAGCCAAGCACGCGCGCGCAGGGCTGGCACGAGGAACACCACGCACTGATCCGCGCGGTCCGGCGGCGCGATGCCGCGTCGGCGTGCCGCCAGCTCAAGGCCCATCTTGCCGCGACGGAGCGCAGCGCGCTGGCGGCCCTCGCCAAGACCTGAAAGGAGCACGGCATGGCCAACTACGGCTGCACCATCGAATGGTCCCGCGAAGGCGCCGCGTTCACCGACCTCCAATACAAGCGCGCGCACCAATGGCGCTTCGACGGCGGCGCGGTGGTGCCCGGCTCCAGCTCGCCGCACTCGGTGCGCCTGCCCTTCTCCGACCCCGCGGCGGTGGACCCGGAGGAAGCGCTGGTCGCCTCGGTCGCGAGCTGCCACATGCTGTGGTTCCTGTCGCTCGCGGCCGAACAGGGCTTCGTGGTGGACAGCTACACCGATTCCGCCGAAGCGCACATGGGTCCCGTCGGCTTCGGCCGGCAGGCCATCACCGACATCGTGCTGCGGCCGCAGGTGAGCTTCTCGGGTCCGCATCTGCCCGACCAGGCCGCTTACGACGCGCTGCATCACGTCGCCCACGAGCGCTGCTACATCGCCAACTCGCTGCGCAGCGCCGTGCGCGTCGAAGGCAGCTGGCGTGCGGCGTGACCCGCAGCACTACCACGTGTACGTGGTGGAGCTCGACGACCGCGTGTGGAGCAACGCGCGCTTCCGCCGCTGCAACCCCGATTACCGGCTCGGCATGCCCTTCGTGTACGTGGGCATGACGGGGCTGGACCCGGACGTCCGCTTCGACAAGCACAAGGCCGGCATCCAGGCGAACAGCTACGTGCGCGAGTTCGGCCTGCGGCTGCGGCCGGACCTGTACGCGGTCTACAACCCGATGCCTTACCAGGCGGCTTGCGAGATGGAAGTGGAGCTTGGGATCGCCCTGCGCGAGCAGGGCTACGGGGTCTGGCAGGCCTAGCCGCCCCAGACGCTGTTGCGCCACGCCGCGCGCGCCACGGCATCGAGCGCGCCATCGACCACCGCGTGCTGCGACACCACGCGCATGCTGCCGTCGGCCAGCATCTGCTGCACGCGCCGGCGCGTCATCGAACGCGTGGCGCCGCCCGACTGCGTGAACAGGAACAGCAGCCCGTGCGGGCTGGACCAGGTGAGCTGCAGGCGGTCGCCGCCTTCGGCGGGCAGCTCCACCCAGGCACCCGGATGCAGCTCCGGTTGCGGCAGGCTTTCCGGCCCGGCGGTCTCGCTCTCGCGTTCCGCGCGGCCCGGCTCCGGCACGAAGCCCGAATCCTGCATCTCCGGCGGCGCCAGCCAGGTGCCCGGCGTCGCCGGCAGCGGCACCGGCTCGGAGATGTGCGGCTCGGCGCCGGCGGCGGCGTACTGCGCGAGCACGCGCTGCTGGCGCAGCAGGGCCTGCCAGCGCTGCGTCTCGGCCGGCGGGTGCTCGATGCTTTCCAGGCCGGCCTCGATGCGCGCGATGAGGTGCGCGTGCTGGTGCGCGGCGCGCGCGACCAGCGTCGGCTGCACGCTCCACAGCAGCGTTTGCACCAGCGCGCCGTAGCCACCCGGGTCGTCATAGCCGCTGTCGTCGGACAGGCGCGCCTGCGCCATCACCTGGGCCCAGGGGCCGGTCAGGAAGGCCAGGGCTTCGGCGGGCGCGCCCAGCGCGTCGGGCCGGGCGCGGATCTGGTCCGCGATGCGCTCGGCCAGCAGGTTGCGCTGTTCGGCGCGCAGCAGCGCGCGCACCGCGCGCTCGCGGCCGCGGCGGCCGCGCGGCTGCGCCTCGGCCCAGGCATCGCGCAAGGCACCCAGGGCGATCTCGAAAGGCTCGGTGCCGGCAGCGCGCGCTTCCAGCAGCACCTCCACCGCCTGCTGCAGGCCGTCGAGGAATTCGCGGAATCCGGGCGCATCGACGCTGGTCCAGGCCAGGCTGCGCTGCGTCACCTGCTCCAGCATCCGGCGCGCCGGGTGCCCGCGGTCGCTGAAGAAGCGCGGGTCGGCCAGGGCCAGCCGCAGCAGCGCCGGCTCCAGGTCGCGCACGGCGTCCTGCACCGGCGGCAGCAGCCGCGGGTCGTCGGCCAGGTTCTCCACCATCACGTGCACCACTTCCAGGCCCAGCGCCTGGGCCGGCGTGCGCGTCTGGCCATGCAGGGCGCGGCGGAAGTCCTCGCGGCTGCCGGCGGCGCTCTCGGGCATCGCGGCCTGGCGCTGGCGCAGCTGCAGCAGCAGCTGGTCCACCTTGCGCAGGTCCTGCAGGGCCTGGAAAGCCGCCGGAACGGTGTGCGTGAAGTCGGGGGGCGGCGGCTCGGCGACCGTCGGATCGAGCACCGCCAGGGGCGGCGGCTCGCCCGCCAGCAGCTGCTTCAGCTCGCGGATGGTCAGCTGGGTGGCGCGGTCGGCGCTGGGATCGGTAGCCGAGGGAGCGGCAGCGGGCGCCGGCGGCGGCGCCACCACGCCCTGCCCCTCCAGCGTGCCGGCCAGCGCCACGTAGGTGGCGGCCAGTTCCGGCGCCATCGCCAGGGGCAGGTAGCGCAGCCAGCGGCGCCGCACGGTGGCGGCCACCGGGCTCTGGCGGGCGAGCCGGTACAGGGCCCGCACATAGACTTCCGGACGCAGCGGATGGCGCTGCGCGTCGCCGGCGGGCGCCAGCTGCGCCGCGGCCAGCAGCGCCTCGAAGGCCGCCAGTTCGGCCTGCACGGCCTCCTGCAGCGCCTGCGCCGCCCGCACCACGTGCACGTTGTCCTGCACCTGGTCGTCGGCCAGCAGCGGCAGCGATTCGAAGCTGAGGGAGGATGCGCGGTCGCCGGCGATGGCGCTGGCCACCTCGGCGAGCAGCGCCTGCGGGAAGGCTTCGGCCAGCACCTGCTGCTGCTCGCGGGCCACGGCCAGCGCTTCGAGCAGCAGGTTGCGCTCCACGACGTCGCTGATGGCTTCGGCCTGGGCCGGCAACTCCGCCAGCCCACGCCTGAGCGTCGCCTGCATCAGGGCGGCGCCCTGCCCCGCGGCCTGCTTGATGCAGGCGCGGTAGACAGCCTGGTACTGCGGTGGAGTCGCCGCGCCGACCATCAAGC
This sequence comes from Ramlibacter agri, assembly GCF_012927085.1. Taxonomy (NCBI): domain Bacteria; kingdom Pseudomonadati; phylum Pseudomonadota; class Betaproteobacteria; order Burkholderiales; family Comamonadaceae; genus Ramlibacter; species Ramlibacter agri. The sequence goes on along the minus strand of NZ_JABBFX010000001.1, from coordinate 2,926,870 downwards.
TCCCTTGCCGGCCTGCTCGGCCGTGATTTACTTCAGCGCTTTATAGCGCACCCGGTGCGGACGCGCACCTTCCTCGCCCAGGCGCTTCTTCTTGTCCGCCTCGTACTCCTGGTAGTTGCCGTCGAAGAAGACCCACTTGCCTTCGTCTTCGGCCGCCAGGATGTGCGTGGCGATCCGGTCCAGGAACCAGCGGTCATGGCTGATCACCATGACGCTGCCCGCGTATTCCAGCAGGGCGTCTTCCAGGGCGCGCAGCGTTTCGACGTCCAGGTCGTTCGACGGTTCGTCCAGCAGCAGCACGTTGGCGCCCTGCATCAGCGTCTTGGCCAGGTGCAGGCGGCCGCGTTCACCGCCGGACAGCATGCCGACCTTCTTCTGCTGGTCGCTGCCGTTGAAGTTGAAGCGGCCGCAATAGGCGCGGCTGGCCATCTGGAACTTGCCGACGTTGATCATGTCCAGGCCGCCGGAGACGTCCTCCCACACGGTCTTGTCGTTGCCCAGGGCGTCGCGGCTCTGGTCCACGAAGGCCAGCTTGACGGTCTTGCCGATCTTCACCGTGCCCGCATCCGGCTGCTCGCGGCCGGCGACCATCTTGAACAGCGTCGACTTGCCGGCGCCGTTGGGGCCGATGATGCCGACGATGGCGCCCGCGGGCACCTTGAAGCTCAGGTCGTCGATCAGGACCTTGTCGCCGAAGGCCTTGGACACGCCTTCGAACTCGATCACCTCGTTGCCCAGGCGCTCGGCCACCGGGATGAAGATCTCGTTGGTCTCGTTGCGCTTCTGGTATTCGACGTCGGACAGTTCCTCGAAGCGGGCCAGGCGGGCCTTGCTCTTGGACTGGCGGCCCTTGGCGTTCTTGCGCACCCATTCCAGTTCGCGCTTCATCGCCTTGGCGTGGGCTTCCTCGCCCTTCTGTTCCTGCTCCAGGCGGGCTTCCTTCTGCTCCAGCCAGGTGGAGTAGTTGCCCTTCCAGGGGATGCCGTAGCCGCGGTCCAGTTCCAGGATCCACTCGGCCGCGTTGTCCAGGAAGTAGCGGTCGTGGGTGATGCCCACCACGGTGCCCGGGAAGCGCGCCAGGAACTGCTCCAGCCATTCCACCGACTCGGCGTCCAGGTGGTTGGTGGGTTCGTCCAGCAGCAGCATGTCCGGCTTGGACAGCAGCAGGCGGCACAGGGCCACGCGGCGCTTCTCGCCGCCGGACAGGTTCTTGATGACGGCATCCCAGGGCGGCAGGCGCAGCGCGTCGGCCGCGATTTCCAGCTGGTGGTCGCCGGCGTCGCCCTGCGCCGCGATGACGGCTTCCAGGCGGCCCTGCTCCTCCGACAGCTTGTCGAAGTCGGCGTCCGGCTCGGCGTAGGCGGCGTAGATTTCCTCCAGGCGCGCCTTGGCGTTGATCACCTCGCCCATGCCGCCTTCGACGGCCTCGCGCACGGTCTCCTCGGGGTCCAGCTGCGGCTCCTGCGGCAGGTAGCCGATACGCAGGCCCGCCATCGGCGTGGCCTCGCCCTCGATCTCCTTGTCGATGCCCGCCATGATCTTCAGCAGCGTGGACTTGCCCGAACCGTTGAGCCCCAGCACGCCGATCTTGGCGCCGGGGAAGAAGCTGAGCGAGATGTCCTTCAAGATCTGCCGCTTGGGCGGCACGATCTTGCTGACGCGATTCATTGTGTAGACGTACTGGGCCATTGCGGTGTCCTGCGGGAAACCGCGCATTATCCCGGATGACGAAAAACCGGGAGCCCGGCCGTCTACTTTTGCGATTTCACCAGTTGAAGAATGCCGGTGTCGGTGGCCTGCTTCAGGAAGGTTTCCTGGTCCGACTTCCACTTGGCGCCGAAGGCTTCCGGCCCGGCGTAGGTGATCGCCAGCCCCGCCTTCGTGGCCGAGGCAACGAATTCCGGCTCGGCGGCAATGGCCCGGAAGCCGTCGACCAGGTGCTTGCGGATGGCCGGCGGCAGGCCTTTGGGCGCGGCCACGCCGTTCCAGCTGAGGGAATCGATGGGCCAGCCCTTCTCCGCGAAGGTGGGGATATCGCGGAACAGCGGGGCGTCGAAGCGCTTCTCGTCGAACACGGCCAGCACGCGGATCTTGCCGGCCGCCAGGTGCGAGGAAAATTCCACCGGTGTGGCCACGGTGGCGTCGATCTGGCCACCGAGCAGCGCGCTGAGCACCTGCGAGCCGCTGTTGTAGGGCACCGGCAACCACTTCACGCCGGCCTTCAGCGCCAGCGCCTCCATCGCCACGTGGCTGCTGTTGCCGACGCCGCTGTGGCCGTAGGTGAACTTGCCCGGGTTGTCGCGGGCATAGCGCACCAGGTCGTCGATGGTCTTCCAGGGCGCTTCAGCGCGCACCGCCAGCACCTGCGGAATGGTGCTGACCCAGGCGATCGGCTCCAGCGCCGTGATGTAGTTGAAGCGCGTGTCGCCATACACCGGCCGGATGGCCGCACTGGAGGTCACGGCGCCCAGCGTGTAGCCGTCCGGGGCCGCCGTCACCACATCGTTCCAGCCCAGCGTGGCGCCGGCGCCCGGCTTGTTGAAGACGACGATATCCTGGCCCAGGTGCCTGGTGGCGTACTGGCGCATCAGCCGCGCCAGCAGGTCGGTGCTGCCACCGGGGGCGAAGGGCACGATCAGGTTGATCGGACGGCTGGGGTAGCGGTCCTGCGCGAACACAGGCGCGGCCACGAGCGGCAGCGCGCTGGCGAGCAGCGCCCGGCGGGAAATGCGAGTCATGCCTTGTCTCCTGCTTGTCCTTGCCGCACCAGGTCGCCATGCAGCGCCAGCAGCCGGTCGGGGTCCAGCAGCGTGTAGATGCGGTGGTTGAGGTCCGTCTCCTGCGCATAGGCCCGGAATTCACCGGCCAGCCGCAGCAGGTCTTCCATGCGTTCGCGCAGCACCGCGTCGAACTCGCCTTGCGGCCCGTGGACGCTGCGCCGGCGCGCCAGCAGCACGGCCTGCGCCACCACGCGGAAGGCCTGCACGTAGCGCTCGAAGGCATCGAAGGCCTCGCACAGTTCGCGCCTGGCGTCGGCGGTGAGTCCAGGATGCCCTGCCGCCGCCTGCGCCTGCAGCACCCGCACGCGCGCCAGCGCCTCGTCCTTTTCGGCCAGCAGCTGGCGCAGGTTCGCTTCGCCGGTGTCCAGCGCGTTCGCCTTCTCCGCAATCCAGTCCTTCAGGCTGTTCTTCTTCTCCGCCAGCCAGAAGGCGTGTTCCACGCTCACCGGCAGCTGGCTCGAGTCCGAGAACACGCAATCGTTCACGTAGCAGGTGCGGCGCACCACGTCCCAGGTGGGTTGCAGCAGCGCGTGCACCCAGGCCACTGCGCCGTCCGCGTCGGGGGCCGGCGCGAGCCAGCCGCGGTCCTGCAGCCAGTCGCGCGCCATGCGCTGGCCATCCGCCTGCAGGTCGTTGGCCAGGGCGGAGAAGGCGTACAGGTTGAACGCGTTCAGGGTCTGGAAGGCCGAATGGCCGTCCAGGCTCTCCCAGTCCGTGCGGATGACGACGCCGCTCACGCCGCGCTCCTGCGCATGCGCGAGGCGCCGGCGGTAGTCGTCTTCCATCGCGCTCACGCCTATGCCCCAGCCGTAGTACTGGCCCATGGCGTCGTATTCCACCCATTGCTGGTGGCCGGGCACCGCGCCGATGCGCGGGTTGTCGGGGAAGGTGGGATAGAAGTCGTGCGGCGTGTTCTTCAGCGAGAACGCGATGTCGGCGGGCAGTTGCTCCATCGCCGCGGCGATCTCGGCGTGCGTCTTCGCATCGAACACGAAGTCGCGGATCACCAGCTGGCGGCCGGCCGCGCTGATCGGCTTGTGCATGGCATGCGCCAGGCGCTTGAACCAGTCCTGCTTCGTCGTGCCGCGGCACAGCGCGCAGGTGCAGCGGTTGGAGCTGATCGACACCTTGCTCTCGCCAGTGGCCGGGGCGACGATGATGCCGGCGACCTCCGGGAACTCCTCGAAGAACTCGCGGTACTTCACCTCCGTGAATTCCCACCAGAAGGGCTCGCAGGCGCAGATGTGGCCGTCCTTCACCAGCTCCGGGTGGAACTCCAGCAGGATTTCGGGAAAGTACAGCTCCTTGTTCTCGATCCAGACCTGCACGCCGGCGCGGCTGGCCATTTCCAGCACGCGCTTGAGGTAGGCGCGGCGCTGGTAAGGGCCGCTGCGCCGGGTGGGCGTGTAGCGATAGAGCTGCTGGTAGATGTCCTGGTAGCGCTCGAAGATCGAGGCGTAGTGCTCGCGCTTCGCGCCGAAGTACTGGCCGGGGTAGACCACCAGGTCCACCAGGTCGTTGCGGTGCAGGACCAGCGTGTTCAGGCCGCGCTGCTGCATGAAGCGCAGCGCCCGCGCCACCCACTCGTAATCCCAGGCGTACTGGCTGTGGATCTCCAGCGCCCGTACTGCGAAGGCGCTCACTGGCTCTTCTTGTCCAGGCTGTTCTTCAAGGCGGCCTGCGCGACCTGGTCCAGCGCCTCGTCCACCACCGGACGGTCGGCGACGACGCGCAGGCTGTCGCTGTTGCGCAGCCGGTCCAGCGTGCGGCGCGACATGGAGTGCGCCGTGCCGCCGATCGAGGTGAACATGAAGAGAGTGGCGTGCGGGCTGCACCACGTGAGCTGCGCGCGCACCCACTCGCCCTTGATCCGGATCTCGGCCCAGGTGCCGATGCGCAGTTCCTCGCGCGGGGCGTCGGGCCGGGGGTCCGCGTCGAGGGCACCCGGCTCGCTGTCTTCCGCTTCGGCGACTTCGGCCGCGGCTGCCGCCAGGGCGGCAGCGGCCTGCCGCGCGCGAGCTTCTTCCAGTGCAGCGTGCTCCGCTTCCTGGTGCGCCGCCTCCGGCGAGGCGACGTGCTCCGGGTCCAGGTCGGGACCGGAATCGACATAGCCGGATTCCTGCGCCTCGTTCTGGTCCAGCCACATCTGGATCTCGTCCTGCGCGCTGTCGCTGAACTGCGAAGGCTCGGACCAGGCCTCCTCGGCGGCATGCTGCGCCGCCTCGGCGACGGCGGCATCGCGCCCGTCCTGAACGGCAGCGCGGTGCAGCGTGATCAGGTGGTCGAAGAAGCGCTGCGTCAGCTCCGGCGGATAGCCGATGCGGCCCAGGCCTTCGCGCACGCGCTGCAGCAGCTCCGGAATCATCTGCACCAGGCGGCGCGCGCGCCCCCGCTGGGCAGTGCTCTTCTGCACGCTCCAGATCAGGTCTTCCACCAGCTGGCGGTAGCCGTAGGGGTCGGAGCTGCCGTCTTCGCAACTGAGCTGCGCCTCGGCCACGACCTGGGCCCAGGCGTTCTTGAGGAAATCGCCGATGAAGTCGGCCACTTCCAGGCCTTCCAGCATCTGCGCGAATTCGCTGGCGAGCTTCTGCGCCAGCAGGTTGCGCTGCTCGGCGTGCAGCAGGGCGCGGGCGGCCTCCTCGCGCTTCTGCTTGGCGCCGGCGTCCTGGCCGGTCCATGCCCGTTCCAGCTCGTCGAGCATTTCGCCGAAGATGTCGGCGTCGATGACCTTGCTGGTGAGCCAGTGGCAAGCCTTGTCCAGCTGCGCCTCGAACTTGGCCCAGGCCGGATCCTGCTCGGAGCTGAAGGCCAGGCTGCGCTGCGTGACGCGATCGAGCAGCAGGCGCGCCGGGTGCGTGCGGTCGCTGAAGAAGCGCGAGTCCTGCTCGGTCAGGCGGTGGATCGCGGGCTCGAACTTCTTCAGCTGCTTCTTCAGACCGGGCAGCAGCCGGCGGTCATCCGTGAGGTTGTCGAACATCAGCCGGACGACTTCCTCGCCCAGCTGCTGGCCGATGCGCGGCGTCTCCTTGGGCGGCGCGCCCACGTCCGCCAGCATGTCCACCGGCTCGGCGGGCGCCGGCGAGGGCTTGGGCCGCTTTTCCAGCCGCTTGACCAGTTCGTCGGTCTTCTTCAGGTCCTGCAGCATCGCCATCGAGGCGGGCACGGTATGCAGGAAGTCGGCCTTCTTGGGCTGGTCGAAATCGCCGGTCAGCAGCTTGCGCAGGCGATCCAGCGTCAGCAGCGTCTTGGCCGCGGCGTCGGTGACGGGTGCGCCGCTCGCGCCCGTGCCCTTGTTGATGCGCCCGCCCAGCGGCACCGCCGCCTCGATGCCGGTGGACCGCAGCCAGTCGGTGAGTTCGCGGTACAGGCGCCGGAGGTTGACGCCCAGCAGGCCGGCCGCCGGCACCGTCAGCACCTCGCGCACGCTGGCTTGCGGCACATGCTCGGCCAGTGCCACCTGCATCGCGCGCACGAAGACTTCGGGGCGGATCGGGTTCAGGCCGGGCTGGATGGTGCGCCAGCCGAGCATGGTGCTGACCAGCGCGTCCAGCGGCGGCAACGCATCGTCCACGGTCAGCGCCACTTCCTGCTGGGCGCGCGCGACTTCGATGCTCTGGTCCAGCTGTTCGTCCTCGAACAGCTGCAAGTCCTGGAAACGCAGCGTCTCGACCGGCTTCTCGTCCTTGCCGCCGCCTTCGTAGACGAGGCGCGTGAGTTCCCGGACGAAGCTCTTCGTGACCGGCTCCGGCTTGCCGACCAGGTCCAGGATGGCGCCCTTGACGACCGCGTTCTGGAAAGCGGGAACCCGGCGGGGGCCACTGGCCATGGCGCCCTGCTCCAGGCCCTGCAGCAGTTGCACGAACAAGGGTTCGGCTTGCTGCAGCATCGCCGCCAGGCAGTCGTTCAGCGACGGCTGCAGCGCGGTGGGATCGTCCGAGACGCCCATCCGGAGCTTCATCTTCGAGGTGGCCATGGGTCCTGCGTTTAGGAGGCCATTATGGTTCCGCCCCGCTGGCCCAGCCATTTTTCGCCGCCCTGCGGCTTGCAAGGGCGGGTAAGCGGTGCATCGACGCAACGGGATGACGGATTCCGGCAGGGATCCGCCATCCATGCGACAATAGCGCTTCTCGTGGCACGCCAGTACGGCTGCGAGCTCAGCGTTTCCGCTGGGGACGAAGCGGTCCCTGACCATTCCGGCAGGCCCCCGCTGGCTCCCGCCTTCAGTAAAACCTCATCTGCCTTGACTGGATCCGGCTCCCTTTTGCCCGGAACGGCCGATGCCCCAGCGCCCGGGAAGGCGCTTATTTCCTTGCATGACCTTTGAAGAACTGAATCTCGCCCCGGCCATCCTGAAAGCCGTCCGCGAGCAAGGCTACGAAACCCCCACCCCCATCCAGGCCCAGGCCATCCCGGCCGTCCTCGAGGGACACGACCTCCTCGCCGGTGCGCAGACCGGCACCGGCAAGACCGCCGCCTTCACGCTGCCCCTGCTGCACAAGCTCACCAAGGGCCAGAGCAAGACCAACAAGTTCGGCAAGGACGGCGTTGCCGCCCTGGTGCTCACGCCCACGCGTGAACTCGCCGCGCAGGTGGAAGAGTCCATCCGCGCCTACGGCAAGCACCTGCCGCTGACGTCCACCGTCATTTTCGGCGGCGTCGGCATGAACCCGCAGATCGACCGGATCAAGCGCGGCGTCGACATCCTGGTCGCCACGCCGGGCCGCCTGCTGGACCTGCACCAGCAAGGCAACCTGGACCTGTCGACCGTCGAGATCCTCGTGCTCGACGAAGCCGACCGCATGCTGGACATGGGCTTCATCCACGACGTGAAGAAGGTGCTGGCCCTGGTGCCGAAGCAGAAGCAGAGCCTGCTGTTCTCGGCCACCTTCAGCGACGAGATCGTGGAGTTGGCCAACGGCCTGCTGCGCGATCCGCAGCGCATCCAGGTGACCCCGCGCAACACCACGGTGCAGCGCATCACCCAGGTGGTCCACCCGGTTGGCCGCAACAGGAAGAAAGAGCTGCTGGCGCATGTGATCCAGGAGCACAACTGGTCGCAGGTGCTGGTGTTCACCCGCACCAAGTTCGGCGCCAACCACGTTGCCGAATACCTGAACAAGCACGGCATCACCGCGATGGCCCTGCACGGCAACAAGAGCCAGACCGCGCGCACGCAGGCGCTGGCCGGCTTCAAGAGCGGCGACATCCGCGCGCTGGTGGCGACCGACATCGCCGCCCGCGGCATCGACATCGACGAACTGCCGCACGTGGTGAACTACGAGATCCCCAACGTGCCGGAAGACTACGTGCACCGCATCGGCCGCACCGGCCGCGCGGGCAACAGCGGCGAGGCCGTGAGCCTGGTCTGCCTGGACGAAGAAGGCTTCATGCAGGAGATCGAGCGCTTCACCAAGCAGCAGATCGCCGTGCAGGTGGTCGAGGGCTTCGGCCCCGAGGCCGGCGAACAGGGCGAGCCCATTGCCATGGGCCGCCAGGTGCTGTGGGGCGGCAAGGGCAAGCCGCCGTCGCGCGAAGTCATGAACGCCGCGGCCAAGGCGGCGCGCGGTGAGATGATGCAGCGCATCCGCGAGAACAAGGACAAGCAGGGCGGCAACGGCAATGGCCAGCGCCGCAATGCGTCCGGCGGCAATGGCAACGGCCAGCCGCGCCAGCCGCAGCCGCAAGGCGGCCAGCAGGCGCGCGGACCCAAGCCGGCCAACGGCGGCGCGCGCAACGGCAATGGCAATGGCGCCCGTAACGGCGCCCGCAGCGGCGGCCACAACGGCCAGCAGCCGCAGCCGCAGCAGCGTCCGCCGCGCGAGGACGTCGAGCGCCAGCCGCGCGAAGGCGCGCACCACAACAAGAGCCCCTTCGTCGTGCGCGATGCCGCCGCGCAGCGGCAAAGCGACGGCCAGCCCGACCCGCTGCGCACCAGCGTGGACAGCATGTCCCGCGGCGGCCGCCGCGGTGGTGGTGGCGGCGGCGGCGGTGGCCGCGGCGGCAACCGCAATGCGGGCGGCGGCTACGGCGGCGGCGCGCGCGGCTTCAGCCGCTAAGCGCCTGGAGCCCTGGCTCCGATAGGTAGTGCGGGCGTTTGCAGCGCCCGCATTTTCCCGCTTAGGATGGTTGACCTTGGAGGGGATGCTTGCCAATGAACGGGGGCGACAAGAACAACCGCCGCGTGCTGCTCGCGGGCGCGACCGGACTGGTCGGGCGCGAACTGCTGCACGGGCTGCTGGCTGACGGCACCGTCGCCGGCGTGCAAGCCATCGGGCGCCGGCCGCTGCCGCAGCGCCATGCCAAGCTGTCCTTCCGCCAGGTCGATTTCGGCGCCATCCCGGCGCTGCCGCCACTGGACGAGGTCTACATCGCCCTGGGCACCACCATCAAGACGGCCGGCAGCCAGGAAGCTTTCCGCGCCGTCGATTTCGATGCCAGCCTGGCCGTGGCCCGTGCGGCCCGCGCCGCCGGCGCGCGCCATGCGGGCGTGGTGAGCGCGATGGGCGCCGATGCGCGCTCCGCGCTGTTCTACAACCGCGTGAAAGGCGAGCTGGAAGAAGCGCTGGCCGGCCTCGGCTTCGACGGGCTGGTGATCGCGCGGCCTTCCTTCCTGGCCGGCAACCGCGAACAGCTCGGGCAACCCGAGCGCGGCGGCGAGAAACTGGCGCTGCGCGTGAGCCACTGGCTGCGGCCGCTGATCCCCGCGAACTACCGTTCCATCGAGGCCGCCAAGGTGGCCCGCTCGCTGCTGCGGCACGTGCCGAACACGCGCGGGCGGCTGGTGCTGATGTCGGGAACGATGCAGCGCGGGGCCTGAGCGCCTCTACGAAAGGCGGCGGTCCCGCACCGCGCTCGCCATCGGGCGGTCTTCGCGCAGGCGGCGCATGCCGCGCCGCACCTGGGCCGACACCAGGTTCAGGTGCAGCAGGCGCGCGAGCGGCCGATGCTCCGACTTGTAGGCGTTCGACTGCACGAACTGCAGCGGGTCATGCCAGGCGCCGAGGTCGTCGACCACCATCGGGTCCTGCTCGATCGGCATGCTGCCCACGAACGCGTCCTCGCGGCCGTCCCACAGCATGGCGCCGGCGACGTTGATGTAGTAGCCCCACTGGTTGCCTTCGTCCTTCAGGCGCTGGCGCGCCGCCGCCATGTAGGAGGCGTCGAAGATGTAGGTGTCGGTGCGCACCCAGCGGCCTTGCAGCCACACTTCCAGCAGCGGCCGGATCGGATGGCGCAGCCGCGTGGTGAGCCCGTGCATGATCTCGCCGCGCATGCGCAGGTAGCGGATGCGCGCCGGCAGCCCCGCCGCGCGCAGCATGGCCACCAGCAGCGTGGCCTTGTCCAGCGAGTCGCCGCGCCCGGCGTCCAGCACCTGGCGTGCGCTGCGCAGGCGCAGCTTGAACGGCGTCACCAGGGGCATGCGCTTGACGAATCCGTAGATCACCAATGCCTTCTCCCGCTCGCCCTTGCAAAGTTGCGTGAGCGAGCGCACCCGCAGCCGCAGCTTCGGGTCTTCGAGGTCCAGCAAGGAGGTGCCGCCCAGCCAGTGGGACGGTTCGTCAGCGTGCAGGGGGGATGGGGGCGTGCCGGCAGCGGGCGCCACTTGTTACGTCTTCCTCTTCCAACGACTACTCTGGCGCCTGGGTTCTCCCGGCGCCTTATGGCTCTATTGTAGGGTTGAAGTGTTACCGCGCTGCAGGGAGTCGCCTACGCCCCCTAGGCAAAATCAGTAGGAACGCAACATCCGCACCGGTTCGCTGAGCCTCGGCAGGCGCCGGCGGCTCGTCAGCACCGCTTCGATGTCCGCCCGCGCGCCGTCGATCAGCTGCAGGATGGCCTTCTCGGCCCGGCCGGGGTTGTGCGCGATCACCGCGTCGAGCACGGCGCGGTGCATGGGCAGCGAATTGCGCGGCCCGTCCTTGCGCGTGGTGGAGATCTCGAAGCTGGTGCGCAGCAGGGCGCTGAGCGCCTTGCTCATTTGCACGATCATGCGGTTGCGGCAGGCCTTCAGCAGGCCCTGGTGGAAGCGCAGGTCGTAGGTGACGTAGTCACCGCCCTCCTCCACCGCGCGCCGCATGCCCTCGAAGGCGGCTTCCATTTCGGCGATGTCTTCCGGCGTGGCGCGCTCGGCCGCCATGCGCACGGCGGCCGGCTCCATGATGCGGCGCAGGTCCTGCAGGTCGCGCAGGAACTCCGGGGTCAGGCCGATCTTGGACTGCCACAGGATCACGTCGGGGTCGAACCAGTTCCACTGGTCCGCCGGCTGCACGCGCGTGCCCACCTTGGGCCCGCTGGTGACGAGGCCCTTGGCGATGAGCGACTTGACCGCTTCGCGCACCACGGTGCGGCTCACGCCCAGTTCCTCGCACAGCATGGGCTCGGGCGGGATCGCCTGGCCCGGCGGGTACTTGCCGCCCAGGATGGCCTGGCCGAGGTGGTCGACCGTGTTGCCGTGAACGTTCTTGATCATGGAACGATGCGCTCAGGCGCGCACGAACAGGGTCTGCAGCGGCTGGTCGCCGGCCTGCGCGCTCCAGTGCCCGTGCAGCTGGGGATCGAAGGTGGCGCCCGCGGGCAGCAGGTCGGCCGAATAGAAATGCTGGCCGGGGCCGAAGCTGCGCGTGCTGCCGTCCAGCAGGCCGATCACCATCGTGCCCTGCAGGATGAACACCCACTGCGCGGTCGTCGTGACGTGGACCTGGCTGCGGAAGCCCACCGGGCTCTCGCGCAGCTGCATGCCGCCCGAGGGAGCGAGCCTGGAAAACATGGATTGGGGCGTGCCCTCGTCGAGCGGCACGCTTTCCTCGCGGAAACGGGCGCGCCCGTCGGTATCGGTGAAGAGGACGACCTTGGTGAATTCAGCTGTCATTGGAGCGTGGCGTTGATCTGGTCCAGGCGCTGCCCGCCGGCCGCGTCGAACACGTGCGTCCTCCCGGCATCGACCGTGAGGAACACCGTGTCGTCCGGGCGCGCCGGCGTGCGGCCATGCATGACCACCACCAGGCTGGCGTCGCCCACGCGCACCAGCAGCTCGGTCTCGGCGCCGGTCGGCTCCACCACGATCACCTTCGCGGGGATCCCCTCGCCGCTGGTCGCGACGCGGATGTCGGTGGGCCGCACCCCGTACTGTACCGCCTGGCCGTCGCTGCCCTGGGCCTGCGCCTGCGCGGGCCAGGCCTGGCCCTGCGCTTCCACGAACTGCTTGCCGTCCTGGCTGCGCAAGGTGCCGGCCAGCACGTTCATGGCCGGCGAGCCGATGAACTGGGCGACGAACAGGTTGCCGGGGCGGTCGAACAGCTCCAGCGGCGTGCCGATCTGCTCCACGATGCCGTCGTGCATGACGACGATGCGGTCGGCCATGGTCATGGCCTCGATCTGGTCGTGCGTGACGTACACCGTGGTCGTCTTCAGGCGCTGGTGCAGCGCCTTGATCTCGGCGCGCATCGCCACGCGCAGCTTGGCGTCCAGGTTGGACAGCGGCTCGTCGAACAGGAAGACCTTGGGGTCGCGCACGATCGCGCGGCCCATGGCGACGCGCTGGCGCTGCCCACCGGAGAGCTCGCGCGGGTAGCGATCGAGCAGCTGCGTGAGGTTGAGGATGCGCGCCGCGTCGTCCACGCGCTTGTTCGTCAGCGTGCCGTCGGCCTTGCGCAGCTTGAGGCTGAAGCCCATGTTGTCGCGCACCGTCATGTGCGGATACAGCGCGTAGCTCTGGAACACCATCGCGATGTCGCGGTCCTTCGAGTCGAGGTCGTTCACCACGCGGGAGTCGATGTCGATCTGGCCACCGGTGATCGGCTCCAGGCCGGCCAGCATGCGCAGCAAGGTGGACTTGCCGCAGCCCGAAGGGCCGACCAGCACCACGAACTCGCCGTCGGCGATGTCGAAGCTGATGCCGTGGATGACCTTGAAGCGGCCGAAGGACTTCTCGATGCCGCGGAAGGATACGGAGGCCATGCGGTGCGTTCTCCCTAACTCTTGACGGCGCCGGCGGTGAGGCCCGACACCATGTAGCGCTTGAAGGCGTAGTAGATCGCCGCCGGCGGCAGCGCGTAGATGAGGCCGGTCGCCATCAGCAGTTCCCAGGGCGAGTCGTCGGCCGACAGGAAGCTGCCCAGCGCGACGCCCAAGGTCGTGCTGCGGTCGTCGGACAGCAGCAGGAAGGCATAGAGGTATTCGTTCCACGCCAGCAGCAGCGAATAGGTGCCTACCGCCACCAGCGAGGGCACCATCAGCGGCAGGTAGACCAGGCGGAACAGCTGCAGCGGCGTGGCGCCGTCCATGCGGGCGGCTTCGTCCAGCTCGAAAGGCAGCTTGTCCGACGCCTGCTTCAGCACCCAGATGCAGTAGGGCGAGGCGATGGTCACCATCGCCAGGATCAGCGCCCACTGGTTGTTCAACAGGCCGTAGGCGCCCATGGCCTTGTACATGGGCACGGCGAGGAAGGCCGCGGGGATGAAGTAGGTGAAGAGCGCCAGGTTCATCACCGTGCGGCCGCCCGGCACCTTCAGGCGCGAGATCGCGAAGGCGGCGCAGGTGGCGATGAAGAGCGTCAGCGCGCCGACCGACACCGCGATCAGCACCGAGTTCCACATCTGCAGCCAGAAGTGGTTGAGGTAGTGGTGCTGCTCCATGAAGACGATGCGGAAGTTCTGCAAGGTCGGCTCCTTCGGCCACAGGCGCCCGGACGTGGCCGAGTCCTTGGTGGAGATGGAGAACAGGAACAGGTGGTAGATCGGGATCATGGTCCACAGGAAGACCGGGATCCCGATCAGCAGCAGCTTCGCCTCGGTGGCGATGGCGCGCGGGGTGAGCTTCACTTGGACAGCCTCTTCATCATGAAGTACACCAGGGGCAGCACAAGAGGCAGTGCCACCACGATCGAAGCCATCGCCAGATCCACCTGGTCCAGCCGCAGGTAGCGGATGCCCAGGGTGGCCAGCACGTGCGTGAGGTCGGCCGGGCCGCCGCCGGTGAGCAGGTAGACGCTGTTGAAGTCGCCCAGCGTCCAGATCATCGACAGGATGGTGGACGTGAGGTACAGCGTGCGCATCGACGGCCAGGTGATGTAGCGGAACTTCTGCCAGCTGCTGGCGCCGTCCACCGCCGCGGCCTCGTACTGCTCCGAAGGAATCGCCATCCGGCCCGCGACCAGGATCAGCGTCCAGAAGGGCAAGGACTTCCAGACGTGCATCACCATCGACAGCGACAGCGCCAGGGCCGGCTCGTTGAGCCAGTTGGGCCCGTCACGCGTGGTCAGCTGGAAGATGATCTGGTTGATGACGCCCCACTCCGGGTTCAGCATGAAGCGGACCGAGAGGATGGTCGGGATCGAAGGCACCGCCCAGGGCAGGATGAACAGCACCGACAGCGCCTTGATCCACCAGCGGGCCTGGATGAAGAAGCCCGAGAGCACCAGCGCGATCACCATCTTGATGTTGATGGCGACCACCAGGAAGATCACCGTGTTGATCGCGGTGCGGAAGAAGATGGGGTCGGCGAACAGGTGCTCGTAGCTGGCCGGGTGCCGCGCCAGCCAGAGGCCGTAGCCCACCGGGTACAGCACGAACACCAGGAACACCAGCAGGTAGGGCAGCACCAGCACCCGGCCCCAGGTTTCCCAGGGGCTGGCGCGGCGGCGCACCGCCGGCGCGGCGGCCGCCGGTACTTCCTCCACAGCGACGATGGTGGTCGTATTCATACCGGCGGACTCGCGAAGGGCTTACTGGGGTCCCGGGCCGGCGACCTGCTTGATGCGGGCGATCATCTCGTCGACCGCCTTGTCCACCGGCACCTTCTCGTTGACCACGCGGTTCATCGCCTTGGCCCACACGTTCTCGTTGTTCAGGATCGTGAACTTGTAGTTCTTGGTGAACTCGAACGTCGTCGTGCCGCTCATGAACTGGTTGTAGACGGCCTGGCGGTGCTGGTCACCCTTCCAGAACGGGCTGGCCTGGCCGGCCTTGGTGACCGGGAACCAGCGGCCCAGGGAACCCTCGACGTAAGGCGTGAGGTTCTCGTCCTGCAGCAGGAAGGACACGAACTCCTTGGCGCGCGTCTTGTTCTTGGCGGCGGAGAAGATGACGCCCGTCTTCACGGCGGAGCGGTACTTCATCTTGCTGCCGTCCGGCTTGTTCGGGAAGCCGGCGGTGGCGATCAGCTCGGTGTAGTTCTTCTTCGCCTCGGCGCGCTGCGCTTCGGTCAGCGCCGTGTTGTTGGCGTCATCCAGCCACTTGGCCGCGATCGAGATCGTGGCGTTGTGCGTCATCACCGTCGTCTTGTTGTGGAAGGCGACGTTGTTGTCCGGGTCCTTCCAGCTGGTGGACGAAGGCGGCGTGCAGCCCTTGGTGTACGGCATGGTGTAGTCGGTCAGCGCCTTGATCAGGCCCTGCTTCACCGCGGGGTCGTCCACGAGCAGCTTGCCGGAGTCGTTGACCAGCTGCACGTTGTACGCGTCCATGAAGGTCAGGAACGAGTAGAACGAGTCGCTCGAATCCACGCCCATGGGCTGGCCGATGCCGAAGTTGCGCTTGCCGGACTTCTGGCGGCTGGCGGGCTGCACCTTGTCGCACCAGAAGTTCCAGTAGGCGTTCCACTCCTTGGGGATGTCGCTTTCCTTGAAGCCCGCCTCGGCCAGCATGTCCTTCCAGTACTGGATGTGCATGGTCTGCTGCTTCAGCGGGAAGGCGTAGTAGGCGCGCTTCTTCGACGCGTCGTTGTACAGGAAGGTCGTGGACAGCGCGACCGGCTCGAACTTGTTGACCATCGGGTTGATGACGCTGGAGATGTCCTCCAGCTTGCCGTCGAACGCCCACTTGGCCGTCACCTGGAAGTCGTAGACGTCCGCGTAGGCCACGTCGGGCGGGCTGCCGGAATCGAGCGCCGCCACCGTCTTGGGAATCATGTCCTGGATCGGGTACTGCGACAGCTCGACCTTCACGCCCTTGTGCTTGGCCTCGTACTTTTTGATCGCCTCGAACAGCGCGTCGTCTTCCGCCTTGTAGAAACCCTTGACCCACCAGACGGTGAGCTTCTCCTGCGCCATCGCGGGCGCATTGGCAAGCAGGCCCGCGGCGACCATCGCTGCGGCGAGAACTGTCCTCAGTTTCATTGCCTTGTCTCCAGGTGTCGTTGGTGAATGGGAAATCGTATGACCATTGGCGCGGGCCGCCGTCCCCGGACAAACCCTTGGCGCTAGCGGCACTCGGGCACGGGTGACAGCAGGCGCTCGCCGGCGAAATGGGCACGCAGGTTGGCGAGCGCCAGGTCCGCCATCGCCTGGCGCGTCTCGCGCGTGGCGCTGGCCATGTGCGGAGTGAGCACCACGTTGTCCAGCGCGCGCAGCGCCGGCGGCACTTGCGGCTCGTTCTCGAACACGTCGAGCGCCGCGCCGGCGATCACGCCCTGCTGCAGCGCTTGCACCAGCGCCTGTTCGTCGACGACGCTGCCGCGCGCCACGTTGACCAGGAAGCCCTTGGGGCCCAGCGCCTGCAGCACCGACGCATCGATCAGGTGCCGCGTTCCGGCGCCACCGGGCGTGATGACCACCAGGAAGTCGACGTTCGCGGCGAGCTCGCGCGGCGTCGCGAAATAGGGATGGGCCGCCTCGGGCTGCTGCGAGCGGCCGGTGTAGGCGATGCTCATGCCGAAAGCCGCGGCGCGCTGCGCGATGGCCTTGCCGATGCGGCCGAGGCCCACGATGCCCAGGCGCGCGCCCGACATCTTGCGCGCCAGCGGCATGTTGCCCTGCTCCGCCCACAGGCCTGCCTTCGTATAGCGATCGGCCTGCGGGATGCGGCGCGCGACCGACAGCATGAGGCCCAGCGCGAGGTCGGCCACTTCGTCGTTCAGCACGTCGGGCGTGTGGGTTACCGGAATGCCGCGATCCACCGCAGTGCGCACGTCCACCCTGTCGTAGCCCACGCCCATGATGGAGACGATTTCCAGCGCGGGCAGCTGGTCCATCAGCGCGCGCGGGACGTTCGATTCGCCGCCGCCGGTGATGGCGCGGATGCCAGGCGCGATGCGCGCGAAGGCTTCGGGGTCGGCCTCGTGCAGGCGCTCGTGCACGGTGAAATGCTGCCGCAGCGGCTCCAGGTAGAACGGCGGCAGGTTCACGACCGTGAGCACGGCGGGGCGTGGTGAATTCTGGCTCATGGTTTGTCCCGAGAGGGCGGCGCAATCGTATGACGATAAGATGATTGCAACTCCCGGACTAACCCTATGGACACGAAGAAGAAACCCTCGGAACTGCGCAGCCAGCAGTGGTTCGGACGCCAGGACCGCGACGGCTTCGCGTACCGCAGCTGGTTGAAGGGCAAGGGCATTCCGCACGACCAGTTCGACGGCCGTCCCGTCATCGGCATCTGCAACACCTTCAGCGAACTCACGCCCTGCAACTCGCACTTCCGCACGCTGGCGGAGCAGGTGAAGATCGGCGTCTACGAGGCCGGCGGCTTTCCGCTGGAGTTCCCCGTGATGTCGCTCGGCGAAACCATGCTGCGGCCCACCGCCATGCTGTATCGCAACCTCGCGAGCATGGACGTCGAGGAATCGATCCGCGGCAATCCCATCGACGGCGTCGTGCTCCTCATGGGCTGCGACAAGACCACGCCCTCGCTGCTGATGGGCGCGTCCAGCGTGGACCTGCCCACCATCGGCGTGTCCGGCGGCCCCATGCTCAATGGCAAGTGGCGCGGGCAGGAGCTGGGCTCCGGCACCGGCGTATGGAGCATGAGCGAGCAGGTGCGCGCCGGCACGCTGAAGCTGCAGGACTTCTTCGAGGCCGAGAGCTGCATGCACCGCAGCCACGGCCACTGCATGACCATGGGCACCGCGTCGACGATGGCCAGCATGGTCGAAGCGCTGGGCGTGGGCCTGCCGGGCAACGCGGCCTATCCCGCCGTCGACGGCCGCCGCAACGTGCTGGCGCGCATGGCGGGCCGGCGCATCGTGGAGATGGTGCACAGCGACACCTTGCTGTCGCAGATCCTCACGCGCCATGCCTTCGAGAACGCGATCAAGACGCTGGCCGCCATCGGCGGTTCCACCAACGCGGTCATCCACCTGATCGCCATCGCGCGCCGCATCGGCGTCGAACTGGCGATGGAAGACTTCGACCGCCTGGGCAGCGAACTGCCCTGCCTGGTGAACCTGCAGCCCTCGGGCAAGCACCTGATGGAGGACTTCTGCTACGCCGGCGGCCTGCCGGTGGTGATGAAGGAGATCCGGGCGGAGCTGCACCTGGACGCCCTCACCTCCAGCGGCAAGACCCTGGGCGAGAACATCGCCGACGCGCAGAACTACAACCAGGAAGTGATCCAGCCGCTGGCCACGCCCTTCAAGGAGAAGGCCGGCATCGCGGTGCTGCGCGGCAACCTCGCGCCGCGCGGGGCAGTGATCAAGCCGAGCGCGGCCACGCCGGAACTGATGGTGCATCGCGGCCGCGCCGTGGTGTTCGAGGACATCGAGGACTTCCATGCGCGCATCGACGACGAAAACCTCGACGTCGACGAGACCTGCGTGCTGGTGCTGAAGAACTGCGGGCCCAAGGGCTACCCGGGCATGGCGGAGGTTGGGAACATGCCGCTGCCGCCCAAGATCCTGCGCAAGGGCATCACGGACATGGTGCGCATCAGCGACGCGCGCATGAGCGGCACGGCCTACGGCACCGTGGTGCTGCACACCGCGCCCGAAGCGGCTGCCGGCGGGCCGCTGGCCCTCGTGCAGAACGGCGACATCATCGAGCTCGATGTGCCCCGGCGCCGCCTGCACCTGGAAGTGAGCGACGCGGAGCTCGCCCGCCGCCAGGCCGCCTGGCAGGCGCCGAAACCGCCGCTCTCCTCCGGCTACTGGAAGCTGTACGTCGACCACGTGCTGCAGGCCGACGAAGGCGTCGACCTCGACTTCCTGGTGGGCAAGCGCGGCGCGTTCGTGCCGCGGGACAACCACTGAACCCGCCCGCGGAGGCGCGAGTACCATGGTCGCATGAACACGTCCTCCGCCATCAACTACGGCCTCGCCGGCCGCGTCTGCATCGTCACCGGCGCCGCGCAGGGCATCGGCGAGGCTTGCGCCCGCCGGTTTGCGCGCGAAGGCGCGAAGGTGGTGCTGGCCGACATCGCCGATGAACGCGGCCAGCAGCTGGCGCAGGAGCTGCAGGGCCTCTACGTGCCCTGCGACGTGGGCGACAAGGCGCAGGTCGACACGCTGGTGGCCAAGACGATGCTGACCCACGGCCGCATCGACGTGCTGGTGAACAACGCCGGCATCTTCAAGGCCGCCGATTTCCTGGACGTCAGCGAAGCCGACTTCGACGCGGTGCTGCGCGTCAACCTCAAAGGTTCCTTCCTCGTCGGCCAGGCCGTGGCCCGCGAGATGGCGAAGGTGGGCCGCGGCACGATCGTGAACATGAGTTCGGTCAACGGCATCATGGCCATCCCCAGCATCGCCAGCTACAACGTCAGCAAGGGCGGCATCAACCAGCTCACGCGCGTGATGGCGCTGGCGCTGGCCGAGAAGGGCATCCGCGTGAACGCGGTGGCGCCGGGCACGATCGCCACCGAGCTGGCGGCCAAGGCGGTGCTCACCAGCGAAGAGGCGAAGCAGCGCATCATGATGCGCACGCCGCTGAAGCGCCTGGGCGAGCCGGCGGAAGTGGCGGACGTGGTGGCCTGGCTCGCGAGCGATGCCGCGAGCTACGTCACCGGCGAGATCGTCTACGTGGACGGCGGCCGGATGACCCTGAACTACACGATGCCGGCCTGAACTAGCGCGACCTGCGCGCAGGCGCGGGCGCGGCCTTGCGCGGCGCCGCGCGCTTCGGCGCGGGCGCAGGTGGAGCTTCACGCTCCATGTAGTCGCGGATGAGGCGCCGCACCACTTGCGATGGCGTCATGTCCTGGTCGCGGCACACTTCTTCGAAGGCTTGTTTCTTCCCGGGATCGATCAGGATGGTCAGCCGGGCGGTCTTGAGCTCCATGGGCAAACGGGTTCTCTGATGTTAATCAGAGTGTAATGAGTTTCCGCCTGCCCGGGGGCTCGCTAGGGCGAGGCATCGGGATGATGGGGCCCGTGACCGGCCCCGTGCCGGGCCAGGTATTCCCGGATCAGTTGCCGCACCACCTGCGATGCGGTGATGTCCTGGGATGCGCACAGTGCCTCGAATGCTTTCTTCTTCTCCGCGTCGATGAGGACCGTGAGGCGAGCAGGTTTCTGTTCCATGCGTTCGTCAGAGTTTCCACACAGCCATGACTCTGCCGCGGGACCAGGGACCGGCCGGTAGTACTGCGGCTTGAGACTTCTTGCGACAAACCGCGATGGCAGGCATCGGCGCTTGGCTCAGCGGCTTGTAGGCCGCGGCCAACGCTGAGCCAGACGCGTCCTTCAAGCGGCCGCGGGGCGCCCCAGCGGCGCGACCGGCGCTTCGCGAATGGGCAGGTGGACGAGCGCTGCGCCCACGGCCAGCACGATGTCGATGTACCAGACCCAGTCGTAGCCGCCGGTCCATTCGAACACCTTGCCTCCCAGCCAGGTGCCGGCAAAGGCGCCGACCTGGTGGACCAGCATCACCAGGCCGAACAGCGTGGCCATGTGCGCGGAGCCGAAGAACTTGGCCACCAGGCCGGCGGTCGGCGGCACGGTCGCGAGATAGGTCAGGCCCATGACGGCCGCGAACAGCAGCACCACGGGCCCGGTCTTGGGCGCGAACAGGAAGGCCAGCACGAACACGGCGCGCGCCGCATAGAGCAGCGCCAGCAGCGACTTCATGCGCCAGCGCTGCGTCGCCCAGCCGATGGCCAGGCTGCCCACGATGTTGAACAGCCCCAGCATGGCCAGCGCCCAGCCGCCCCATTGCGGCGGCAGGCCGCAGGCCGCCACCATGCCGGGCAGGTGGATCACCAGCAGCGCCACGTGGAAACCGCAGACGAAGAAGCCGGCGGTGAGCAACAGGTAGCCGGGGTGGCGGCAAGCCGCGGCCACCGCCGCCTTCGTCCCCTGCGGCTTGGCGGCGCTGGCCGCCGCCGGCGCGGACGCGTCGCCGGTCCGGCGCAGCACCCAGGCCGCGGGCAGCGCCAGCAGCACGATCAGGCCGACCGCCTGCATGGCCGTCACCCAGCCGAGGCTGGCGATCCAGAAGCCGGCCAGCGGCGCCACGGCGAACTGCCCGAGCGAGCCGCACGCATTGACGACGCCGGTGGCCATGCCGCGCTGGTTGTCGTCGATCCGGCGCATGGTCGCCGCGACCAGCACCGCGGGCCCGGCCAGGCCGGAGCCGCCGGCGGCCAGCACGCCGATGGCGAAGATCAGCCCCAGCGTGGTCGTCATGTAGGGCGCGATGAAGCTGCCCAGCGCGGCGAGCAAGGTGCCGGCAACGAGCACGCGCCCCGGGCCCCAGCGGTCGGCGATGGCGCCGGCAATCGGCTGCGTGAGGCCCCACCACAACTGGCCGAAGGCGAAGGCCAGGCTGATGGCGGCCACGCCCAGGTGCGTGCTGGTGTTCAGGTACGACAGGAACAGCCCCATGCTCTGGCGCGAACCCATGCTGAGGGCAAAGGTCCCCCCGGCGGCCAGCAGCACCAGCCACATCGCCTGGCGGCGCGGAGCGGCAAGGTCGGTCATCGCAATCTCCTTCCCGTCGCCAGTGTTCACACAAGCGGCGCCGGCTGCAAGCGGCGCGTCGCGCCGGCGCGTCGACTTTCATCACGCATGCGTGTAGCCTCGGCCCGATGACCAACGTGAACCAGCTCGAAGCCTGGCTTGCCCAGGAGCAGGAGATCCATGCCCGCGTGAACGCGGCCGCCGGCGTGGGCGTGGCCCGTCCCGAGCAGGTGGCCGGGCGCAGCGGCCTGGACCTGATGCAGGCCATGCTGCGCGGCGAACTGCCCTACCCGCCGATCGCGCGCACGCTCAGCTTCCAGCTGATGGAGGTGTCCGAAGGCCGCGCCGTGTTCCAGGGCGCGCCCGGCCCCGACCACTTCAACCCGATGGGCGGCATCCATGGCGGCTGGTATGCGACCCTGCTCGATTCGGCCCTGGGCTGCGCGGTGCACACGATGATGCCCGCCGGCCGCGGCTACACCACCGCGGAACTGGGCATCAACCTGGTGAAGGCAATCGGCCCCAAGGTGCAGCGCGTGCGCGCCGAAGGCAAGGTCCTGCATTGCGGCCGCCAGCTGGCGACGGCCGAAGCGCGCCTGGTCGGGCCGGACGGCACCTTGTACGCACACGGCACCACCACCTGCCTCGTGTTCGAGATGAATCGTTAACGGGTCTTCCGCCCGCCGTCGAAGTAGAAGGTGAAGATCAGGTCCAGCCCCGCCCGCTCGCCCGCCTCCGCGCGCACCGTCAGCCGCCGCGAGACGTCGTAGAACAGGTACAGCGTGCCGGTGGCGCTGGACAGGCTGCGCTCGTAAGAGGCATAGAAGTTGTCCGCGAAGCGCTTGCCCACGGCGACGATGTTGCCGCCGCTGCCGCCGGAATCCTGCCGCAGCGAAACCTCGTCCAGCCCGAAGGCGCCGGCCAGGCCGCGCGTGTTGCCGGTGCGGCCGGCCAGCAGCGCCGCCGCGGCGCTTTGCAGCAGCGCCGTCTCCGCGCCGCCGCCGGCGGAAGAGCGTCCCAGCACCAGCCAGGACAGGGTCTCCGCCTCCGTCAGCTGCGGGTTCGAATAGAGCTGCACCCGCGGTGACTGCGCGCGCCCCGTCACCTGCACGCCCGCCTGCTGGCCGCCCGAGAGGTTGGGCCGCAGCGCCAGGACGTCCAGCGCCGGGTTGTCCACCGGCCCGGTGAAGCGGATCTCGCCATGGTCGATGCGCAGGTGCTGGCCATAGGCATCGAAGGTCCCGCCGACCGTGCGGATGGCGCCGTGCAGTTCCGGCTGGCTGGCGCCCTGCGCCGTCACCTGCACTTGGCCGGCCAGCTCCGTGTCGATGCCGCGGCCCTTCACGTGGAAATCCTTGCCCAGGTCGAAGCTGATCGCCAGCGTCAGCGTGCGGCCCGCATCGGTCGGCGCCGGCTGCTCGCGCCGCTCCGCTTCCGTCGCCGCCACGCCCGGCGCATTGCGCACGACGACGTCGTCACCCAGGCGCGGCGGGGATTCGTCGGGGATCTGGATGCGGGCGCGGTCCACCACCAGCTGGCCGCTGACGTTGACGCCCTCGCGGTCCACCCGCGCCGCCACCGGCCCGGACACCGTCAGCTGGCGGTCGCTGCGGATGCTGGCGCGCAGTTGCGCCAGCTGCGCGTTGACGCGCAACTGCACGCCCTGCGGGGTCCATGCGCCTTCGCCGCTGGCCTGCAGCGTGCCGCCACTGGCACCGCTCGCGTCCTGCGCGCCGTGCAGCAGGAACTCGCTCACCACCAGCTTGTCGCCGGCCAGTTCCGAACGCAGACGGCCGTTGGCCAGTTCGATGCCGTCCACCACCGAGCGCAGCGCCAGTTGGTCCGCCGTCAGCGGCCCCGACAGCCTCGGCTGCGTGCGCGTGCCGGCGACCGCGATGTCCGCAGCCAGGGAGCCGCGCAGCCGCCAGCCGGGCGGCGCCAGCACCGACCACACGCCGATGCGTGGCAGTTGCGCCTGCAGGCGCCCGGTCAAGGGCGCGTTCTCCGGCCAGTTCCAGCCGCCGTCGGCGGTGCGCGCAAGCTGGGTGCGGAGCTGGCCTTCGGCATGGCCGGCCCGTTCGCTGTCCCAGCGCAGCGCCAAGGTCACCTGTTCGCCCTGGTTGCTGAGGCTCAGGTGCGCATCGCGCACGCCGGCGTTCACGCGGGTGTTGCCGCCTTCCGGCGTTTCGGCAAGCAGGGTGATGTCGCCGCTCACGCGCGCCAGCGAAGCTTCGACACGCAGGTTGGAGCCGAGCTGCGCGTTCCATTGCGCGTCGAACACCATGTCGCCGGCCAGCACCGAACTCACCAGCTGCGGGCCGCCCACCAGCTCGATCCACGCGAGCGGCAAGCCCTTGATGCGCCCTGCCGTCGTCAGCTGGCCGCCGTGTCGCCGCAGCGGCGACCAGGTCACCAGCGCTTCGGAAGGCGTAGCCCCGCTGCGCGGCGCCGGCGACAGCAGCACGGCCTCGCCGGCGCCCAGCTCGAAGTCCCCCCCGGAATACTTCCAATCCGCCGGCTGGCGCAGCTGCAGCCGCCATGGGCCGGGCGCGAGTGCCGGGTCCTGCAGCTGCAGCGCCAGGCGGGCGAGCTGGCCGTGCCATGCGGGCACCGCGCCCAGCGTGCCACCCAGGCGGCCCGCGGCAGCGAGCTTCACTTCGCGCTGGCCGCTCGCGGCCTGTAGATCCAGCACCAGCGCCGCATCGCGCAGCCGTCCGTCCAGGCGCAGATCACCTTGGGTCAGCACCCAGGGCAGCGGCGTCTCCGCGCGGGCCGGCGGATCGGGCTGCCATTGCAGGCGCGCCACCTGCGCGTGGCCCTGCACGGCCGGATCGCGCCAGCCGCCCTGCCAGGCGACGTTGCCCTGCGCGCTGCCTTGCAGGTGCAGGCCGGCCAGCATCTTGTCCATGCCCGGCCAGCGCTGCAGCCATTGCTGCAGCCGCGCGAGGTCGCCGGCGGCGAGATCGAGCGTGCCCTTGCCCCTGGTTTCCGCGAGCGCACCATTGGCCTGCAGTTCCAGGGCCGGGGCGCGCAGCTGCAGCTTGCCCTGGCCGGCCCAGGCCTGCCAGTCGAGGTCGATCTCGCCGTCCAGCGTCGCATCGCTGGTGCGCAGGTGCAGCGGCGCCAGCGCGATCGTGCTGCCCTGCCAGCGGCCCTTGGCCGCCAGCTCGCGCAGTTCCAGCGCGCCGACGGCCGCCTGCATGCCGCTGGCGTGCCGCGGCGCCGCCGCACCGGCCTGCAAGGCCAGGTCGAAATCGACGGCGCCCTGCTCGCCCTGCAGGCGCACCGGGCCGGTCAGTGGCAGCGCGGCCAGCTGGCCATGCAGCTGCGCCGGATCGACGCCTTCCACCCGGCCCTGGAAGCGCCAGCCGCGGCCTTCCCAGGCGCCCTCGCCTTCCAGCTGGCCGCCACCCAGCTCGGCGCGCAAGCTGCGCACCAGCGCCGTGCCGGCGCGCCATTCGCCGGCGCCGCGCGCGCTGGCCACGGGCAGCCGGCCCGAGTCCCAGGGCCCGGGCAGGCCGTTGCGGACGTCGGCCAGCACGCGCCAGGCGTCGCGCTCGAGCGGCGCCACTTCCAGCTCGCCGGAGAGCAGCGTGCGCGGCGCACCCTGCCAGAAAGGCGCCAGGTCCAATGCGCGGAATTCGGCGTGGCCCTCCGGCAAGGGCATGGGTTCGAAGGGCGTCACACGGGCGGTCACGCGGGCCGAAGGCAGCTCCGCGGCGCGCAGCGCCCCGCGCTCGGCCCGCAGCAGCGCACGCGCCTGCAGGTCCGCCAGCGGCCCCTGCGCCACCGCCTCGAACTGCAGCCGCAGCGGCGGCGCGCCGCCGGGGATGGGCGCCAGCACCCGCCCGCCCAGCGCCACCTGCAGGTCCAGCGGAGCAACGCCCAGCAGCGTCGCCCGGCCGCTGTAGCTGCCGCCGGCAACCTGCAGGCCATCGAGCTGCAGCTGGTGGTGGACGCCGTCGAAGGCATAGCGGCCCATGACGCCGCTCACGCTCACCTGCGCCCGTCCCTGGTAGTCGAACAGGCCGACGCCGAAATCGTCCACCGTCACGCGCCAGGGCAGCTTCAGGCTGGGCGGCGGCCGCATCGGCTCTTCCGAAGGCTTGCGCTTGTCGGTGATGCGCACCTCGCCCGCGCTCACGTGCTCCAGCTGCAAGGTGCGGCTGATCAAGGCGATCGGCTCCCAGTCCAGCCGGACGTTGCGCGCTTCCACCCGCAGGTCGGCGCCTTCCCAGGTGATGTGGTCTATGCGCCAGCCGGCGCGCAACGAGCCGCGCACGCCTTCGGTCCGCAGCGGCCGGCCCGAGGCGAGCCGCTCCAGCGTCCAGGCCAGTGATCCTTCCTGCCCGGCCCACCACCAGGCGCCGGCCACCGCCAGCACCAACAGCAGCAGCACCAGCAGCAGGCTGCGGAAGGTCCACAGCAGGATGCGGCCGGCGCTCAAAACACGAACCCCACGACGAGGTGGAAGCGCAGGCGGTGCACCTGCAGGCCATAGGCGATGGCCGCATCCATCGGCCCCACCGGGCTGCGCCAGCGCACGCCGGTGCCCACGCCCCAGTGCGGCTTGAGCTCGCTCACCTGGTCGGCGACGGCGCCCATGTCCAGGAACAGCAGGTGCTCGAAGGCCGTGGCCTCCTCCTTCCACCGGATCGGCCGCTGCCATTCGACGCTGGTGATGGTCTCCAGGCGGCCCGGGCCGATGACGCCGTCGGCCAGCGGCACGCCGATGTCCAGGTACTTGTAGCCGCGCACTGACTGGTCGCCGCCGGTGCGGAACAACTGCGTCGCCGGGATCTGCGCGCTGCCGCTCGCGAACACCGCGCCCACTTCGCCGCGCAGCTGCAGCCGGCCCACCGGCAGCGGCTTGAACCACAGCGCGCGCGCCACCGTGCGCTGGAACGGCTGGTTGTCGCCGCTCAGGGTGAGGCCGCCGCCCAGCTCGAAACCCAGCCCGTAGCCGCTGGTGGGCGAGGTGCGCGAATTGAAATAGCGCCCGGTCCACACGTAGTTCGCGCTGATGGCGGAGCCGGCGCCGACCTCGGCCGAAGTCAGCGCCAGGTTGTTCGGGTTCGCCACCCGCGCATTCTCGTACTGCAGGTAGACGTTGCGGTCGATGTGGTCGCTGGTCTGGAAGCGGCCGCCGCGGATGCGGTCGCTGTAGGTGATGACGCGCCCGTCGTCCAGGCGCTCGGCGCGCAGCAGGCTGGACCAGCGCCAGCCTTCCTCGTCGGGCAGGCCGGTCCATTCGGTCTGCGCGAACGGGTTCTTCTTCTCGGCCTGCAGCTTGGTGACGGCGCGCCAGCCGATGCCCGGCACGCGGTTGGCCGTGTGCTCGATCGACGCGCGCGGCCCCGAGTCGGTGGTGAAGCCGACGCCCAGCACCACCTTCTGCAGCGGCGCCTCGCGCACGGTCACCTGCACCGGCGCCGCCTCCGGGTCGCCGGACGGATCGACGAAGATGAAGGCGGAGTCGTAGTAGCCGCTGCCGGTCAGGCGCAGCTGCGCCTCGACGATGCGGTCCTGGTCGTAGATCGAGCCCACCGGCAGGCGCGCGAGGCGCGGCACCAGCACCGGGTCGTAGCGCTCGACGCCGGTGACCTGCATGGTGCCCAGGTGGAACACCGGGCCGGAATCCAGCTTCAGGCCCAGCGCGGCTTCGTGGCTGGCCGCGTCGACGTCGGCCAGGCTGTAGCTGATGCGGCCCGCGGGATAGCGCCTGGCCACCAGTTGCCGCAACGCGGCCGACTTGGCGCCGTCCCAGCGCGCCTGCGTGAAAGGCTGGCCGACCGCCAGGCCCCAGCCGCCGACGATGGCGCCGCGCTGCGCCAGCGCGTCGGCGTCGGTGCTGGTGGCGATGTCGCCTTCGAAGCCGATGTTGACGTTGCTGACGGTCGTGGCCGGGCCGGGGTCGACCGCCACCACCAGCCGCAGCCGCGGCTTCGCGTCCTCGCGGGTGATCCGCACCTGCGGCGCGAAGAAGCCCTGGGTGGCCAGCAGCTCGCGCGCGTCCTTTTCGGCCAGCACGATCAGCCGCGTGATCTCGGCATCGTCGAGGTCGCTCACCTCCCGGAAGCGCTGCAGCTCCAGGTGGCGTTCCAGCAGTTGCCGCAAGGGATCCGGAGCCTGCACCACGAGGTCGAAGGCGGGCGAGGCCGGCATCTCCTGGCGTTCGGCCTGCGCCCGCGCGAGCGGCGCCGCCAGGACGCACAGGGCAAGCAGCAGGGCGGCCAGGAAGGGACGGATCATCGAGGCTGAACTATGCAGCAGGTGCATGTGGAAAGGGGTCCGGCGCAATAATGCCGGAATGCGAATCCTCCACACCATGCTGCGCGTCGGCGACCTGCAGCGCGCCATCGATTTCTACACCCAGGTGCTGGGCATGAACCTGCTGCGCACGACGGAGCGGCCGGAGCAGAAATACTCGCTGGCCTTCGTGGGCTACGGCACGAACCCCGAACACGCCGAACTGGAATTGACCTACAACCACGGCGTCGACCAGTATGAACCGGGCACCGCGTTCGGCCACATCGCCATCGGCGTGCCGGACGTCTACGCCGCCTGCGACAAGATCCGCGCCGGCGGCGGCAACATCACGCGCGAGCCCGGCCCGGTGAAGGGCGGCAGCACGGTGATCGCCTTCGTCACCGATCCGGACGGCTACAAGATCGAGCTCATTCAGCGAGGCTAGCCGGCCCGGCGGGCCGGCGGCCGCGCCTCACTGCGGCTGCTTGTTGCCCTTCATGTTGCCGGCCACGCCGCCGGCCACGGCGCCGATGGCCGCACCGGTCCAGCCGCTGCCGCCGGCGATGGCGGCAATGCCGGCGCCGGCCGCGGCGCCGATGGCTGCGCCCGAAACCGTCCCCTGCTGCTGCGCCGTCATCGACGTGCAGGCACTGGTGGCGGCAAGCAGGGCCACGGCCCCGATCCAAGCAAATCGCTTCATGGCGCTTTCCCCTATCTGGACTTCTGCATCCCGGGCACAGCCATCTCGAACCAGAGCGTCTCGATCACGGGACGCTGCAACTGGTCCGGGTGCGACGCGTACCAGCGATCGAGCCCGTCGCGCACGCTGTCAAGCGTGTGGTCCCGCATCCCCATCGACATGCGCGGCAGGACGCTCTGGGAATCGCTGGGCGCGTTGCCCGCGTGGTAGGCACGCTCGACCTGCACGATGTTGGCAATGCCGATCAGGTAGGCCTTCTTCACCTGTTCCGTCGACTGGGTCCATTGCGCGCCGTTCACGAGCGGGACTTCGTCCGCGCGCGCCAGGCCGCTGCCGGCAGCCAACGCCACGCACGCGGCGGCAAGCCACGCGCGGGTCTTCAGTGTCATCGCCATGTCGGGCTCCTCGAAGTCCCAAAATGGTGCTTCGAGTGCTCCGCCGCCGGCATTGGACCTAGGTCCCATCCCTGCCGGCCGCAGGGACTACAGGAGCGCGCCCAGCCAGCGGGCGACCGAGTCCGTGTAGACGCCCGGCAGCCCGAGCTGCTGGTCGACTTCCATGTGCCGCAGCGGCTGCATCCAGATGGTGAGCCGGTGCCCCATGGGCGAAGCCTTGCGCTCGAAGGCATCCGCCTGCGGGCAGGAGTTGCCGCGCAGCCGCGAGCAGACGATCAGCATCGGCGGCACCTTGGCTTCCATCACGTCGTACGGCGACACCGAGGCCCAGAAGGCGGGGTCGCGGCCGAAGGCGCGGTCGTACAGCGGCGCGTGCCGCTCGCCCATCAAGGCCGGCACGTTCAGCGCCGCGCCGTCCAGGTTGATGCTGGCCTTCCAGGGCTTCGCGCCCTGCGCGTAGGCCAGCGAGGGCGCGGAGTCCAGCAGCGCCACCAGGTGGCCGCCGGACGAGTGGCCCATGAGCGCCACCCGCTGCGGGTCGGCGCCCCACGAAGGCGCCTGTTTCTGCACCAGGGCCAGCGCCTTCGCCACGTCCTGCGCCTGCACCATCGGGCTGGCGGCGGGCAACAGGCGGTAATTGACGGAAACCACGACGTAACCGCGCGCGGTCCAGTAGGTCACCTTGGGCCGGATCATGGCCGGCGTGGCCTTGTCGCCGATCGCCCAGGCGCCGCCATGCACCATCACCAGCACCGGGCCGGCGGGATGCAGGGGCACGTAGGCGTCGATGCGCTGGCGCGGGTCGGTGCCGTAGGCCAGGTCGCGCACGACCTGGATGGCCGTGGTGCCGTCCATCAGCTGCGGCGTGGTGGCGGACGCAGCCAGCGGCGCGGCGCAGGCCAGCACCAGCGCGAACCGCGCCAGGAGGTTGCGGGCCCGCTTCATGCGCGCGGCAGGCGCGCGGCTTCCGCGGCGAGCTGTGTGATGCGGTCCCAGTCGCCACGGGCGACGGCGTCGGCGGGTGTCAGCCACGAGCCGCCCACGCAGGCGACGTTGGGCAGCGCCAGGAACTCGCCGGCATTGGCCGTCGACACGCCGCCGGTGGGGCAGAAGAGCACGTCGTTGAAGGGACCGTGCCAGGCCTTCAGCATGGCCGGCCCGCCGGCCTGCAGGGCCGGGAAGAACTTCAGCTGCTGGTAGCCGTCTTCCTGCGCCGCCAGGATCTCGCTGCCGGTGGCGACGCCGGGCAGCAGCGCCAGGCCGAGGTCGTGGCAGGCCTTGCCGATGGCATGGATGTAGCCAGGGCTCACGGCGAAGCGGGCGCCGGCCAGTTGCGCGGCCTGGGCGTCGGCGGCGCTGCGCACGGTGCCGGCGCCGACCACGGCGTCCGGGACCTCCTTGGCGATCTTCTCGATACACGCCAGCGCCACCGGGGTGCGCAAGGTCACCTCCAGCATGCGGATGCCGCCGGCCACCAGCGCACGCGCCAGCGGCACGGCATGGGCGACGTCCTGCAGCACGATCACCGGGATGACCGGCGCGTCCTGCATGACCTCCAGCGCCGTCGGGTTGCTCGTACCTACAGCCATGTACACGCTCCTTCCTCTGCGGGGAGCGCATTGTGGCGCATGCCGGCAAAGAGTTCGCGGCCGACGCCATGGCTGTTGTTCGCAGCCTGCACGTCCGACAGCCTGGCGGGCTCGCGCGTGGCCCATTCGCCGGCGTCCACCTTGGCTTCCAGGGTGCCGGCGGTGGCGTCCAGCCGCACGATGTCGCCGTCGCGCAGTTTCGCCAGCGGGCCGCCCGCGGCCGCCTCCGGCGTGACGTGGATGGCGGCCGGCACCTTGCCCGAGGCGCCGCTCATGCGGCCGTCGGTGACCAGCGCCACGCGGAAGCCCTTGCCTTGCAGCACGGCCAGCGGCGGCGTCAGCTTGTGCAGCTCCGGCATGCCGTTGGCGCGCGGGCCCTGCCAGCGCACCACGCAGACCAGGTCGCGTTCCAGCTCGCCGGCCTTGAAGGCCGCCTGCAGGTCGTCCTGGCTGTCGAAGATACGCGCCGGCGCTTCGATGACGTGGCGGTCGTCCGGCACGGCCGACACCTTGATGACGCTGCGTCCCAGGTTGCCGGTGAGCAGCTTCAGGCCGCCGGTGGGACTGAAGGCCTGCCGGGCGGGACGCACGACCGCTTCATCGCGCGAAGCGCCGATGTCGGACCAGCGCAGCGCGCCGCCCTCGCCTTCCGGCCTGCGCGTGTACTCGCGCAGGCCGCCTTCGCGCACCGTCAGCACGTCTTCATGCATCAGCCCCGCATCGAGCAGTTCGCGGATGACGTAGCCCGGGCCGCCGGCCGCCTGGAACTGGTTCACGTCGGCGGAGCCGTTGGGATAGACGCGCGCCAGCAGCGGCACCACGGAAGACAGGCGATCGAAATCGTCCCAGTCGATGACCATGCCGGCCGAACGCGCCACCGCCACCCAGTGGATCAGGTGGTTGGTGCTGCCGCCGGTGGCCAGCAGCGCCGCCATCGCATTGACGATGCAGCGCTCGTCGACGATTTGCCCGATCGGCGCGTAGCGGCGCGTCTTCAGGATGGACAACGCCGTGCGCACGGACTCGCGCGTGAGCTGCTCGCGCAGCCCCGTCTGCGGCTGGATGAAGGCGGCGCCCGGCACGTGCAGGCCCATGGCCTCCATCAGCATCTGGTTGCTGTTGGCGGTGCCGTAGAAGGTGCAGGTGCCCTGCGTGTGATACGCCTTCTCCTCGGCTTCCAGCAGCTCGGCGCGACCGACCAGGCCTTGCGCGGCCTTTTCCCGCACCTTGGCCTTCTCGTTGTTGGACAGGCCGCTGGGCATGGGCCCGCCCGGCACGAAGACCGTGGGCAGGTGGCCGAAGTGCAGCGCGCCGATCAGCAGGCCGGGCACGATCTTGTCGCAGATGCCCAGCATCAGCGTGGCGTCGAACACGTCGTGGCTCAGGCCGACGGCCGTTGCCAGCGCGATGGTGTCGCGCGAGAACAGGCTCAGCTCCATGCCGGCCGTGCCCTGCGTGACGCCGTCGCACATGGCCGGCACGCCGCCGGCCACCTGGGCGTTGGCGCCATGCTGGCGGGCTTCGTCCTTGATGATGTCCGGGTAGCGCGCATAGGGCGCGTGCGCCGACAGCATGTCGTTGTACGCGTTGATGATGCCGATGTTGGGCGCGTGTTCGGCCACCACCTTGAACTTGTCGCTGGGCGAGATGCCGGCGAAGGCGTGGGCCACGTTGGCGCAGCCCATGCGGTCGGCACCGCGGTCGCGTTGGGCCGCTGCGGTGATGCGGGCCAGGTAGGCGGAGCGCGTGGGCGCGCTGCGTTCTCGGATGCGCTGGGTGACCGCGGCCAGCACGGGATGCAGTTTCATGGAAATCCGGTAACTTTGTTCCATGCATGCTACGCCTGGTACCTGCCCTTCGGGGTTACGAACCGGTTACCAACTACATTCGGGTTTCATGACGGAAGTGCTGAAGCCGCTGCGCGACCCGCAGCAGATGCTCTCGCAGGCGCTGCAGGAATGGGGCGGGGACGAGGACCTGTGGGTCTTCGGCTACGGCTCGCTCATCTGGCGGCCCGAGTTCGATTTCGAAGAGCGGCGGCCGGCCCGCGTGCATGGCTGGCACCGGGCGTTGAAGATGTGGAGCCGCATCAACCGCGGCACGCCCGAACGGCCCGGCCTGGTCTTTGGGCTGCTGAGCGGCGGCTGCTGCCGCGGCATGGTGTTCCGCGTGGCCCGCGAACGCGGCGCCGAGACACTGGCCCAGCTGTGGGGCCGCGAGATGGCGATGGCCGTATACGACCCGCGCTGGCTGCCCGCCGATACCGGCCAAGGCCCGGTCAAGGCGCTGGCCTTCACGCTGTCGCGCCGGAGCCCCAGCCATACCGGCGAGCTCAGCGAAGACGAGTACCGCGCCATCTTTGCAGAAGCCACTGGCAAGTACGGCACCACGCTCGACTACGCGCACCGCACGCTGGAGGAGCTGCGCCGGCACGACATCCGCGACCGCAATCTCGAGCGGCTGCTGCGGCTCATCGAACATTCCTCAGGCGTAAAGTAGAACCATGAACAAGACCCTCCTGTTGCCGGCCGTCCTCGTCGTCGCGCTTGCCGGCTGCGCGTCCTGGTGGGGCGACAAGCAAGGTGCCGTCGCCACGCTGTCGCCCACGCAGGGCAGCACCACCAGCGGCATCGTCAAGTTCGAGCAGCGTGGCAGCAGCGTGCTGGTCGCCGGCGAAGTGCGCGGCCTGCCCGGCAGCGGGGAGAACGGCTTCCACATCCACGAGAAGGGCGACTGCTCCAGCCCCGACGGCAGCAGCGCGGGCGGCCACTGGAATCCGACCAGGCAGCCGCACGGCATGATCGGCTCCAGCCCGCACCACACGGGCGACCTCGCCTCGCTGAAGCCGGACGCCAATGGGGTCGCCCATTTCAGCTTCCTGGTCGAGAACGCCACCATCGGCGGCGGCGGCCCGAACGATATCCTCGGCAAGGGCGTGGTCGTGCACCGCGACCGCGACGACTTCACCTCGCAGCCGGCCGGCAACTCGGGGCCGCGGCTGGCCTGCGGGCCTATCCTCAGGACTTGAGCAGGCGCTGCTCCGCGGCAGCAAGGTCGGCCAGCGTGTCGATGTCGGCGACGATGCCGGCATCGTCGAGGTCGAGGCGCAAGGGCTTGGCCTGGCACACGATGGCCGCTGCACCTTCGGCGCCTTCCAGCTCCGTGAGCGCGTGTACGTGCACGGCGCCGAAGCCGACCGGATGGCCGCGCTGCCCTTCGTGGAAAGGCAGCACCACGGTGGACTGCCGCAGCGCTGCCGCGACAGCGCGCAGCGACTCCGGCGCGATCAGTGGCAAGTCGCCCGGCAGCACCAGCCAACCGGCAGCACCACGCGTGGCGCGCACCGCGGCCGCGATGGAGTCGCCCATGCCCGGATGGCCCGCGTCTTCCACGTGCCAGGGCAGCCCGCTCGCACGTACGGCGGCCAAGGTGCGCTCCAGCACGGTCTGGCCGGCCAGCAGCGCCTGCAGCTTGGAGCCGCGGCCGCCGGAAGCGACGAAGCGTTCGCCGCGGCCGGAGGCGAGCACGAGCACGATGGGGGTCGGGGTTTCCACGCCGCGAGTGTGCACCGATGCGAGAATCCCCGCATGAGCAGCAGCACCTCCCAGCAGATCGCCGACCTGCGCAAGAGCTACGAGCGCGCCGAACTGAGCGAGGAGGCCTCGCAGGCCGACCCCTTGCTGCAGTTCGACCAGTGGCTGGCCGAGGCGATCAAGGCCCAGGTTCCCGAACCGAATGCGATGACCGTGGCCACCGTGGGCGGCGACCTGCGCCCCAGCACGCGCATCGTGCTGATCAAGGGCTACGACCAGCGCGGCATCGTCTGGTACACCAACTACGACAGCCGCAAGGGCCAGGAACTGGCCGGCAACCCGTTTGCCGCGCTGCAGTTCCACTGGGTCGAGTTGGAGCGGGTGGTGCGCATCGAAGGCCGCGTGGAGAAAACCAGCGCGGAAGAAAGCGACGCCTACTTCGCCAGCCGGCCGCTGGACTCGCGCATCGGCGCCTGGGCCAGCCCGCAAAGCCAGGTGATCTCCGGCCGCGGCGTGCTGGTGGCCAACGCCGCGAAGTACAGCGCGCAATTCCTCCTCAGCCCACCGCGGCCGCCGCACTGGGGCGGCTACCGGCTGGTGCCGGACGAATGGCAGTTCTGGCAAGGCCGCAAGAGCCGGCTGCATGACCGGCTGCGGTATACCCAGCGCGATGGCGCCTGGGTCAGGGAGCGGCTGGCTCCGTAGCGAAGGCAGGAAGGCAGGAACTTCCGGACGCAAAAGCCGCAAAGGTTACGCAAAGGTCGCAAAAGGGTTCAAGAACCTTCTTGATTTTTTTTGCGTCCTTCGCGTCCTTTTGCGCCCTTTGCGTCCGGAAGTTCTACACCGCCGCGAAAGGCAGTTCCCGCGGCGTCTTGCCGGTGATGCGTGCGATCGCGTTGGCGAAGGCCGGTGCCAGAGGCGGCACGCCGGGTTCGCCCATGCCGGTGGGCGCGTCGGCGCTCGGGACGATGTGCACCGCGATCTTCGGCATGTCGGTGATGCGGGCCACCGGGTAGTCGCCGAAGTTCGACTGCTGCACCACTCCGTCCTTCAGCGTGATCGCCGCGCCGGGCAGGCACATGCCCAGGCCCATCAGCGCGGCGCCCTGCACCTGCGCTTCCACCGACAGCGGGTTCACCGCCAGGTTGCAATGCACGCCGGCCGTCACGTTGTGCAGCTTCGGCACGCCCTTGTCCGCGGAAGCTTCGACCACGTAGGCCACCACCGAGCTGAAGGACTCGTGCATCGCGACGCCCCAGGCATGGCCCGCTGGCAGCTTGCGCTTGCCGTAGCCGCTGCGCTCCACCGCGAGCTTCAGCGCCGCCTCGTGGCGCGGATGCTTGCCGCCCAGGAGCTTCAGGCGCAGCGCCACCGGGTCCTGCTTCGTCGCGCGCGCCACTTCGTCCAGCAGCGTCTCCATCGCGTAGGCCGTGTGGGTCGAGCCCACGCTGCGCCACCACAGCACCGGCACGTTGACGTCGGTGTGGTGCGCGGTCAACCGCATCGGCAGTTCGTAGGGTTCCTTCATGCCCTCGACCATCGTGGAATCGATGCCGTCCTTGACCATGAATTCCTCGAAGGGCGAGCCCTTGAGGATGGACTGGCCGACGATGACGTGGTCCCAGGCGAGGATGTTGCCCTGCGCGTCGAACGCGATCTCCGCCCGGTGCACGTGCATCGGCCGGTAGTAGCCGCCACGGACGTCGTCCTCGCGGCTCCACAAGGTCCGCACGGGCGCATTGACGCCCGCGGCGCGCGCCGCCTTGGCGACGTTGCAAGCCTCGACCACGTAGTCGCTGGTGGGGATGGCGCGCCGGCCGAAGCCGCCGCCCGCCATCTGCGTGTGCACCTGCACCGCCTGCGGATCCACGCCCAGCGTCCTGGCCGCGGCCATCGCGTCCAGCCCGGGCATCTGCGTTCCCATCCAGAGTTCCGCCTTGCTGCCGTCGAAGGTGACGGTGCAGTTCAGCGGCTCCATCGGCGCGTGGGCGAGATAGGGGAACACGAATTCGGCGCTGATCTTCTGCGGCGCATTGGCCAGCGGCGTCATGTCGGCATCGAACTTCTTCCGCCCCGGCTGGCGCGCCAGCTCCCGGTACTGCGCCAGCAAGGCCGTGGTGTCGGGCTTGCCGACAGCGGCCGTGTCCCAATCGAGCTTGAGCGCCTCGCGGGCCTGCCTGGCCGGCCAGTAGCCGTCAGCGATCACGGCCACGCCTTCGCCGCCGCGGTCGACCGGCACGCGCAGCACCGCCTTCACGCCCTTCACCGCCTTGGCAGCGCTGTCGTCCACCGACCGCAGCCTGGCGCCGAACACGGGCGGACGCGCGACCACCGCCGTCAGCATGCCGGGCAGGCGCACGTCGATGCCATAGGACTGCTGGCCGCTGGACTTGGCGCGCGCGTCGAGCCGGCCGGTGGGCTTGCCGATCAGGCGGAACTGCTTCGGGTCCTTGAGGCCCACCTGCTCCGGCACCGGCTGCTGCATCGCGGCCTCGGCCAGTTCGCCATAGGACAGCTTGCGCCCGCCCGGGCCGACCACGAAGCCACGCTCGGTGCGCAGGCCGGTGGCGTCCGTCTTCCATTGCGCAGCGGCCGCCGCGACCAGCATGGCGCGCGTGCGGGCGCCCAGTTCGCGGTATTGCGTGTAGGAGTTGTGGATGGAGTTCGAGCCGCCGGTTAGGTGCATGCCGAACAGCGGGTCGGCATAGGCCGGATTGGCGTCGCCGTGCGCGCTGCGGACCTTGGACCAGTCGGCATCGAGTTCTTCCGCCAGCACCAGCGGCAGCCCGGTGTGCGTGCCCTGGCCGAACTCCAGCCGGTTGACCGTGACGGTGACGATGCCGTCCGGCGCGATGCGCACGAAGGCGGCCGGCTGCTGGAAGGGCTTGAGCCCGCTGGCGGCAGTCGCCTGCTGCGCGCCCGCGGCGAAGGGGAAGGCGCCGAGGGCGAAGCCGGTCCCGGCAGCGATCTTCAGGAAGCTGCGGCGTTGCACGCCGCTGTCTTGCGGCGCGGGGGCCAGGCGGTCGCGCAGGGCCGGCGGCAGTTGCTGCGAGGTGGGGAAATGCATGGCGTCCTCCTCTTCAGGCCAGCTGGCCGGCGGCGTCGTGGATCGCCGCACGGATGCGGGCATAGGTGCCGCAGCGGCAGATGTTGCCGGCCATGGCGGCGTCGATGTCGGCGTCGGTCGGCTTCTTCTTCATCTGAAGCAATGCCGTAGCGCTCATCACCTGCCCGCTCTGGCAGTAGCCGCACTGGGCGACGTCGTGCTTCACCCAGGCCGCCTCCACGGCGCGGCCCACGCGGTCGTTGCCGACCGCTTCGATGGTGGTGATCTTGCGTCCGGCGACGGCGGAAATCGGCGTGATGCAGCTGCGGGTGGCCGTGCCGTCGATGTGCACGGTGCAGGCGCCGCACAGCGCCTGGCCGCAGCCGAATTTGGTTCCCGTCAGCCCCAGCGTGTCGCGCAGGGCCCAGAGCACGGGCGTGGAAGGGTCGGCATCGACCGGCAGGTCCTTGCCATTGACGTTCAACGTGGGCATCGCGGTTCCTCCTTGAACCGCGGAATGTAGTGCGGGAAGAATTAGGCGGCGATGAGGCGATCGCCTATCCGCCGTGCGTGACCTTCAATCCCACGATCCCCGCCAGGATCAGGCCAATGCAGACCAGCCGGGCGATCGTCGACGGCTCGCCGAACAGCACGATGCCGAGGATCACCGTCCCGAGTGCACCGATCCCGGTCCACACCGCGTAGGCCGTGCCCACCGGCAGCGTGCGCATCGCCCAGCCGAGCAGCAGCACGCTGGCCACCATGGCGGCCACCGTGCCGACGGAAGGCCAGAAGCGCGTGAAGCCTTCCGTGTACTTCAGGCCGATCGCCCAGGTCACCTCGAACAGCCCGGCGACGAACAGCACCACCCAGGCCATCAGGGCTTCTGCAGGGCGGTGAAGGTCTTGCGGAACTTCGCCACCTTGGGCGCCGCGACCGCCATGCAATAGCCCTGGGTCGGATTCCGCTCGAAGAAGTCCTGGTGGTACTCCTCCGCCGGCCAGTAGTTCGCCAGCGGCGCGACCTCGGTGACGATGGCCTTGCCATAGACCTTTTCGTCGGTGAGCTCGCGGATGATGTCCTCGGCCACCTGCTTCTGCTCCGGCGTCGTGTAGAAGATGCCGCTGCGGTACTGCGTGCCGACGTCGTTGCCCTGCCGGTTCAGCTGGGTCGGGTCGTGCACGACGAAGAAGATCTCCAGCAGTTGCCGCGTGCTGACCTGCGCCGGGTCGTAGGCCAGCTTCACGACCTCGGCGTAGCCCGTGTTCCCGCTGCACACCTGTTCGTAGCTCGGGCGCCCGGAGCCGCCGTTGCT
The DNA here is from genome assembly GCF_012927085.1 of Ramlibacter agri. Lineage (NCBI taxonomy): Bacteria > Pseudomonadati > Pseudomonadota > Betaproteobacteria > Burkholderiales > Comamonadaceae > Ramlibacter > Ramlibacter agri. Next base: position 2,888,663 of record NZ_JABBFX010000001.1, on the reverse strand, counting down.
GTAGCCGGATTCGACGTCGGTGACGCCGCGCACTTCCTTGTAGACCGCTTCCGTGCACCAGAAGCAGCCGCCGCCCAGGACGATGGATTGGGTGTCGCTCATGCCCACACTTTAAGACGCTTTAGCATCGCGGGCCATGCAACTGGGCGAACTCAAACCCATCCTGGCCGGCCTGGCGCTGCCGCCGACCGGTCCCCTGCTCCTCGCCCTCCTCGGGCTGCTGTGGGCGCGCCGGCGCCGCGGAGCCGGCCTGGCGCTGGCCGCGGCCGGCATCCTCGTGACGCTCGCGCTCTCGATGAACGTGGTCGCCGTGGGCCTCGCCCATACGATCCTGCCGCAGGTGCAACCGGCCCGCCCGGAGGACCTGAAGGGCGTGCAGGCCATCGTGGTGCTGGGCGCCGCGGTCAACATGAACGCGCCCGAATACGGCGGCGGCCCGCAGCTGGAAGCGCCCGCCCACGAACGGCTGCGCTACGCCATCTGGCTGGCCAAGCGCACCGGCAAGCCGCTGGCCTATGCGGGCGGCCAGGGCTGGACGGCCGTGGGCAGCACGCAATTGCCGGAAGCCCAGGTGGCGGACGCCGTGCTGCGCGACGAGACCGGCCAGTCGCTGCGCTGGCGCGACGACCGCTCGCGCGACACGCGCGAGAACGCCAACTACATGATGGAGGCCATGAAGCCGGACGGCATCCGGCGGGTCGCCGTGGTCACCGACTCCTGGCACATGCCGCGGGCCGTCCATTACTTCCAGGCGGCCGGCTTCGAAGTGGTGGCCGCGCCCATGAACTTCCCGCACGCCAAGCCCGGCCCTCAGCGATGGCTGCCCGAACCCGTGGAGCTGCTGCTGTCCCGCCAGGTGCTGCGCGAGTGGCTGGCGTTGCAGGTCGCGCGCCTGTCCTGAGCTTTACGGTCGCGCTGTCTTGACGCGCCGGGCCTGGGGGAACTACATTAATAACCGGTCAGTCAGTAACTCCACCCGTCACGCCCATGTCCAGCAAAGCCCTCGCCGAACGCGCCGAGGATGCCCCACCCCGCCGCGGCCGCCGCAAGGAAGCCCGCCCGGGTGAACTGCTCGATGCCGCCCTCGACCTGTTCGTCGAGAAGGGCTTCGCCGCCACCCGGTCGGAAGAGGTCGCGGCCCGCGCCGGCGTCTCCAAGGGCACGCTGTTCCTCTACTTCCCGAGCAAGGAAGAACTGTTCAAGGCGGTCGTGCGCGAGAACATCTCGGGCCGCTTTGCCGAGTGGAACGAGGAGTTCGAGAGCTTCGAGGGCTCCACCGCTGAAATGGTGCGCTACTGCCTGAACGTCTGGTGGGAGCGCATCGGCGCCACCCGCGCCTCCGGCATCACCAAGCTGATCATCAGCGAGGCGCGCAACTTCCCCGACATCGCGGCCTTCTACCACCAGGAAGTGATCCAGCCCGGCATGCAGCTGGTACGGCGCATCCTGCTGCGTGGCGTGGACCGCGGCGAATTCCGCGCCGTCGACATTGAATACACGATCTTCAGCGTGATCGCGCCGATGATCTTCCTGATCATGAACAAGCATGCGCTGGGTGCCTGCATCCCGCAGGACTACCCGATGGATCCGCAACGTTACGTGAACGCGCAGGTCGAGATCCTGCTGCACGGCCTCTGTGTGCCGGAGAAGAAGGCATGACGCGCAAGGTCCCGTGGAAGTGGGTGGTCGTCGCGCTGGTGGTCCTGGTGCTGGCCGGCGCCCTGATGCGCTCGCTGGGCGCGCGCCGCGCGCAGCAGGCGGCCGCCACGGCAGCCAAGGCGCAGCCGGCCGTGGAACTGGCGCAGACCGACGTGGTGAAGGCGCAGCAGCGCGACCTGCAGCGCGGCCTGCCGATCTCCGGCTCGCTGCGGGCGGTGAATTCCGCCGTCGTCAAGGCGCGCGTACCGGGTGAACTGCAGGGCCTCGTCGTGCGCGAAGGCGACCCGGTGAAGGCCGGCCAGGTCATCGCCCGCGTCGACCGCACCGAGTCCGAGGCGCGGCTGAAGCAGGCGCAGGAACAGGCCGACGCGGCCAAGGCGCAGATCGACATCGCCGAGCGCCAGTGGGCCAACAACAAGGCGCTGGTGGACCAGAACTTCATCTCGAAGACGGCCCTGGACACCTCGTGGAACAACCTCGCCGCGGCGAAGTCCACCTACCAGGCGGCGCTGGCCGCCGTGGACCTCGCGAAGAAGGGCCTGGACGACGCCGTGCTGCGCGCGCCCATTTCCGGCATCGTGTCGCAACGCCTCGCGCAGCCGGGCGAACGCGTGGCCATCGACGGCAAGGTGGTGGAGATCGTCGACCTCTCCAGCCTGGAACTGGAAGCCTCGCTCAGCGCCGCCGATTCGCTGGAGCTGCGCGTCGGCCAGGCGGCGAGCCTGCAGGTGGAAGGCAGCCCGCGGCCGGTCGCGGCCAAGGTGGTGCGCATCAACCCGAGCGCGCAGGCGGGCAGCCGCAGCGTGCTGGCCTACCTGGCCATCAACGATCCCGCCGGCTTGCGCCAGGGCCTCTTCGCGCAGGGCACGGTGGCCACGGGCCAATCCAGCGCGCTGGCCGTGCCGCTGTCGGCGCTGCGCACCGACAAGCCCAACCCCTACGTGCAGGTGGTCGTGAACCAGCAGGTGGCGCATCGCGCGGTCACGCCGGGCGCCCGCGGCGGCGACGGCAAGGACACCTGGGTGGCGGTCGACGGCGTGCAGCCGGGCGCGACCGTGATCCTGGGCCACGTCGGGCCGCTGCGCGAAGGAACCCTGGTGAAGTTCACGGGCGCACCGCGTCCTTGAAGCCATGTGGTTCACCCGCGTCAGCCTGAAGAACCCGGTGTTCGCCACGATGGTCATGGCGGCCATCGTGGTGCTGGGCCTGTTCTCGTACCAGCGCCTCAACATCGACCAGTTCCCCAACATCGATTTCCCGGTGGTGGTGGTCACCGCCGACTACCCCGGCGCCTCGCCCGAGATCGTGGAGAGCGAGGTCAGCAAGAAGATCGAGGAGGCGGTGAACTCCATCGCCGGCATCAACGCCCTCACTTCGCGCAGCTACGAAGGCCAGTCGGTCGTCATCATCGAGTTCCAGCTGTACGTGGATGGCCGCAAGGCCGCCGAGGACGTGCGCGAGAAGATCGCCGCCGTCCGCCCCAACCTGCGTGACGAGGTCAAGGAGCCGCGGGTGCTGCGCTTCGACCCGTCCAGCCGCGCCATCTGGTCGCTGGCGGTGCTGCCCGATTCCAGCAAGGGCCGGCCCATGGGCGCGGTGGAACTCACCAACTGGTCGAACCAGGTGCTGAAGAAGCGGCTGGAAAACGTGCGCGGCGTCGGCTCCGTCACCGTGGTCGGCGGCAGCCAGCGCGAGCTGGACATCTACCTGAACCCCGCCGCGATGGAGGCACTGGGCATCACCGCCGACCAGGTGGTGGCGGCCGTGCGCAACGAGAACCAGGACCTGCCGGTGGGCGCCGTGCGCTCGATCGCGCAGGACCGCACGGTGCAGGTCTCGGCCCGCATGGAGCGGCCGGAGGACTTCGGCAAGATCATCGTGGCGCGGCGCAACGGTTCGCCCGTGCGCGTGGACCAGGTCGCCCGCATCTCCGACGGCGGCCAGGAGCTGGACAACCTCGCCCTCTACAACGGCGAGCGCACGCTGCTGATCACCGTGCAGAAGGCACAGGACGAGAACACCATCGAGGTGATCGACGGCCTGAAGAAGACGCTGGACGAGATGCGCGCGCAGCTGCCCCCCGGCGTCCGGCTCGAAACCGTCACCGACGCCTCGCGGCCGATCCGGGTGTCGGTGGAGAACGTGCGCCGCACGCTGGTGGAAGGCGCGCTGCTGACGGTGCTGATCGTCTTCCTGTTCCTCAATTCCTGGCGCTCCACCGTCATCACCGGGCTCACGCTGCCGATCGCGCTGATCGGCACCTTCCTGTTCATGTACGCCTTCGGCTTCTCCATCAACATGGTGACGTTGATGGCGCTGTCGCTGTGCGTGGGCCTGCTGATCGACGACGCCATCGTGGTGCGCGAGAACATCGTGCGCCACGTGCAGATGGGCAAGAGTGCCTACCAGGCATCCCTGGACGGCACGCAGGAGATCGGCCTGGCGGTCCTGGCCACCACCTTCTCCATCGTCGCCGTGTTCCTGCCCATCGGCTTCATGGGCGGCATCATCGGCAAGTTCTTCCACGAGTTCGGCGTCACCATCGTGGCGGCCGTGATGATCTCGATGTTCGTCAGCTTCACGCTGGACCCGATGCTGTCCTCGGTGTGGCACGACCCCGAGATCCACGCCCACGGCGCAAAGCGCGAACGCAAGACCTTCTACGACCGCACGATCGGCCGCGTCACCGGCTGGTTCGACGACGGCACCGAGAAGCTGGCTTCCGCCTACCAAAGCATCCTGCGCTGGGCGCTGGCGCACCGCGTGGCCACGCTGCTCGCGGCCGCCGCCATCTTCGTGGGCAGCCTGTTCATGGTGCCGCTGCTGGGCACCGAGTTCGTGCCCAAGGCCGACTACTCGGAAACCAGCATCAACTTCTTCACGCCGGTCGGCTCCTCGCTGGAGCTCACCGAGGCCAAGGCCCGCCAGGTCGAACAGATCGTGCGCGAGTTCAAGGAAGTGAAGTACACGGTCGCGACCATCAACACCGGCAACGCCGCCGGCAAGATCTACGCCTCCATCTACGTGCGCATGGTCGACCGCAAGGATCGCAAGCTGAGCGTCGACCAGATGGCCGGCGTGCTGCGCGAGCGGCTGAAGCAGGTGCCCGGCATCACGGTCACGCACGTCGGCCTGCTCGACGCGGTGGGCGGCAACAAGCAGATCGAGTTCTCGGTGCAGGGCCCCGACCTCAAGGAGCTGGAGCGCCTGTCGCGGCTGGTGACGGACAAGATCCGCGACATCCCCGGCCTGGTGGACCTGGACTCCAGCGTGAAGCCGGACAAGCCCACCGTCAGCATCGAGCTGCGGCGCGACGCCGCCTCCGACCTGGGGCTGGGCGTGGCGCAGGTGGCGAGCTCGCTGCGCACGCTGGTGGCCGGCCAGACCGTCGGCAACTGGCGCGCGCCCGACGACGAGACCTACGACGTCAACGTGCGCCTCGCGCCCGACGCCCGCACCGCGCCGGCCGACCTGGAGCGCCTGCCCTTCGCGATGGGCGCCAACGCCGACGGCAGCATGCGCATCGTGCGCCTGAACCAGGTGGCGAAAGTGTCCGAATCGACCGGCCCGAACCAGATCAACCGCCGCGACCTCACGCGTGAAGTGGCCATCAACGCCAACACCGACGGCCGCTCGGCCGGCGAGATCTCCAAGGACATCCAGGCGCGGCTGGACGAAATCGCCTTCCCGCCCGGCTACCGCGCCAGCTTCAGCGGCTCGACCAAGAACATGCGCGAGTCCTTCGGCTACGCCGTCTCGGCGCTGGCCATGGCCATCATCTTCATCTACATGATCCTGGCCAGCCAGTTCAAGAGCTTCCTGCAGCCGCTGGCGCTGATGACGTCCTTGCCCCTGACGCTGATCGGCGTGGTGCTGGCCCTGCTGGCGTTCAATTCGACACTTTCGATCTTCTCGGTGATTGGTATCGTCATGCTGATGGGCCTGGTGACCAAGAACGCCATCCTGCTGGTGGACTTCGCCATCCGCATGCGCGAGCAGGGCATGGCGCGCTCGGAGGCGCTGCTGCACGCGGCCCGGGTGCGGCTGCGCCCGATCCTGATGACGACCCTGGCGATGATCTTCGGCATGGTGCCGCTGGCCTTCGCGCTCAGCGAGGGCTCGGAACAGCGCGCGCCCATGGGCCAGGCCGTCATCGGGGGTGTCATCACCTCGTCACTCCTGACCCTTGTCGTGGTGCCTGTCGTGTACTGCTACCTCGACGACCTGGCCGCCTGGGCGCGGCGCCGGCGCCGGCCCCAAACGGGCGGTTCCGGGGCCCAAGTCCAGCCGGCTTCTAAAATGGACGGTTTGTCCTGAACTGCGCCTGAATTTTGACCATGAATGCCCCGATCGACCTCGAACGCGCCCGCTTCAACATGATCGAGCAGCAGATCCGGCCCTGGGACGTGCTGGACCTGGAAGTGCTCGCCCTGCTCTCGCAACTGAAGCGCGAGCAGTTCGTCCCCCTGGCCCACCGTGCCCTCGCCTTCGTCGACATGCAGATCCCGCTGCTGGGAACCGCCGAGGAAGCCGAGCGCCAGGGCTGGTGCATGCTGGAACCCAAGGTGGAGGCCCGCCTGCTGCAGGACGTGGCCCCCAAGGCCCACGAGAAGGTGCTGGAAGTCGGCGCCGGCTCCGGCTACATGGCCGCCCTGCTGGCCAGCCGCGCCCAGCGCGTGATCTCGCTGGAAATCGAGCCCCGGCTCGCCCAGATGGCCCGCGCCAACCTGCAGCAGGCCGGCATCCGCAACGCCGAAGTGCGCGAAGCCGACGGCTCCCGCGGCCTGGCCGCCGAAGGCCCGTTCGACGTGATCGTGCTCTCCGGCTCGGTCGCCGACATCCCGCAGGCCCTGCTGCAGCAACTGAAGGTGGGCGGCCGGCTGGCCACCATCGTCGGCAACGAGCCGGTGATGCGCGCCACCTTCGTCACCCGCACCGGCGAAGCCGCCTGGGAAACGAAGCAGCCCTGGGACATGCAGGCCCCCCGCCTGCAGAATTTCCCCGAGCCTTCGCGCTTCCACTTCTGACCGGGCCATGATCGACCAGGTCCGACCCGCACAACTCGATGACTGGCTGGCCGCCCACCCGGGCAGCCCGCTGGTGCTGGACGTGCGCGAACCCTGGGAACGCCAGGTATCCAGCGTGCAGCCCCAGGGCTTCGAGCTGGTGGCGATCCCGATGAACGAGATCCCCGGCCGTTTGGCCGAACTGCCGCAGGATCGCCCCATGGCGGTCCTGTGCCACCATGGCGCCCGCAGCCTGCGCGTCGCCATGTTCCTGCAGCAGCAGGGCTACACGGATGTGGCGAATATCGCGGGCGGCATCGATGCCTGGGCCCAGGAGCGGGACCCCGGGGTCCCGCGCTATTGACAATCCAGGGTTGGTCCCGAAAAAAGCATAACAAGCAGTTGGACGAGAGAAGGACGGAAAGATGAAACTGAAGCGGCTTCTCCCCCTGTCGGCGGCCATCGGCCTGGCTTTCCTGGGCAATGCCCAGGCGCAGAGCCTCGTCGAGCTCTACGACGCGGCCCGCGCCTATGACGCGACCTGGCAATCGGCCAAGTCGCAGTACGACGCCAGCATCGCGCGCGCCGACCAGGCCAAGTCGGGCATCCTCCCGCAGGTGAGCCTGTCCGGCGGCGCCAGCCGCAACGCCATCACCGTCGACCCGGTCCCGCAGCGCGAATACGGCACCCAGAGCGTCACGCTCAGCGCCTCGCAGCCGCTGTACCGGCCGGCCAACTTCGCCACCTGGGAACAGGCCAAGTACCAGGCGCAGCAGGCCGAATACGCGCTGACCGCCGCGAGCCAGGACCTGATCGTCCGCGTGGTGCAGGCCTACTTCGACGTGCTGGCCGCGCAGGACACCCTGAACTACACGCGGGCGCTGAAGACGGCGACCGCGGAGCAGCTGGCCGCGGCCAAGCGCAACTTCGAGGTGGGCACCACCACCATCACCGACACCCGCGAAGCCCAGGCCCGCTACGACCTGGTGACGGCGCAGGAGATCCAGGCCGACAACGACCTGCGGGTGAAGAAGCTGGCGCTGGACACCCTGGTGGGCCGCCAGGGCACCAACCCGAACCCGCTGGTCACCTCGCTGGTCGTGCCCTCGCCGAGCCCGGCCGACCCGGACGCCTGGGTGTCGGTCTCGGACACCGCCAACCCGGCGATCCTGCAGGCCAGGTCCAACGTGGACATCGCGCAGCTGGAAACGCAGAAAGCCTACGCCGGCCACAAGCCGACGCTGGACCTGACCGGCAGCCTGGGCGAGACGCGCAACATCGCCGGCACGGCCACCACCATCGCCGATTCGCGGCCCAAGACCGGCTCGGTCGGCGTGGTGTTCAACCTGCCCCTGTTCTCCGGCTTCGCCGTGCAGAACCGCGTGCGCGAGACGCTGGCCCTGGAAGACAAGGCCCGCACCGACCTCGAGGCGACGCGCCGCACCGTGGCGCAGCAGATCCGCACCGCCTATTTCGGCGTCGTCTCCGGCCAGCAGCAGGTGAAGGCGCTGGAATCGGCCGAAGCCTCCAGCCAGAGCTCGCTGGAAGCCAACCGCCTGGGCTACCAGGTGGGCGTGCGCATCAACATCGACGTGCTGAACGCGCAGACGCAGCTGTTCCAGACCAAGCGCGACCTCGCGCAGGCCCGCTACAACGTGCTGCTGGGACACCTGAAGCTGCGGCAGGCCAACGGCACGCTGGCGGCGGAAGACCTGGACCGGCTGAACCTGCTGCTGGCGCCCTGATTCAGGCGGCCACGGCGACCACGGTGAGCAAGGTCTCGCCGGTCGCCACCAGTTTCTCGTCGGCTCCCTGCAGCGCGAACAAGTCGCAGGCCGTGAACACCTGCGTCTTGCCCGGCTTCACGACCCGCGCGCGGGCGACGAAACGTTCGCCCACTGCCGGCCGCAGGCAGTTCACCGAGTAGTGCGAGGCCAGCACGCGCCCCACCAGCGTGGCGGCGGCGAAGCCGCAGGCCGTGTCGATCAGGGCGCCGAGCAGGCCCGCGTGCAGGAAGCCGGCGTACTGTCCCACCTCGGGGCGCCAGGGCATGGCCAGTTCCGCCACGCCGGCGCCGGCGCGCAGCACCTCGAAGCCGCACCAGCGGTTGAAGGCGGCGCTGTCGTTGATGGCGCGGATGCGCGCGAGGAGTTCGGGATCGCTGCCCATGGCTTGCTCCTTGGAAGAGTGGCGATCCCAATCTAGGCAGCGCGCGGGCGCCGCGCTGTCAACGCAGCGACGCGGCGTCGCGCAGGCGATAGGCTTCGGCGCACACGAAGGCGGCCGTCTCGCGGGCCTCGCGCAACAGCCGGCGGCCACTTGGGCGCAAGGTGACGCGGCGCCTGCCATCGACGTTCGCTTCGCGCACGACCAGGCCGGTCTTTTCCAGCGGCAGCAGCTGCAGCACCAGGCGCGAGGGCGCCAGCCCGAGCCGGCGCGCCAGCTCCGCCGAAGGCACGGCGCCGTCCGCGCCGTCCAGCACCCAGAGCAGCACGAAGTCCGACCACGCGAGGCCGTGATGCGTGCCGAGCTCGTCGTCGAGCCGGGCGTTCGTCGCGGCCAGCTCCAGGTGGCGCTCGAGGTGCCAGTCCAGGCGGGACTGCAGGGCGGAGTCATTCATCCTTGCCTCCCGCCTGCGCGAGCAGCTCGCGGTGGATCTGCTCCAGCGCCTTCAGCTCGCTGGCGTAGTCGAAGTCCGGGTCCGCCCGCTCCTTCAGCAGTTCCACCACTTCGAAGCTGAAGCGCTCCGGCCCGCTGCTGTTCCACGCGGCCTGCAGCACGCGGTCGGAATGCGAGCGCATGCGCAGTTCGAAGCGCGCGCGGTTCAGCGACGCATGCACGTTGCGGCTCGCGCCGAGCAGCACGCGGCCGCTCTGCAGGTCGCGGATCGCGTAGATGCCCATGGGCGGGAAGGCGTCACGCGCGCGGCGCGCGGCTTCGCGCCGCGCCACCCGCGGCGGGGGATCGGAGGGGGAATCCATGGCACTTGGCCTTTCTCTGTTGCGGATACAGGCGCAGGCGCCCGCGCGGCGCCACCTGGCGCCACCGATGTGGATGGAAAGAAACCCGGCGTCCAGGCCGGCAAGGTCAGCGCATCAGCCCGGATCGGCGAGGCGCACGACGTAATCGCGGATATCGGGCGGCCAGCCGGCCACCAGGCCGGCGAAGCGCTCGCGGTCGGCCGCGAACAGCGCCCGGCTCGCTTCCTCGAAGCCGGGCAGCGCGCCGGCCAGCGTGGACATGGCGTGGTAAGCGCGCTCCTGGGCCTGCCGTTCACGATCGCGGTCCGCGTTGGCACGCGAGGCTTCGTGCACCAGCTTGCGCAGGGCGACCGAAGCGCCGCCCGGCTGCGCGGCCAGCCAGTCCCAGTGCCTGGGCAGCAGCGTCACTTCGCGGGCGACGACGCCCAGCTTCGGGCGACCGCGGCCTTTGGCTTCCGGGGCCGGCGGCTCCTCGGCGGGCGTCGCCGCAGGTGCCGCGTAGCGTGCGGCGACCTCGGCTTCGCTCCCGCGCAGGTCCAGGTCGATGGACCGGCCCGTGGCATCGCTGAACACCACCGGCATGGCATACGGGTCAGCCGCGCGGGCACGCTGCACCGCCGCAGCGACTTCATGCAAGCCGCCAGTGGCCAGGCGGTCCGGGCCGAGAAAGGCGGTGTGGGCAGCATCGTGGGACATGATGCTGCAAATTTTACCCGGGTTAAATTGACGAAGTCAATATCGCCCGGATAAAAAGATTCAAGCTTCGAGAACGGGCCGTTCCAGCAAACCCAGCACCGCCCGTGCCGTCTTCAGCGCCGCGCCCCGGTGCGCCGAAGAGAACGCCTCGCAGGCTTCCACCGCCACCTCGCGCCGGCCCGGCTCGCGCGCCAACGCCACCGCCTCACGCACGCCCTCGTCGATGGAGCTCACGCGCAGCGCCGCGCCAGCCTGCTGCGCCAGCTGCGCCGCCTCGTTGAAGTTGAAGGTGTGCGGCCCCATCACCACCGGGCAATCGCAGGCGGCCGCCTCGATGAGGTTCTGCCCGCCCAGGGGCGCGAAGCTGCCCCCCAGCAGGGCGACGTCCGCCATCGCGTAGTACAGCGCCATCTCGCCCAGCGAATCGCCGATCCAGACATCCGCCGAAGCAGGCAGCTCGCCCCAGCCGCTGCGGCGCGACACGCGAAAGCCGGCTTGCGCCGCCAGCGCCGCCACTTCGTCGAAGCGCTGCGGATGGCGCGGCACCAGCAGCCATTGCACGCCGGCCTGCGAACGCGCGGCCTGCAGGAAGCCCGCTTCCTCGCCCTCGCGCGAGCTGGCGAACATCACCACCGGCCGGTCCTGCAGCGCGCGCCAGCCGCGGCCGCGCTCCAGTTGCTCCGGCGCCGGCGCTGCATCGAACTTGAGGTTGCCGAACACGCCCTGCACCGTGGCGCCGGCCTGGGCCAGGCGGCGGGCATCGGTTTCGGTCTGGGCCCAGACGGCGCGCAGCCCGCCATAGGCCGGCCGCGACAGGCGCGGCAGCCGGCGCGCGCCACGCAGCGACTTCTCGCTCAGGCGTGCGTTGGCCAGCGCGAGCGGCACGCCCTGCTCGCGGCACAAGGCGATCAGGTTCGGCCAGACTTCGGTTTCCATCAGCACGCCGACGGCGGGCTTCCAGTGGTTCAGGAAGCCGCGCACGGCTTTCGGCGTGTCCCAGGGCAGCCAGGCCTGCGCATCGCCTTCGCGCAGCAGCTTGGCGCCCTCGGCGCGGCCGGTGGCCGTGCCATGCGTGAGCAGGAGGCGGACGTCGGGCCTCTCCGCGCGCAAGGCAGTGATCAGGATCGCCGCGGCGCGCGTCTCGCCGAGCGAGACGGCGTGGATCCACAGCCGCCCCGGCCCGGTGCTGCCCTGGTAACGGCCGAAGCGTTCGTCGACGTGCTCCAGGTAGCCCGGCTCCTGGACGCCGCGGCGGCGCAGCTTGCGCCGCAGCAGCGGCTGCGCCCCCAGCAGCATCAGCGAGTAGATCGGGCGGATCATGCCGGCATCATGCCGCGGCGGCGACGCCGGTCCAGGCGTCCCAGACGGCGGCCACCGAAGGCGTCGGATCGGCGTAGACGCTGCGCTGGCGCGGCGAGCCGATCGGCCCCGTGCGCCAGGCGGTGTCGAAGTTGTAGATCTGCACGTGCGGCAGGTCGAGGGCGACGGCGATGTGGCTCAGGCCGCTGTCGACGCCGATGCAGCCGGCACAGCGGCCCATGCGTTCGGCCAGGGCGTCCAGCGGCAGCCGCGGCCACACCTCGGCCCGCGGGCCGAGGGCGCGCGCGAGGTGTTCGCTGCGCATCTGCTCCTGGTCGCTGCCGTGCGGCAGCGCGAGGTCCCAGCCGGCCGCCAGCAACTGGCGCCCCAGCTCCAGCCAGTGGTCTTCGGGCCAGCACTTGTCGGCCCGCGAGGTGCCGTGCACGAGGGCGATGGTGTTCTGCTTGTCGGCGGCCGCCGTCCCGAGGCCGTAGCGGATCTGCGCCGGCAGCTCGTAGCCGAAAGCGCCGGCGCAGACGGCGCGCGAGCGCTGCACGGCGTGGATGGCCGTTTCGACGGGCACCAGGATGTCGGCGACCCAGCGCGTCGGCGCCTCGTAGCCGGAGCCTTCGGTGCGGTTGCCGATGGCATAGCGCTTGCCGCCGGGAGCGAGGCGCGCCATGTGGGAGACGAGGGCCGACTTGGTCAGGCCCTGGAGGTCGAGGACGGCGTCGTACTGCGCCTGGTGCAGTTCGTTGCGGAAGGCGCGCCAGGCGTGGCGCGTCTCGCCCGAGAAGGGCGACTTGCGCCAGCGGCGGATGTCGGACGGAATGGCCCGCTGCACGCCGGCGCAACGCTGCACCAGCGGCGCGAAGCCGCGCTCCACGACCCAGTCCACCCGGGCCTGCGGAACACAGGCCAGGACGTCCTGCACGGCCGGCATGGCATGGACCACGTCGCCGAGGGAGGAGAGCTTGACGATGAGGATGTTCACTGGGGGCGTAGTGTGACATCCCTCCTCGTCGCTAATGCGCCGCTTCCCCGATCTTCGCGTCCGGCTTCACCTTGCGCAGCAGCTCCAGCATCCGGTCCTCGATGCGGTGCATGGCCTCCTGCGTGTGGCCTTCGAAGCGCAACACCAGCACCGGCGTCGTGTTGGAGGCGCGGATCAGGCCGAAGCCGTCCGGCCAGTCCACGCGCAGGCCGTCGATCGTCGAAACCTCGGCATCCGGGAACGACGCGATCTTCACCAGTTCGGCGACCACGCGATGCGGCTCGCCTTCCTCGCACTTCACGTTCAGCTCCGGCGTGGAGAAGCTGCTGGGAAGCGCGTTGAGGATGGCGCTCGGGTCCGGCGAGCGCGACAGGACTTCCAGCAGCCGGCAACCGGCATAGGTGCCGTCGTCGAAGCCGTACCAGCGCTCCTTGAAGAAGATGTGGCCGCTCATCTCGCCGCCCAGCGGCGAATTCAGCTCGCGCATCTTCGCCTTGATCAGCGAGTGCCCGGTCTTGTACATCACGGGCTCGCCGCCGGCTTCGCGGATGGCGGGCGCCAGCCGCTGCGTGCACTTGACGTCGTAGAGGATAGGCGCGCCGGGCACGCGCGACAGCACGTCGCGCGCGAACAGCATCATCTGGCGGTCCGGGAAGATGTTGTTGCCTTCGCGGGTGATGATGCCCAGGCGGTCGCCGTCGCCGTCGAAGGCGAGGCCGAGGTCGGCGCCCGTTTCCTTCAGCTTGGCGATCAGGTCGCGCAGGTTCTCCGGCTTGCTGGGGTCCGGATGGTGGTTCGGGAAATCGCCGTCCACCTCGCTGTACATCTCGATCACTTCGCAGCCGATGGCCCGGTAGATCTGCGGGGCCGAAGCGCCGGCGACGCCGTTGCCGCAGTCGACGACGATCTTCAGCGGCCGGGCCAGCTTGATGTCGCCGGCGATGCGGTCGCGGTAGGGAGCGAAGATGTTGACGTTGCGGATCTGGCCCGCCTGGCCGGCGGCGGGCGCGCCCTCTTCCATCAGCCTGCGCAGGCCCTGGATGTCGTCGCCGTAGATGGCGCGGCCACGCAGGACCATCTTGAAGCCGTTGTAGTCCTTCGGGTTGTGGCTGCCCGTCACCTGGATGCCGCTGCTGGTGAGCGTGCTGGCGGCGAAGTAGAGCATGGGCGTCGTCACCATGCCGACGTCGATGACGTCGACGCCGCTGGCGACGAGGCCCTTGACCAGCGCAGCGCTGACCGAAGGCCCGCTGAGCCGGCCGTCACGGCCGACGGCGACGGCCTGTTCGCCTTCGCGCTTGGCGACGGTGCCGAAGGCGCGGCCGAGCGCCTCGGCGACCTCTTCATTCAGCGTGCTCGGCACGATGCCGCGGATGTCGTAGGCCTTGAAGATGCTGGGGTTGAGTTGCATGGATTTCTGTTCTCTTCGTCTCTCGGTCCATTGTAGGCACGAGGGTGGCAGGAACATGTCCGAAAACGGCCAGTCCGCGCGGATGCGCTGCGTATCATGAACCCCATGACGCTCGCCGACCCGCCCCTGGCACCTGACGCCTGCTACCTCGCGCTGAAGGCGCGCGACGCCCGCTTCGACGGCACCTTCTTCACCGGTGTCACGAGCACGGGCATCTACTGCCGGCCCGTCTGCAAGGTGCGGACGCCGCGCCGCGAGAACTGCCGCTTCTTCGCCCATGCGGCCCAGGCCGAGAACGCCGGCTTCCGGCCCTGCCTGCGCTGCCGGCCCGAACTGGCGCCGCAAGCGCCGCGCTGGTCGATCCAGGACGCGAGCAGCATGCTGGCCCAGCAGGCCGCGCGCCTGCTCGACGAGCCTGAAGCGTGGGCCGACGGCTCGCCGTCCGTGGACCAACTGGCAGCGCGGCTGGGCGTCAGCGACCGGCACCTGCGCCGCATCTTCGAAGCGCAGCTGGGCGTCTCGCCGCTGCAATACCTGCAGACGCGGCGGCTGTTGACGGCCAAGCAATTGCTGGCCGACACCGACCTGCCGGTGACGGAGGTGGCGCTGGCCAGCGGATTCGCCAGCGTGCGCCGCTTCAACGCAGCCTTCGTCGACCATTACGGGCTGAGCCCCTCGCAGCTGCGCAAGGAAGGCACCCAGCGCGAAAGCGCCAGCGAAGTGCGGCTGGGCTACCGCCCGCCCTACGACGTGAGCGCGATGCTCGGCTTCTTCCGCACGCGGGCGATCACGGGCATGGAACTGCTGGCCGAAGATTCGCTGACGCGGACCTTGGCGCTCGACGCGGGCGGCAAGCAATACGCAGGCTGGCTGCAGGTGCGCTTCGACGAAGCGCATGCCCAACTGGTGCTGCGGGCCAGCGATACGCTGCGCGGCGTGCTGCCGCTGGTGATCCGCCGCGTCCGGGCCGCCTTCGACCTCGACGCCGACCCGCATGCCATCAACGCACGCCTGCACGGCAGCTTCCCGCTAGGGGATGGCCTGCGGGTGCCGGGCACCTTGAACGGCTACGAGCTGGCGGTGCGGGCCGTGCTGGGCCAGCAGATCACGGTGGCGGCGGCGCGGACCCTGGCGCAGCGGCTCGTGGAGCGCTTCGGCCAGCCGATAGCGACGCCGTTCGAAGGCGTGCATCGCCTCTTCCCGGCCGCCGAAGTGCTGGCGGCCGCCGAGGGCGATGCGCTCGGCCAGCTGGGCATCGTGCGCCAGCGCCAGGCGGCCATCGTCGCCATCGCGCGGGCCGTGGCCGAACGCCGCATCCACCTGCATGCGGGCGCCGACGTGCCGGCGACGATCGAGGCCCTCAAGGAGCTGCCCGGCATCGGCGACTGGACGGCGCAGTACATCGCGATGCGGGCCTTGCGCTGGCCCGATGCCTTCCCGGCCGGCGACGTCGCGCTGCACAAGGCGCTGGGCGTGCAGCAGATGAAGCAGCCGGCCCGCGAAGCCGAAGCAGCCTCGCAGGCCTGGAAACCCTGGCGCAGTTATGCGGTGGTGCGCGCGTGGAGCGCACTCTGAACCTCCTGGAGAAATGACATGAAGACGAACGGATCCCTCGTTTGCACCCGTTACGAAAGCCCGCTGGGCGCGATGCTGCTGGCCGCCAGCGACATCGGCGTGGCCGGCGTCTGGTTCGTCGGCCAGCGCCACGGGCCGGAAGGCGTGCTGTGGCCGGAAGCGCCTGAGCATCCGATGCTGAAGGAAGCCGTGCGCCAGCTGCAGGACTATTTCGACGGCAAGCGGACCTCCTTCGACCTGCCGCTGGACCTGCGGCATGGCACGCCCTTCCAGCAAAGCGTGTGGCACGCGCTGCTGGCCATCCCGCAAGGGGAGACCACGAGCTACGGCGAACTCGGTCGCCGGCTCGGAAGGCCGCAGGCGGCGCGGGCCGTCGGTGCCGCGGTCGGGCGCAACCCGGTCAGCATCGTCGTGCCCTGCCACCGCGTGCTGGGGACGGCCGGCGGGCTCACGGGCTATGCGGGCGGGATCGAGCGCAAGACTGCGCTTCTCAAGCTGGAAGGCGCATTGATGTAAGCGGCGAATCAATCGCCCCCGCAAGTTTCATCAGTGCCGGCGCGGCAACGCGCCGATTGCCCCGACACTCAGGTTCCCATGCCCGTCGCTTCCATCATCGATTTCGTCCTGCTGGCCGCCATCTGGGGCTCGTCCTTCCTGTTCATGCGGCTCGCCGTCGTGGAGTTCGGGCCGCTGGCGGCCACCTGCGCCCGCGTGGGCATCGCCACCCTCCTGCTGGTGCCGCTCATGCTGGCGCGCGGGCTGGGCCCGCAATTGCGCAAGCACTGGAAGGCGGTGTTCGTGGTGGGCGTGCTCAACTCGGGCCTGCCCTTCCTGCTGTTCGCGTTCGCGCTGCTGTCCATCAGCACCGGCCTGTCGGCCATCCTGAATGCGACGGTGCCGCTGTTCGGCGCGCTGGTCGCGTGGGGCTGGCTGGGCGACCGGCCGACCGGCTCGCGCAGCCTGGGCCTGGCGGTGGGCTTCCTGGGCATCGTGCTGCTGGCCTGGGACAAGGCCGGCATCCACCCGAATGCTTCCGGCATCGCGCCGATCTGGGCGGTGCTGGCCTGCCTGGGCGCCACGGTCTCCTATGCCTTCGCCGCGAGCTGGACGAAGAAGCACCTGCAAGGCCTGCCGCCCTTGATGACGGCCACTGGCAGCCAGCTTGCCGCGACCCTGGCCCTCGCGCTGCCGGCCGCCACGGCATGGCCGGCACGGATGCCGAGCGCACAGGCTTGGATCGCAGTGACTGTGGCGGGCGTGCTGTGCACGGGCATCGCTTACATCCTCTACTTCCGCCTGATCGAAAACGCCGGGCCGGCGCGCGCGCTGACGGTGACGTATGCCGTGCCGGTGTTCGCCGTCGTCTATGGCGGGCTGTTCCTGGGCGAGCAGATCACACCGTGGATGCTGGCCTGCGGGGCCATCATCATCTGCGGCACGGCGCTGTCCAGTGGAGTGTTGAAGCTGCCGGCGCTGCGCGCGTCGGCTTGATCAAAAGCGGGGCAAATCGCTCAAGCGCTGCCCCGGCCTCTCCTCCGACGCCATGAGCGTCTCGGTTCCCTCCGCCAACACGTCGACCTTCACCTCGGTCCCCAGCCGCAAGGTGCCGCGCTCGGTGGGGAACAGCGCCACCACGGTGTCGCCTTCCACCAGCCGGTCGACCACTTCGACCAGGCGCGTTGGAGCCGGGCGCAGGTCCCAGTGTTCGAGGCTGGGCGCGATCATCCCCATCATCACCTCGGTCAGGCTGCCGCCTTCCATCCGCACGGCCGTAATGCCGTAGATCACCGGGGGCTCGGCCTCGCCGGCCAGTACGGCCTGCGTCGCGCCGTTGCGCGTGGGCTCCATGCATTTCTCAACCATGGCGCACATTGTGGACACCCCCCATCGCGCAGTGATCAGCCGGGTGCTCCTGGATGCGTGGGAGGGTGCCTACCGTGCGACGTAAACTTCTGCGTTCATCCATGCAGTCCGAAACCGCCCCTGCCTTGTCGGCGCCCGTGCTCGCCAAGGCGCACGCCCGCCGCCTGCGCGACATCTACCGCTCCGCCGGCTGGCCCAGCCAGGACCCGCTGGAAATCGACCTGCTGGCGGCCGGCCTGCTGGAGCGCGTGCGCTCGCCGCTCGGGCATGAGACCTTGCGCGTGACCGACGCCGGCGTGCAGTGGCTCGCAGTCATGCTGGCGCACAACCGCGCGGCGCTCTCGGCGCACGAAGCGCTGGTGGAAAAGGTGGCGCAGGAGATGGCGCGCTCCGGCCGGCTCGCCTGGCGCGGCCTGAGCCTGCGCGCGCAGGTGCCCACGGGCGACGAGGCGAAGCCGCTGCGCTGGTGCGTGGCCCGCCCGGACGTGTTCTCGATCCGCCAGACCTCGGTGGAAGCTTACGTCGAACCGATCGTCCACGAGATCAAGGTGCGCCGCTCCGACCTGCTGGCC
The DNA here is from genome assembly GCF_012927085.1 of Ramlibacter agri. NCBI lineage: Bacteria > Pseudomonadati > Pseudomonadota > Betaproteobacteria > Burkholderiales > Comamonadaceae > Ramlibacter > Ramlibacter agri. Next base: position 2,870,607 of record NZ_JABBFX010000001.1, on the reverse strand, counting down.
GACCTGCGCCAGGAAGCCAAGCGCGCCGCCTATCACGACCTCGGCGCCTGCTGGTACGTGCTGGGCAACGACGCCAAGGGCAAGCCGGTGGGCGAGCCCGACGAAGTGCCGGGCGACTGCGGCGTGCTGCTGCTGCAAGGCGAACGGCTGGTGATGGCGCGGGCCGCGCAGCAACCGGCGCGGGCGGCCTTGCCGTTCGGGGTGTGGATGGCGCTGGCGAAGGCGACGCCCTTGCCGCCGGCGGACGAGGATGCGCAGGGCTTGCTGGCGTAGCAACCCCCACCCCAGCCCTCCCCCCGAGGGGGAGGGAGAGAATCACTGTTTCGGATGCTCCGACTTCCCCTGCTCGGGGTCGTTCTTTTCGTGCCCCTTGCCGGGGTCCACCGGCCCCGTGGCGGGTTCCGGGTTGGCGGGCTTGGGCGCGTCGGTGGGCGGGTGCGGCGCGGCCGGGGCGTGCCAGTTCATTGCTTGTCGGGACGGTCCGGCGCACGCTCTTCGCGCGAGCCCCTGCGCTCGGATTTCGCCGAGGCATGGCTGTCGTCGGTGGGAATGTCGTCCTCGATCCAGAAATCGGGCTCTTCGCGGTCCAGGTAGGGCGCGGGTGGCGTGATGCCGGTGGGAGGCTTGTTCATCGCGATGTCCTTTCTTTGCCTAGAGATGCGGATGCTTGGCGCCCGGGTCCTCCGGCTCGCCAGGGGGCGGCATCGGACCGAATTCGGGCTCCACGGGCAATTGCGTCGGATTGGGCGCGGCTTCGTCGGCGGGTGAGGACGGCGGTTCCGGCTCGACCGGATGGGTGGGCACGGTGTTCATGGCGGCGATCGGAGTGGGCTCTTGAGGGTGAGCGTGACTGCTGCCGCGCCTGCGCGGCTACGGACCCGAGGCCGAAGCGCTGTCAGCGCTTTTCGTCGGCCGGCCTCTGCAGTTCGCGCCGCATCACGGCGCTGGGCTCGTAGGTGGCCGGCAACCGCGGCAGCCCGATCAGCGCCTGCAGGCGGCCGTGCGCCCGGTCCATGTCGGCGCCGATCATCGCGAGCCCGACCTCGTGGGTGGGCTCCCTCTGCATCATGTCGAGGTAGGCGTTGCGCAGGCGCTGGTAGTCGCCGTCGGCACGCGCCACCTGGTCCTGCAGCGAGACCACCTTCGCGTACTCCGCCCGGCTATAGCGCGGCGTCGCGTCGCCGCGGCTGTCGGAAGACGGCCCTTTCGAGCCGCCACCGCTGCCGGGACGCTCTTCCGCCATGGGGTGGGCCCGGGCCGAAGGTCCGTTGCGTTTGCTCATGCAACGGATCCTAGGAACTATTGCACGCCAAGGCTGTAGGACTGCGCGCCTAGCAGCGGCAAGCCGCGCTTGCCGGCGCGAAAAAATGCCCGTTCAAGGCGCGGGCTGCAGCTGCTGGAAGCGTTCCTGCATCTCGCGGCGCAGGCTCTTGCGCAGCTGGGCCGCCTCGAAGCGGCGTTTCTCGTCGGGCGAGAACGGCCGCAGCGGCGGCACCGACACCGGCTTGCGCTGGTCGTCCACCGCCACCATCGTGAAGAAGCAGCTGTTCACGTGGCGCACCTTCTGGCTGCGGATGTCCTCCGCCATCACCTTGATGCCCACTTCCATCGAGCTGGTGCCGGTGTGGTTGACGCTGGCGAGGAAGGTGACCAGCTCGCCGACGAAGATCGGCTCGCGGAAGGTCACCTGGTCGACCGAGACGGTCACCACGTAGTGGCCGGCATAGCGGCTCGCGCAGGCATAGGCCACCTGGTCCAGCCACTTCAGCAAGTGGCCGCCATGCACGTTGCCGGCGAAGTTGGCCGTGTCGGGCGTCATCAGCACCGTCATGGTGAGCTGGTGCGCGGGGAGGTCCATCAAGCGTTCTCCAATGCGGGAAACCGATTGTCGGGTAAACCCATGGTCCCGTTACCATCCTGGCCCATGAATTTGCAGTCTCCACGGGTGGCCCTGATCCATGCCACGCCGCTGGCCATCCAGCCGATCCAGGATGCCTTCGCCCGCCACTGGCCGCAGGCCCGCCGCATGAACCTGCTGGACGACTCGCTGTCCAGCGACCGCGCGCAGGCGCCCACCCTCACGCAAGGAATGGTCCAGCGCTTCGTGGACCTGGCCCGCTACGCCCAGGACACCGGCTGCGCCGGCATCCTGTTCACCTGCTCCGCTTTCGGGCCTGCCATCGAGGCCGCCGGCCGCAACACCGGCCTGCCGACGCTGAAACCCAACGAAGCGATGTTCGAGCAGGCGCTGGCCGCCAGGCGCGGCCCGCTGAAGCTGGCGCTGCTGGCCACCTTCGAAGCTTCCCTGGCGCCGATGACGTGGGAGCTGCAGCAGATGGCGCAGCAGCGCGGCAGCGACGTGCAACTGCGCACCGCTTTCGTGCCGCAGGCGATGGACGACCTGGCCCAGGGCCGCGCCGACGACCACCATCGCAAGATCGCGCAGGCCGCGCGCCAGTTCGCCGATTGCGACGCCGTGATGCTCGCCCAGTTCTCGATGGCCGCCGCCCAGCCCGTGGTGCAGGCCGAACTGCCCTGCCCCGTCCTCGCCAGCCCGGATTGCGCGGTGCTCGCCCTGCAGCAAAGGATCGCCTCCCATGGCTGAAGCCCGGATCCCCGCCGCGCAATTGCGGCGCTTCGTCACCACCGCCATGGAGCGCCTCGGCATGCGCTCCGACCACGCGGCCACCGTCGCCGCGCTCATGACCGAAGCCGAGGTGCAGGGCTCCGACGGCCACGGCGTCATCCGCCTGCTGCCCTACGCGCGCCGGATCAAGGCTGGCGGCATCAACCTGAAGCCCGACATCCGCGTCGTCAAGGAAAAGGCCGCCATGGCCTTGATCGACGGCGACAACGGCATGGGCCACCTGGTGATGAAGAAGGCGGCCGAGATCGCCATCGCCAAGGCGCGCCAGTGCGGCATCGCCTGGGTGGGCGCACGCCTGTCCAACCATGCCGGCCCGGCCTCACTGTATGCGCGCATGGCGCAGGCACAGGACATGGTCGGCATGTACTTCGCCGTCGGCAACGCCAACCACCTGCCGCCCTGGGGCGGGTTGGACATGCTGCTGTCCACCAACCCGATCGCCGTGGCCGTGCCGGCCGGCGAGGAACCGCCGGTGGTGCTGGACATGGCCACCACCGTCGCCGCCTACGGCAAGGTGAAGGCCAAGGCGCAGCGCGGCGAGCAGATGCCCGTGGGCTGGATGATCGACCGCCAGGGCCAGCCGCTGACCGACCCCAAGCGCTCCGAGGAAGGCTTCCTCATGCCCATCGGCGGCTACAAGGGCTACGGCCTGGCGCTGGTGGTGGGCATCCTGGCCGGCACGTTGAACGGCGCGGCGATGGGCAGCGAGACGATCGACTTCAACCACGACGACGTCAGCGTCACCAACACGGGCCAGGCGATCGTCGCCATCGACCCCGATGCCTTCGGCGACCTCGACGAGTTCAAGGCGCGCGTCGACAAGCTGGTGCGCGAAATGCGCGGCAGCGCGCGCATGCCGGGCGTGGACCGCATCTGGCTGCCCGGCGAACAGAGCCACGCCAAGCGCCTGGACAACGAGCGCTTCGGCCTCGAACTGCCCGCCGCGCTGCACACGCAACTCGATGCTTTCGCGCGCGACCTGGGCATCCCCCTGCTGCAAGACACGGAATAAAACGGAGACCAAGATGAAGATCCCCCGCCGCCTGGCGCTGCTCGCGCTGCTGTGTTCCGCCGGCCTCGCCCAGGCGCAAGCGAACTACCCGAACAAGACGATCCGCATGATCGTGCCGCTGGCCGCCGGCAGCGCGGTGGACGCGGCGGCGCGCATCGTCGCCGACAAGATGGGCCGCAACCTCGGGCAGGCCATCGTCATCGAGAACCAGCCTGGCGCGGCCGGCCTCATCGGCGCCGGCAACGTGGCCAAGGCGGCGCCGGACGGCTACACCATCGGCGGCTTCAACGACAGCATCATGACCATGGTGCCGAACATGACGCCGAAGATGCCCTGGGACATCCTGAAGGACTTCGAGCCGGTGTCGCTGGTGGCCACCGTCGAATGGGGCCTGGTGGTGCCAGCCGATGCGCCGGAGAAGACCGCGGCCGACCTGATCGCGCTCGCGAAGAAGCAGCCGGGCGTGTTGAACTACGGCTCGGGCGGCAACGGCAGCCCGCAGCACATCGCGATGGCGCTGTTCGCCTCGCAGGCCGGCCTGAACATGAAGCATGTGCCCTACAAGGGCGCGACGCAGGCGGCGATGGGCGTGGCCGGCAAGGAAGTCGACGCGGCCTTCCAGGGTCTCGCCACCGTCACCTCGCTGATCAAGGCGAACAAGGTGCGGCTGATCGGCGTGACCACGCCCAAGCGCATGCCGCAGTTCCCCGACGTGCCGACCGTGTCCGAGTCGGGCATGCCGGGCTTCGAGTTCAACTCCTGGTTCACGATGATGGCTCCGGCCGGCACGCCGAAGGACATCGTGCACAAGCTCGCCGCCGAAGTGCAGAAGGCGCTGGCCGACCCCGAGGTGCGCGAGAAGCTCGCAGCGCAGGGCCTGACGCCGCGCGGCACGACGCCGGAAGAACTGGGCGCCGCGACGCGCGCTCAGCTCGCCAAGTACGGCGCGCTGATCAAGGCGAACAACATCACGGCAGAGTGACGCAGTCATGTAGGGTGCGCAGCTCCGCTGCGCACCGCGTCGTCAGGGCGCCAGATCCTTCCCCTCGCCCAGCACCACGCCCTCGTAGGCATGCAGCGACGGCAGGCCGCCAGTGTGCAGGAACAGCACGTTCTCGTCCGGCTTGAATACGCCTTCGCGGGCCAGGCCGATCAGGCCGGCCATGATCTTGCCGGTGTAGACCGGGTCGAGCGGGATGCCTTCGGTGCGCGCCAGCATCTGCACGGCTTCGACCATGCGCTCGTTGGGCACCGAGTACTTCGGCTGCCAGAAGCCGCCGACGCAGCTCACGTCCTCGGGTTTCACCTTCAGGTTCACGCCCAGCAGGTCCAGCACGGCCTGCGCTTCCTTCAGGACCAGCGGCGCCTGGTCGGCCGGGTCGCGGCTGACGCCGATGCCGGTGATGGGGATGCGGATGTTGTTGCCCAGGAAGCCGGCCACCAGGCCGCCGTGCGTGCCCGAGCTGCCCGAGCCGACGACGATGCGGTCGATCTTCACATCTTCGTCGAAGAACTGCTGCTGCAGTTCCTGTGCGCAGGCCACGTAGCCCAGGCCGCCGATGGCGTTGGAGCCGCCGCCGGGGATGATGTAGGCCTTGCGACCCAGCTTCGCCACCTCGTCGGCCACCTTCTGCATGGCCTCGGCCATGTTGCTGCCGCCCGGCACCACGGTGATCGCTTCCACGCCCATGAGGCGGAACATGAAGTTGTTGCCGCTGGCGTGCACGTCGTAGCTGTCCTTGACCCGCTCCTCGATGACGAAGCGGCACTTCAGGCCCTCCTTCACGGCGGCGGCGAGCGTGATGCGGCAGTGGTTGGACTGCGGCGCGCCGCAGGTCACCAGCGTGTCGGCGCCCTGCGCCAGCGCGTCAGCCACCAGGAACTCGAGCTTGCGCGTCTTGTTGCCGCCGGGGAACAGGCCCAGCATGTCGTCGCGCTTGATCCACATGCGCGGCCCCTTGCCGCCGGGGCACGAAGCGGCCAGCGCCTGCGTGAAGTTCGGCAGGAATTCCAGCGGGGTGGCGAAGGGCGTGTAGCGACGGCGAGGGAAGCGGGAGAGGTCCATGGAGCGCGATGTTAGCGGGATCAGGCCGCCGCCGCAGCCCTTTGCGCCAGCTTGCGCTGCGCATACGGAACCAGCCCGCCCGCCGCCAGGATCTCCAGCGCCGTGGGCGAAAGCGGCGTGGCCTGCAACACCTGGCCCGTCGCTTCGTTGGTGATGCGCCCGGCCGCCAGGTCGACGCTCAGCGCCTGCCCTGTCTGCACGGCCTGCGAGATGCCTTCGCACACGAGGATGGCGAAGCCGTTGTTGATGGCGTTGCGCAGGAAGTAGCGGGCAAAGCCGTCGGCGATGACCAGCTGGATGCCCGCGCCGCGCAGCGCGAACACAGGTCCTTCCACGGTCTTGCCGCCGCCGCCGAAGTTGACGCCGGCCACGACGATGCCGTACTCGCCGGCCAAGGCCTTGGCGGAGAACGCCGGGTCGAGGTCGGCAAACGCCGCCTTGGCCAGTTCCGCGTCCGACAGCGCGTTGGAGCTCTTGAAGCGCGTGGGCATGATCTCCAGCGCCTTCACGTCGTCGCCGACGCGGTAGGCGCCGGCGCGGATCAATTTCTCAGGCATGTGCAGCCTCCACGGGTTCCAGCGTGCGCGGGTCGGTGATGACGCCCTGCACCGCCGAGGCCGCCACCGTCTGCGGCGAGCCCAGGTAGACGAAGGAATCGGGGCTGCCCATGCGGCCCTTCATGTTGCGGTTGCCGGAGCTGATGGCCACCTCGCCGGCGCCCAGCACGCCGCTGTGCTCGCCCATGCAGGGCCCGCAACCGGGCGGGAAGATCAGCGCCCCCGCCTCCGCCAGCGTGGCCACGTGGCCCGCGGCCAGCGCGCGCTGGTACACCTCGCGCGAAGCCGGCACGACGACGAAGCGCACGCCCGGCGCCACCTGGCGGCCGGCGACGATGCGCGCGGCCGCTTCCAGGTCCTCGAAGCGGCCGTTGGTGCAGGTGCCGATGAAGGCTTCGTTGATGGCCTTGCCGGCCTGCGAGGCTACGCTGTGGATGTTGTCCAGCGCGTGCGGGCAAGCCAGCAGCGGCTCCAGCGCGGCCAGGTCGACCTCGATCACTTCTTCGTACTTCGCATCGGCGTCACTGCTCACCGGCGTGAACTCGCGCTGCTTGCGCGCATTCGCATAGGCCAGGGTCACCGCATCCGGCTCGAAGATCGCCGACTTGGCGCCCATGTCGGAGCAGTAGTTGGTGATGGTGAAGCGCGCGTCCATGGACAGCGCCGCGACACCGGGACCGCCGATCTCGATGGTCTTGTAGATCGCCTTGCGCTCGTAGCCCAGCAGCTTCATCAGGTGCAGCGCGACGTCCTTGGTCGTGACGCCATCGCGCAGCGCGCCACGCAGGTTGACGCGGATCGTGGCCGGCACCACCAGCCAGATCTCGCCCAGCGCCGCGGCCACGGCCGCATCGGTCTGCCCCACGCCTATCACGACCGCGCCCATGGCGCCGCCGGTGGGCGTGTGCGACTCGTTCATGATGACCAGCTCGCCCGGCAGCACCAGGCCGCGCTCGGGCATGACCACGTGCATGATGCCGCTGCCGACGTCGAACAGGTTCTTCACCTCGAACTTCTTCGCCGCCACGCGGATGGCCGCATGCACGTCGGCGATGGCCACCGTCTGCGCCGGGCTCTGGTGGTCCAGCGTCAACGCCACGCGGGCCGGATCGAACAGCTGCTCCGACCCGAGCTTGCCCAGCGTGTTGAACACCAGCTTGCCCTGCAGGTCCATGCTCGCCACCTGGTCCACCTTGCAGTCCAGGAACTGGCCCGGTTGGACCGCGGCCAGCCCCGCCGCGCGGGCCAGGATCTTCTCCGTGATGGTCATGCCCATGCGGGACTCCTTATTCCGCGACGATGTGCGCCGCCTGGATGGTGGCGGCCCACTTGTCGGCGTCGGCCTGGATCAGCTTCGCGAAGGCGGCCGGCGTGACGGCTGTCGGTGCCTGCAGGCCCAGGATCTGGTAACGGGCCAGGATCTCGGAGTCCTTCAGCACTTCGGCCACGTCCTTCTGCAGCTTGTCCGTCACCTGCTTGGGCATGTGGGCCGGGCCCACCAGGCCGAACCAGTTGCTGAACTTGTACGCAGGCAGGCCGGCTTCCGCCATCGTCGGCACGTCAGGCAGCAGCGCGGAGCGCTTGATGCCCAGGACGGCCAGCGGCTTGAGCTTGCCGCCCTTGATCTGCGGCACCACCTGCGAGGCGGCATCGAAGTCCAGCTGCGTCTCGCCCGCCAGCACGGCGTTCACCGCATCGGCCGTGCCCTTGTACGGCACCAGGCTCAGGTCCACCTTGGCGGCGTCCTCGAACAGCGCAGCGGCGAGGTGCGGCGCACCGCCGTTGCCGGAAGTGGCACTGGTCACTGCGTCCGGCTTGGCCTTGGCCGCAGCGATGACGTCCTTGACGTTCTTGAAGGGCGAATTCGCCTGCGTCACCAGCACGAAGTCGACGCCAGCCGTCTGCGCGATGGGCGTGAAGTCCTTGACCGGGTCGAACTTCAGGTGCTTGTACAGGTGCTGGTTTACCGTCAGGTTGCCGGCCGTGGCCATCAACAGCGTGTAGCCGTCGGCGGGCGCCTTGGCCACGTACTCGGAACCGATCACGCCGGCGGCGCCCGGCTTGTTCTCCACGATCACCTGCTGGCCCCACTTGACGCTCAGCTTCTGGGCCACCATGCGCGCCACCACGTCGGTGGGGCCTCCCGGCGTGAAGGCGACCACGATCTTGACCACCTTGTCGGGATAGCCCTGCGCGAAAGCGGGCGCGGCAAGGGCGGCGAAGGCGGCGGCGGCCACGGCGGCGCGCGCCAGGGTGCGGCGGGTGAACTGCATGTCTCTCTCCTTGGGTTGAAATTCAGCGGCTGAGCGCGTGCACGGCCTTGGCCTTGGCAGCGGCGGCGCTTTGCAGGAAGGCCAGGTCGTTGCCGGTGGAAACGAACCGCGCGCCCATGCGCACGAACTTCTCCACCAGGTCGGGGCGGGAAGCGAGACCCCCGATGCCCACGTGCTTGCCGTTCCTGCGGCAGGCGGCGATGGTGCGCTCGTAGGCGGCAGCCACGCGCGGGTCGTCGTACTGGCCGGGGATGCCCCACTCCGACGTCAGGTCGTTGGTGCCCACCAGCATCATGTCGACGCCTTCCACGGCAGCGATCTCCTCCACCTGCTCCAGCGCGTCCACGGCTTCCATCATCAGGATCACCATGGTCTGGCGGTTCAGCGCCAGGTTGGCCTCCATCGTGGGGAAGCTGCGGTACTGCAGGTGCGGCAGGCCGCCGTTGGCGGAGCGGTCACCTTGGGGCGCAAAGCGGGCGTAGCGCACCACCTCGCGCGCCTGCTCCGCGCTGCGCACGTGCGGGCAGATCACGCCGACGGCGCCGCCATCGAGCACGCGCGAGATGTACTCGGGCCGGTTGGCCGGCACGCGCACGAAGGCGGGGATGCCCATTTCCAGCGCCGCCATGCAGACCTGGCTGGTGGTCTCCAGCGAGAAGGAGCAGTGCTCCAGGTCGATGTAGAAGGTGTCGAAGCCGGCCGTCCTGGCGATGCGGGCGATCTCCACGCCGCCCACCAGGCGCACCATCATCGAGGCCACGACTTCGTCGCGGGCCAGCTTCTCCTTCACGCCATTGCGGAGGATTTCGTCGAGCGAGGGGGACATGCTGCTCCAGAAAAGATTCTCATATTGTAGGAGACTTTTCTGGAACCGCGCTAGCCCAGGGCGCGCGCCGGCAGGTCGACGACGTCGGAGCTTTCGGCGATGCCCCGCGAGATTTCCGCGGCCGCCTTCATCACGGCCGGCGCCAGCGCCTGGAAATCCTTCAGCCGGGTGGACTGGGTGGAGGTGGCCAGCGCGATGCTTCCCAGCACCTCGCCGTCCTTGTTGAAGAGGGGCGCCGCCAGGCCCGCGATGCCCGCGCGGAACTCACCCGCCGAAAAGCTCCAGCCCTGCGCGCGGATCTCGGCCAGCCTGGCCCGCAAGGTGTCCCAGTCCTCGCCCAGGCCGGCGGCGGCGATGCGCTCGCCCTGCTTGGCGAACACGCTGCGCAGCTGGTGCGGCGGCAGGTGCGCCAGGATGATGTTGGCGGTGGCGCCCGCCACCAGCGGACGCTGCTGCCCGCGGCCGAACAGGTCGGGCGGCGCGTCCTCGGTGGCGACCTGCTGCACGCACATCACCGAGTCGCTGTAAAGCACCGACAGCAGCGCGCTGTAGCCGGTGCGCTTCGACAAGGCGGCAACCACGGTGCTGCCCACGCTGTACACGGGGTCCGACACGCGCGACACGCGGTCCAGCGCCAGCACGCGCGGGCCCACCACATAGGAGCCGCTGCCCACGCGGGCCAGCAGGCCGGCCTGGTGCAGCGACTTCAAATAGCGGTAACAGGTGGAAGGCGGAAGTTCCAATCGGGCGGCGAGTTCGTCGGCCGACCAAACGGGGGTGTCGACGCTGAACGCGTCGAGCAGGGTGAGCATCTTGTCCTGGCTGGCCATGGGCCATCTACTCCTCGGCAAGACGCGATTTTGCCTTTGCGGGGAGAATGCGGGTTTCCCCCGTAGGACCCCCACGCACCGATGACGGTTGCCGATACCGCCGCGGAACGTTTTTCCGCGCCTCCCGCCTTCCTGCGCCTGCTCTCGGCGCGCGTGCTTGCCGGCATGGCTAACCAGATGATGATGGTGGCGCTGGGCTGGCAGATGTACGAGCTGACCAACAGCGCCTGGGACCTGGGCCTGGTGGGCCTGTTCCAGTTCGTGCCCGTCCTCCTGTTCACGCTGCCCGCCGGCCACGTGGCCGACCGCTACCCGCGCGGACGCATCGTGGCCTTCACCCAGGGGCTGCAGCTGCTGACGGCGGCCTTGCTGCTCGGAGCGAGCCTGGGGCACTTCCTCTCGCGCGAGCTGCTGCTCGGCGTCTCCGTGCTGCTGGGCGCGGCGCGCACCTTCCAGCAGCCGGCGCAGCAGTCGCTGGTGCCGACGCTGGTTCCGACCAGCATGCTGCCGCGTGCGATGGCGCTCAGCGCGTCAGGCAACCAGGTGTCCGTGATCGGCGGTCCTGCGATGGCAGGCGTGCTGTTCATCGGCACGGGCACCACGGTCTATGGCGTGGCGACCGTGCTGCTTGTTCTGGCCGTCATAGCGATGCTGCAAGTGCATGACCAGCGCGTGGTGTCGTCGCGCGAGCGGCCGACCTTGCGCACGATGCTGGCCGGCGCGGAATTCGTCTGGTCGCGCAAGCCCTTGCTGGGCGCGATCTCGCTGGACCTGATGGCGGTGCTGTTCGGCGGCGCCACCGCGCTGCTGCCTATCTATGCGAAGGACATCCTGCATGTCGGCCCGACCGGCCTGGGCGCGCTGCGCGCAGCGCCCGCCATCGGCGCGTTGCTGATGTCGATCGTGCTGGCGCGGCATCCGATCCGCACGCACGTGGGCCGCTGGCTGCTGCTCTCCGTCGGCTTCTACGGCCTGTGCATGCTGGCCTTCGGCCTCTCGCAGTGGTTCGTGTTGTCGCTGGTGGTGCTGGCGTTCTCGGGTTGCGCCGACATGGTGAGCGTGGTCGTGCGCCAGACCCTGGTGCAGCTGGACACGCCCGACGACATGCGCGGCCGCGTCGGCGCCGTCAGCTCCATGTTCATCGGCGCCAGCAACCAGCTGGGCGAATTCGAGTCCGGCGCCACCGCAGCCTGGTGGGGCCCGATCGGCTCGGTGGTGGTCGGCGGGGTGGCGACGCTGCTGGTGGTGGCGTCGTGGTGGAAGGTGTTCCCCGGGCTGGCGCGGCGGAATACCTTCGACGCATAGGGGGCCGCCCCTCAGGGATTCTTGCTTTGCCGCGGCGGTGGCGCACAGGTGCCGCCGACCGTCAGGTCCCATTCCAGGATCACCCGGCGGCCCTGCGGCCCGGCCGTCCCCTCGATGCGATCGAGCATCAGCTGCACCGCCACTTCCGCGCTGCGGTGATAGTCATAGCGCAGCGCGCTCATCGGCGGATACATCAGCTCCAGTGTTTCGGTGGTGCCGATGCCAATCATCGAGAAGTCCCGCGGCACCTCGCGGCCGGTGGCGCGGATGACGTGCAGCGCGCCCGAGAGCATCTGGGTGCCGAGCGCGATCAGCGCCGTCGGCGGTGCAGGCAACTGCAGCATGCCCGCCGTGAACACGCGCGACGACGCGAGCCACGACTCCGGCATGAAGACGAGGTCCGGGTCGAAAGGCAGGCCGGCGGCCGCCAGCGCTTCCTGGTAGCCGCGCAGCTTCTCGCGGCCCGGCGCGAGGTTGGCGCCGGAGACCAGCAGTGCGACGCGGCGGTGTCCCAGCGAGAGCAGGTAGTCCATGGCCTGCCGCACGCCGCCCGCGTGGTTCATCAGCACGCTGTCGAACGCATCGCCGAGGTCCCGCTCCACCACCACGACGGGCAGCGCCGTCTTGTGGAAGGGGCAGTCCGCGGCGGCCGGGTACTCGAAGCTCGGCGACGCAATGATGCCTTCGAGCCGCCGGTTCTCGAAAAAGGTCACCAGTTCGCGATCCCGCGCCGGCCGCTGCGAGCTTCCCACGAGCAGGGAAAAGCCCGCGGCCTGCAGCAGCCGCTCGACCTCGCCCAGATGCGCCGCGGGCGCCGGGTTGGCGATGGTCGGCAGCAGGTAGCCGATGGTCTTGCTGCGGCCGGTGCGCAGGTGCCGCGCCGTGAAGTCCGGTTCGTAGCCCAGCTTGGCCACCGCCTTCAACACGCGCTGCCGCACGGCCTCGCTGGCATAGCCGCTGTCGTTCAGCACGCGCGAGACGCTGCTCATGGCGACGCCGGCGGCGGCCGCCACGTCGCGGACGGAGATGCGATCTGTCATGGTTTACCAGTATGGAAACGATCCACAGCATTGCCGGACGCGTACACGCTACTTAGACTGGAATGCGTCGGGAAACGATTCCACATCTTGGCCCTTCCGGCACGACAACACAAGGAGACTTTCCATGCACGCTCTGCTGCGGACCCTCATCACCGCGGTGGCCCTGGCGGCTTCCGTCCTGCAACCGGCACTTGCGCAGGACTGGCCCACCCGGCCCGTCACCTTCCTGGAACCTTATGGTCCCGGCACCAACCTCGACGCGATCACGCGCTACCTGGCCGCCACCATGGGCGCGCAATGGAAGCAGGCCGTGGTGGTGGAAAACAAGGCCGGCGCCAACGGCGTCATCGGCACCGAGCAGGTCGCCCGCTCCCCCGCCGACGGCTACACCTGGCTCTTCACCGGCCCCGGGCACTTCACCAACGAGGTGCTCATGGGCAAGGTGCCTTTCGATTCGATCAAGGACTTCAAGCCGGTGGCGCGCCTGGCCAGCGTGATGCTGGTGCTGGTCGTGCCGGCGAACTCGCCGTACAAGACCGTCAAGGACATCATCGAAGCGGCGAAGAAGCACCCCGGCAAGCTGACCTATGCCTCCGCGGGCAGCGGCAGCGCGCAGCACCTGTCGGCCGCCGCGTTCCAGCAGGCAGCCGGCGTGCAGTTCCTGCACGTGCCGTACAAGACGCAGGCCGCCGCGCTGACCGACGCGGTCGCGGGCCAGGTGGACTTCACCTTCTCCGCGCTGGCCACCACCAAGGCGCAGATCGAGTCCGGCCGCGTGCGCGCGCTTGCCGTCACTGGCCCGCGCCGTTCGCAATCGCTGCCCCAACTGCCCACGGTGGCCGAGGCCGGCCTGCCCGGCTACGAGTTCTTCTCGTTCAACGCGGTGTTCGTGCCCGCCGGCACGCCGGACGCCATCGTGCGCAAGTTCTCCGACGCGCTCTCGGTCGCGACCCGCACGCCGGAGTTCGCGGAGCTGGCGAAGGCGCAGGGCTTCGAGAGCGATTTCGCCGATGCGCAGGCCTGGACCGCCGCCGTGCCCGCCGAGAAGAAGAAGTGGCAGGACCTGATCCGCGTCAGCGGGGCGAAGAATGAATAAGCTGCCTGGCTACGATGCCCGCACGTCCACGCTGGACATCGTGTTGCGCGAGCGCGCACAGCAATGGGGTAAGAAGACCTTCCTGACCTGGATGCCGGACGGCAGCACGCTGTCGTACGCCCAACTGGACGAGCGGACGCTGCGCGTGGGCGCCGGGCTGGCCGCCGCCGGCTTGCCGCGCGGCGCCCATGTCGGCGTGCTGATGAACAACTCCCCCGAGCAGCTGCTGGCCATCCTGGGCCCGGCACGCTCGGGCTTCGTGTCGGTGCCGCTGAACGCGGCGGCGCGCGGCCAACTGCTCGGCTACTTCCTGGACCACGCGGACTGCGCCGCGCTGATCGTCGACGCCGACCTGCTGCCCCGCTTCCTCGAAGCCAGCGCGCATGCGCCGCGTGTGCGTCACGTGTTCGTGGTGCCGTCGCGCGGCGAGGAGCCGGCGCCTGCCGCCTTGACCCAGCCTGAAGGCGTCACCCTGCACGCCTTCGACAGCCTGCTTGCTGCGCCCGCAGCCGTGCCCGGCGAGCCGCCGGCTTTCAGCGACCTGGCGATGCTGATGTTCACCTCGGGCACGACCGGCCCGTCGAAGGCGATCATGTACACGCACGCCCACTTCATCTACTGGGGCTCGGACGTCGCCTTCCACCACGAATACACGCCGGACGACATCGCCTATGTCTTCCTGCCGCTGTTCCATGGCAACGCGCTGCTCGGAAGCACGATGGGTTCGCTGATGGCGGGCGCGGCGATCGCGCTGGCGCCGCGCTTCTCCGTCAGCCGCTTCTGGGCCCACGTGCGCGCAAGCGGGGCCACCGTGTTCAACGGCGTGGGCGCCGTCACCAATTTCCTGTGGAAGCAGCCGCCCTCGCCGGCCGACCGCGACCACCGCGTGAAGCGCTGCCACCTGGCGCCCGTGCCCGGCTTCGCGCGCGAGTTCGAAGAGCGCTTCGGCATGACCATCATGAGCGCCTTCGGCCTCACGGACTACTGCCTGGGTGCGGCCTACAACACACAAAGCCGGCGCGACAAGCTGGGCTCGTGCGGCCTGCCGCGCGCGGGCATCGACCTGCGCATCGTGGACGAGAACGACTTCGACGTGCCGCCCGGGACGCCCGGCGAGATCGTCATGCGCAACAACAACCCTTGGGGCGCTTCGCTGGGCTACTACAAGCAGCCCGAGGCGACCGCCGCCAGCCGCCGCAACCTGTGGTTCCACACCGGCGACCGCGGGCTCGTCGACGCCGACGGCTACGTCTGGTACACGGACCGCATCAAGGACGCGATCCGGCGGCGCGGCGAGAACATCTCCGCCTTCGAGGTGGAGGAAGTCATTCGCGTCCACCCGGCGGTGGCGGACGTCGCCGTCTATCCCGTGCGCGCGGAGACCAGCGAGGACGAAGTCGCCGCCAGCATCACGCTGCGGCCCGGCGCGGACTTCAGCTACGAATCGCTGATGGAGCACTGCAACCGCAACCTCGCGTACTTCATGGTGCCCCGCTACGTGCAGACGCTGGACGACATGCCGCGGACGCTGAGCCAGAAGGTCGAGAAATACAAGCTGCGGCGCGAGGCGGAAGCCGACCTGTCCGCGCTGTGGGACCGCGAGCGCGCCGGCATCGCGGTCCGGCGTTGAACCCAGGAAGGAAGAACACATGCGCACCAAGCCCCAACCCACGACGGCCATTGCCACCTCCGACTCCAAGACCATCCGAGTGCGCGGCCACGACCTCGTCGAGGAGCTGATCGGCCAGGCGACGTTCACGGAGATGTTCCTGCTGCAGCTGACCGGCAAGCGCCCGACGCCCACGCAGGTGCGCATCCTCGACGCCGTGCTGGTCACGCTGATGGAGCACGGCCTGACGCCCAGCGTCATCGCCACGCGCCTGATCTACCACTCCGCGCCGGATGCCTTGCAGGCGGCAGTGGCGGCCGGCCTGCTGGGCGTGGGCACCACCTTCATCGGCACGATGGAAGGCTGCGCGGCGCTGCTGGAGGAAATGCTCGCCGCGCCGGAAGGCCTGGAAGCCCGTGCGCGCGACATCGCGCTGCGCCACAAGGAAGCCGGCAAGCCCGTGCACGGTTTCGGCCATCCGCACCACAAGCCGGACGACCCGCGCACGCCGCGGATGCTGGCCGTGGCGGAAGGCCAGGACGTGCCGGGCCGCCACATCGCGGCGCTGAAGATGCTGTCCGCGCAGGTCGACGCGGTGTACGGCCGCCACGTGACGATCAACGCCACCGGCGCGTCGGCGGCGCTGCTGGGCGAAATCGGCATCCCGCAGAAGGTGATGCGCGGGGTCGCGGTGGTCAGCCGCTCGGCCGGCCTGGTCGGCCACATCTACGAGGAGTCGCAGCAGCCCTCCGCCGCCTTCATCTGGGAAACCGTCGACGAAGCGATCCCCTACCGCGCGCAGGATGCTGCATGAGCGCCTCCACCGTCTACCTCAAGGTGAACCGCGTCGCGGCCGACATCGTCGAGCGTGCGCGCGAGCTCACTGTCGCCGACATCCACGAATCCATGGGGGCTGCGGGGCGCGCGGCCCTGATGGATGCGCGCATGCACCCCTTGCAACAAGGCGTCCGCATTGCCGGCCCCGCGGTGACCGCGTATTGCTGGCCGGGCGACAACCTGATGATGCATCGCGCCCTGAACCTCGCGCAGCGCGGTGACGTGCTGGTGGTCGTCTGCCGGGCGGAGCTCTCGGGCGCGCAGTGGGGCGACCTCGCAACGCGCCATGCCCTGGACAAGGGTCTGGCGGGCGTGGTCGTGCAAGGCTGCGTGCGCGACGTGGACCAGGTGCGCGAGCTCGGCTTCCCCGTGTGGGCGACGCACGTCTGGGCCATGCACCCGGAGAAGGCCGGACACGGCACCGTCAACGCGCCCGTCATCTGCGAAGGCGTCGAGGTCCGGCCGGGCGACCTCGTCGTAGCCGATGGCGACGGCGTGGTCGTGGTGCCGCGGGCGGATGCGGACCGGGTGGTCGGCGCCGCGCAGGCCAAGATGCGGCGCGAGGACGATGTGATCGCGGCCATGCGCCGGGGCCAGCCCATGTGGGACGCGATCGGCGCGCCCGCCAGCTACGCGAAGCTGGAGGTGCGGGAGGTCGACGGGGCGTTCGACGACGCCCCGCGATGACGGCCCGCTAGCGGACCGCGTCGCCGAAGCGGAACTCGCGCGTCATCTCGTCGAGGCGCGCGAGCAAGGCCGCATCCAGCTTCACGCCCGGCGCGGCCAATGAATCCGGCAGCTGCGCCGCGCGGCTCGCGCCGATGATGGCGCAGGTGATGCCCGGCTGCGCCAGCACCCAGGCCACGGCCAGTTGCACCGGCGGAATGCCGGCGTCCTTGGCCAGCGCGACGAACTGCTGCACCACTTCGAACTCGCGCTCGTGCCAGTAGCGGTCCTTGTACATGGCCGCGGCATTGCCGACGGTGAAGCGGTTGTCCGCGCCCGGCGCCGCCAGGTCGCGGTGCTTGCCCGTGAGCAGGCCGCCGGCCAGCGGGTTGTAGCAAAGCGTGGCCAGGTTCTCGGCCTGGCACATGGGGAACAGGTCGCGCTCGAACTGGCGGAACAGCAGGTTGTAGCGGGGCTGCACCGTCGCCGGCCTGGTGACGCGCAAGGCCTCGGCGCGCCCCAGCATGCGGGCGACGCGCCAGGCGCTCCAGTTGGAGACGCCCACGTAGCGGGCGCGGCCGCTCTTGACCACCGTGTCCAGCGCCTCCAGCGTCTCGTCCAGCGGCGTGCTTTCGTCATCGCGGTGCAACTGGTACAGGTCGACGTAGTCGGTGCCCAGGCGCTTGAGCGACGCATCGATGGCATGCAGGATGTGCTTGCGCGAGGTGCCGCCCTGCCAGGGCAGCGGCCCCATGACGCCGGCGCACTTGGTGGCCAGCACCACCTGCTCGCGCTTGCCCTGCAGCCACTTGCCGACGATGCGCTCGGTTTCGCCCTTCAGCGCATGGTCCACGCCCAGCGGGTAGACGTCGGCCGTGTCGAAGAAGTTGACGCCGCCTTCGCAGGCCGCGTCCATGATGGCGAAGGATTCCTTTTCGTCGGCCTGCGTGCCGAAGGTCATCGTGCCCAGGCATAGGCGCGAAACCTGCAGGCCGGTGTTGCCGAGGCGGGTGAGTTTGCTCATTCGTACGTCTCCGGGGCTCAGATGCCCATGTCCTTGAAAACCTGGCGCGCCACCTTGAAGGCGCCCAGTCCTGCCGGCATGCCGCAGTAGACGGCGACCTGCAGGAAGCATTCCTTGATCTCGTCCTTGCTCATGCCGTTGTTGATGGCGCCGCGCACGTGCAGCCCCAGTTCCTCCGGCTTGCCCAGCGCCGCGATCATGCCCAGGTTCAGGATGCTGCGGCTGCGGCGGTCCAGGCCGGGGCGGTTCCAGATCTCGCCCCAGCAGAATTCGGTGACGAGCTCCTGCATGGGCATGCTGAAGTCGTCGGCGTTCTTCAGCGAAGCCTCGACGTGGCTTTCGCCCACCACGGCGCGGCGCACCGCCAGGCCCTTCTCGAACAGTTCCTTGTTCATGCTAGCTCCTTCTGTGCCAAGACCTGCAGTGTGCCGCGTTCCGCCTTACCATTCGCGCCATCCCTGAAGGAGCAAAAACCATGACCGCCAAAATCCAGACCCGCTGGGTCGCCATGAAGAACAGCGACACCGGCTACCAGGGCTACCTGGCGCTGCCGCCGGCCGGCAAGGGCCCCGGCATCGTGCTGTACCAGGAAATCTTCGGCGTCAACGGCCACATCCGCGGCGTTGCCGAGCAGTACGCGCAGGACGGCTTCGTCGTGCTGGCGCCCGACATGTTCTGGCGCGGCGCACAGAAAGTCGAACTCGGTTACGAAGGCGCCGACCGGGAACGCGCGCTGGAGCTGATGAAGTCCCTGAAGCCTGAGGAGATCCAGGCCGACGTCAAGGCCGCCGTGGCCACCCTGCGCGCGCTTCCTGAAGTGGCGGGCCAGAAGGTCGGCGCCGTCGGCTATTGCCTGGGCGGGCGCCTCGCCTACTTCAGCGCCGCGCTGACGGACGTGAATGCCGCGGTGTCCTACTACGGCGGCGGCATCCAGGACAACCTGCAGGTCGTCGACAAGATCAAGGTGCCCATGCAGTTCCACTACGCCGAGAACGACCACGCCATCCCGCTGGAGGCCGTGGAGAAAGTGAAGGCTGCCTTCGGCGACCGCGCCGAGTTCTTCGTGTACCCGGGCGCGCAGCACGGCTTCAACTGCTGGGACCGCGCCAGCTACCACCCGCGCAGCGCCGCCCTGGCCCATGGCCGCACCCTGGAGTTCTTCGCGCAGAACCTGTACGCGCAATAAAGCGACCCCACGGTCATCAAGGATGAGGAATCGCTTGCCAGAATGCCGGCTCCAACACCACGGAGAACGAAATGGCAAAGATCCTCGTCCTGTACCACAGCTTCTACGGCCACATCGAGGCGATGGCCAACGCCGTCGCTGACGGCGTGCGCCAGGTGGAAGGCTGCACCGTCGACATCAAGCGCGTGCCCGAGACGGTGCCGCAGGACCTGTTCGCCAAGTCCGGCGGCAAGGCCAACCAGCCGGCCCCCGTCGCCAAGCCGGAGGAGCTGGCGAACTACGACGCCATCATCTTCGGCACCGGCACGCGCTTCGGCAACATGACGGGCCAGATGCGCAACTTCCTGGACCAGACCGGCGCGCTGTGGATGTCGGGCGCGCTGGTGGGCAAGGTCGGCTCGGTGTTCTGCTCCAGCGCCACGCAGCATGGCGGCCAGGAAAGCACCATCCTCACCTTCATCCCCACGTTGTTGCACCAGGGCATGATCTACGTGGGCCTGCCCTATGCGGAGCAGCGCCAGATGGGCCTGGACGAGATCAAGGGCGGCAGCCCCTACGGCGCCTCCACCATCACCGGCGGCCAGGGCGAGCGCATGCCCAGCCAGCAGGAGCTGGGCATGGCCGGCTTCCAGGGCAAGCACGTGGCGACGATCGCGAAGAAGCTGTTCGGGTGATCAACCCAGCGCCGCGGCGACCGGCTGGTCCAACTCCGCCGCCGCGGCCTTCAGCCACTTCACCACGTTGTCGATCTTGCGTTCCATGCGCTTGACCGAGCCGGCAACTGTGATGACGTAGATGGCGCCCTGCCACTGGAAGCGGGCCGACACCGTCAGCGAATCCTCCACGCTTTCTTCGCGGTTGAGGAACCAGCCGCGCTCCTCGGAGGCGGCCACGTCCTTCTTCAGCGCCGCCTTGGACGTCAGCGTCTGCGGCGTCAGCGCCTTCAGGTTCAGGGCCGCCAGGATGCGGTCCTGCTCCGCCGGCTCCAGGCTCGCCAAGTAGGCCTTGCCGGCCGACGTGGCATGCAGCGCGCGCAGCGGCTCGCCCACCTTCACGCTCAGGCGCAGCGGGCTGTCAGCGTCGATGACGGACACGTAGGTGAGCGAGCCCTCCCCGGCCTTCATCAGGAACACCGACTCCTGCGCCTGGTCGCGCAGCTTCTCCAGCACCGGCTGCACGCGCGCCAGGAAGGGGTCGTTGTCCACCAGCACTTTGGCCAGGTCGAACAGGCGCGCCGTGGGGTAGTAGCCGCCGCGCGGGCGCACTTCGTAGATGTAGCCGCGCTCTTCCAGCGCGCGCAGCACGTCATGCGCGCTGGACACGGGGATGCCCAGCACCTTCATCAGCTCGGAGAGCACCAGCGGCCGCTTCGCCGTGGCGAAGGCTTCAAAGAAATCGAGCGTGCGGTTGACGATCTTGGACATGGCGGTCTGGTCTTGACACCAGGGGCGAGCATAAAGCAGAATTCGCAACCGCGAAAGTAATTTCGCCATTGCGATATTGGAGCAAATGGATGGCAGGCCCTCTGGCTGGAGTGCGGATTCTCGATTTGACCACCGTGGTGATGGGGCCCTTCGCGACCCAGATCCTCGGCGATTTCGGCGCGGACGTGATCAAGGTGGAATCGCCCGAGGGCGACTCCATGCGCAAGGTCGGGCCCTTCGTGCACCCGGGCATGGGCCCTCTGTACATGCAGGCCAACCGCAACAAGCGCAGCATCGTCCTGAACCTGAAGCAGCAGGAAGACAAGGACACCTTGCTGGCGCTGGTGAAGGAAGTGGATGTCCTGGTCTACAACATCCGGCCGCCCGCGATGCGCCGCCTGGGCCTGGACTACGAGACGCTCGCCAGGATCAACCCGGGCCTCATCATGTGCGGCGCCTTCGGCTTCGGCGAGAAAGGCCCTTATGCCGGCCGTCCCGCCTACGACGACATCCTGCAGGCCGCCAGCGGCATCTCCTCGGTGTTCCAGCGCGTCAACGGCAAGCCCAGCTACGCGCCCATCAACATCTGCGACCGCACCGTGGGCCTGTACCTGGCGACGACGATCTCCAGCGCCCTCTTCCACAAGCAGCGCACCGGCGAAGGCCAGGCCATCGAACTGCCGATGTTCGAGACCATGGCGCAGTTCGTCCTGGGCGACCACTTCGGCGGCGCCTTGTTCCAGCCGCCGCGCGGCGAGACCGGCTACAAGCGCCTGCTGTCCTCGCAGCGCGGCCCCTACCCGACGAAGGACGGCCACCTCTGCGTGGTGGTCTACACCGACGAACACTGGCGCAAGTTCTCGCGCATGCTGGGCGTGCCCGACCTGGTGGACAACGACCCGCGCTTCGCCTCGCTGCAGGAGCGCACGATCCGCTCCGAGGAGATGGGGGCTTACCTCAACTCGGCGCTGGTCGTGAAGACCACCGAGGAATGGCTGCGCCTGTTCGACGAGGCCGACATCCCCGCGAGCCCCGTCAACCGCATCGACGACCTGTTCGAAGATCCGCACCTGGAAGCGGTGGGCTTCTGGCAGGAGATGGAGCACCCCACCGAAGGACGCATCCGCGTGCCGGCGCCGGTGGGCACCTGGTCGCGCACGCAGCCCGAGGTGCGGCGCCTGCCGCCCAACCTGGGCGAGAACCAGGCCGAAGTGCTGCAAGAGATCCTGGGCCGCGAGGCCCGCTAACCCGAGGTTTTGGCCATGAAGATCCTGGTGCCCGTGAAGCGGGTGGTGGACTACAACGTGAAGGTCCGCGTGAAGTCGGACGGCAGCGGCGTCGATATCGCGAACCTGAAGATGTCGATGAATCCCTTCGATGAGATCGCCATCGAGGAGGCGGTGCGGCTGAAGGAAAAGGGGCTTGCCACCGAAGTTGTTGCCGTGTCTTGTGGGGTGGCGCAGTGCCAGGAGACCTTGCGGACCGCGATGGCGATCGGCGCGGATCGCGGCGTGCTCGTGGAGACCGCTGAATCGCTGGAGCCGCTGGCGGTCGCCAAGCTGCTGAAGGCGCTGGTGGACAAGGAGCAGCCGGGGCTGGTGGTGCTGGGCAAGCAGGCGATCGATGATGACTGCAACCAGACGGGGCAGATGCTGGCTGCTCTATGCGACCTTCCCCAGGCGACATTTGCGTCCAAGGTGGAAGTGGCCGACGGCAAGGCGCGGGTGACGCGCGAGGTGGATGGTGGCTTGGAGACGCTGTCTCTCTCGCTGCCTGCAATCGTGACGACCGACCTGCGCCTGAACGAGCCGCGCTACGTGACGCTGCCGAACATCATGAAGGCGAAGAAGAAGCCGCTGGAGACGGTGACTCCCGCTTCGCTCGGCGTCGAGGTTGCGCCTCGCCTGAAGACCTTGAAGGTCTCCGAGCCGCCCAAGCGTGGCGCAGGCGTGAAGGTACCCGACGTCGCGACGCTGGTTGCCAAGCTGAAGACCGAAGCGAAAGTAATCTGACAGCGAAAACGGACTTCCGGACGCAAAAGACGCAAAAGGACGCAAAGGGCGCAAAAGAAATCCATTGATTTTTCTTTGGCCCCTTTTGCGTCCTTTGCGAAACCTTTGCGACTTTTGCGTCCGGAAGTCCGCATTGAATTGGAATCCCCATGACCTCCCTCGTCATCGCCGAACACGACAACGCGTCCATCAAGGCCGCGACCCTCAATACCGTCACCGCGGCCAAGGCCTGCGGCGGCGAAGTGCACGTCCTCGTTGCTGGCGCGAATGCCGGTGAAGCCGCCAAGGCCGCCGCGCAGATCGCCGGCGTGTCCAAGGTGATCCACGCCGACGGCGCGCAGTTCGAACACGGCCTGGCCGAGAACGTCGCGGCGCAGGTGCTGGCGATTGCTTCGAACTACTCGCACATCCTGTTCCCGGCGACCGCCAGCGGCAAGAACATCGCCCCGCGCGTGGCCGCCAAGCTGGACGTCGCGCAGATCAGCGACATCACCAAGGTCGACAGCCCCGATACCTTCGAGCGCCCGATCTACGCCGGCAACGCCATCGCCAGCGTGCAGAGCACGGACAAGGTGAAGGTGATCACCGTGCGCACGACCGGCTTCGACCCGGCCGCCGCCACCGGCGGCAGCGCCGCCGTCGAAAGCGCCAGCGCCGTCGCCGACAGCGGCAAGAGCACCTTCGTCGGCGCCGAAATCGCCAAGAGCGACCGCCCCGAGCTGACCGCCGCCAAGATCATCGTCTCCGGTGGCCGGGCGCTGGGCTCCAGCGAGAAGTTCCATGAAGTGCTGGAGCCGCTGGCCGACAAGCTGGGCGCCGCCATCGGTGCCTCGCGCGCCGCGGTGGACGCCGGCTACGCGCCCAACGATTTCCAGGTCGGCCAGACCGGCAAGATCGTCGCGCCGCAGCTGTACATCGCCCTGGGCATCTCCGGCGCGATCCAGCACCTGGCCGGCATGAAGGACTCCAAGGTGATCGTCGCGATCAACAAGGACCCCGAAGCGCCGATCTTCAGCGTGGCCGACTACGGCCTCGAGGCCGACCTGTTCACGGCCGTGCCGGAAATGGCGGGCCTGCTGTGAAGGCCTGCATCGTCGGTGCCGGCGCGATCGGTGGCCACGTCGCCGTGAAGCTGGCGCGCGCCGGCGCGACGGTCAGCGTGCTTGCCCGCGGCGCGACGCTGGAAGCGATCCGCGCCAACGGCCTGGTGCTGGAGCAGGACGGCCAGCAGCTGCATGCCGATGTGAAGGCCGCCGACGATGCGCAAGCCCTCGGCCCGCAGGACCTCGTGCTCGTCACCACCAAGTCCACGGCCCTCGGCGACATCGCACGCCAGCTGCCGCCGCTGGTGGGCCCGCACACCAGCGTGGCCTTCCTGCAGAACGGCGTGACCTGGTGGTACCCGCTGGGCCTGCCGGCCGGCAAGCCGCGCCCGCCGCAGCTGCCGATGTTCGCGCTGGCCGACGCGTTCCTGCGCTACCTGCGGCCCGAGCAGGTGCTGGGCGGCATCATCTACAGCGCCAACGAAGTACTGCGGCCTGGCGTGGTGCGCAACAACTCGCCGCGCAACGCGATCGAGCTCGCCGCCGTCGACGACAGCGAGCGGCCCGCCGTGACCGCCGCACGTGCGCTGCTGGAACAGGCAGGCATCGAATCGCCTGCCGTGCGGGAGATCCGCGCCAACCTGTGGCTCAAGCTGGTGGGCAACGCGTGCGCCTCGCCGCTGTCCGTCGCCATGGGCAACCCGAGCGCCCTGGTGAACGACCCGGCGCTCAACGCGGTCTACGTGCGCATGCTGAAGGAATGCCTCGCGGTGGCGGCTGCCCACGGCTACGACGTGGCGGACCAGTTCGACTTGACGCGCTGGACCCAGCACCGGGCGCGCCACAAGCCGTCGATGTTGCAGGACTACGAAGCGGGCCGCGCGATGGAGGTCGGCGAGATGGTGCTCGCGCCCGTGGCGTTTGCGCGGGCCGCGGGCGTGGATGCGCCGACCCTGGAGGCGGTGAGCGCGATCGTGGCGAGGTTGGCGATCGACAAGGGATTGTTCACGCCGGCGTGAGACCGGGACGACCATGGAGGCTGGGTTGCCGCGCAGCGGCACCCCAGCTTTCCGGCCATCATCCCGGACGCGCCAGGTTGTGCAGCTCGGCTCCGTCCAACCAGCGCTGAAGGTTCGCCAGGAACATCTCCTCCGTCCTTCCTACGAAGCCCTTGGACATCGCGGCCACATGCGGCGAAATCAGGGTACGCGGCAAGTCCCACCACGGCGATTCCGCCGGCAGCGGCTCTTCGACGAACACGTCCGCATAGACCGCACCGAGCCGGCCCGCACGCACCGCGTCGAACAGGTCCGCCTCGACCACCACCTCGCCGCGCGCCACGTTCACCAGCCCCGCATGCGCGGGCAGGCGGGCCAGCAGCGCCGCATCGACCAGGTCGCGCGTCTGCGCATTGAGCGGACAGCAAAGCAGCAGCCAATCCGCCTGCGGCAGCAGCGCCGGCAATTGCTCCTGCGCAGCCACCGCATCGCAATCCGCGTGCGGTCCGGCCTGGCGCCGAACGCCCGTCACCCGCAACCCCAGCGCACGCAGTCCGCGCGCCACGCGCGAACCAATGGCCCCCAGGCCGATCACCACCGCGTGCTGGCCGTCGAGGTCCCGCGGCAACGTCGGCGCGGACCAGCGTCGCGCATCCTGGTCGCGCACCCAGCCCGGCACGCCGCGCGCCAGCGCCAGCACGCCAGCGATCGCCGTCTGCGCGACCGAGGCGGCATTCGCGCCAGGAGAAGAAGTGACGGCCACGCCGCGCCGCATCGCGTCCTGCAGCAAGGGACGATCCGTCCCGGACGCCGCGGTATGCAGCCAGCGCAGAGAAGGCGCGGAATTCACCGCCGCCCCGAAAGCCGCCAGCGCCGGGTTCGGCGCCTGCTTGTTGCTGGCCTTCATCAGGTCGGGCGACAGGAAGGCCGCCTGCACGTCGGCCAGCTGCTGCGCGGACAGCGTCGCGCCTTCCGGCAGCAACTGCACGCGGCCACGGCCGGCCAGCACTTCATGCAGGCGATCGCCGCAGCGCCGGCCGCAGCTTTCCGTCACCAGGACGGCACGGGACTCATTGCTCATAGCCCGGATTGTGCTTGTCCAGCAGGCGCAGCATCGCCGGCCATTCCATCTCGCCCAGCGGCGTCGCCGGCAGGCCCAGCGAACTCTTGTTGCCGGCGTACTGCTGGTTGGACAGCCGCACCAGCTCCGCCGAAGGCTGGATCAGCGGGCTGTTGGCCGCCTGCGCCAGCAGCTGGATCTGGCAGACGCGCTCCAGCCGGTAGATGCTGTTGAAGGCCTGCGCCACTGTGGCGCCGCAGGCCAGCAGGCCGTGATTGCGCAGCACCATCACGTCGCGCGCGCCGAGGTCGGCCACGAGCCGGCCCTTCTCGCTTTCGTTGAACACCACGCCTTCGTAGTCGTGGTACGCGATGTCCGCGAAACGCATGGCCGACTGCGAGATCGGCAGGATGCCGCATTGCAGCGCCGACACCGCGATGCCGGCCGGCGTGTGCGTGTGGACCACGCAGCCCACGTCGGGCCGCGCTTCGTGCACGGCGCTGTGGATGATGTAGCCCGCGTTATTGATGCTGTACCTGGCGTGCGGGTTGTGCAGGATGTTGCCCGCCACGTCGATGCGGATCAGGCTGGAGGCCGTGATCTCCTCGTACAGCCAGCCGAAGGGATTGAGCAGGATCTCCTCGGTGCCGGGGATGCGCGCCGAGATGTGGTTGGAGACCAGGTCGGTCATGCCGAACAGCGACACCAGGCGATAGCAGGCTGCGAGGTCGACGCGCGTCTTCCACTCCTCCTCGGAGCAGTCGGGGCGGGGAATCGAAAGGCTCACCGCGCTCACTCCGGCTGGATGTTCAGCGCCTTGGCCATCGCGCCCCAGTGCTGGTACTGCGCGTCGACGTAGGCGCCGAATTCGGCCGGCGTCATCGCCCGCGTGTCCTGCGTGCCCTTGCGCATGATGTCCTGCACCACCGGGTCCTTCAGCGCCTGGTTCAGCGCCGCGTTCACCTTGTCGATGATGTCCCTGGGCGTGCCCTTCGGCGCGAACAGGCCGGCCCAGATCTCCACTTCCACGCCCGGCACACCCTCTTCCGCCATGGTCGGAATCTCGGGATGCGTGCTCAGGCGATGCGGGCCGGCCACCGCGAGGGGCTTGATCTTGCGGCCATCGTAGAGGCCGCCGCCTGCGGTGAAGTCGCCGAAGATGTAGTCGATGCGGCCCGCCGCCACCTCGGAGTGCGCCTGCGGCGTGGAGTTGTAGTTGACCTCCACGACCTTGCTGTAGGTCTTCAGCCGGAACATGGCCGTCGCGAAGCGCGCCGACGCATTCGGCACCGCGAAGTTCAAGCCGTCGGGTCGCGCGGCCGCCTGCGCCATGACGTCCTTCACCTTCGCCGCCGGATTGCCGCTGGCCGTGAACAGCACCGGCGAAGTCCCCACCAGGAAGCCCACGGGCGCGAAGTCCGAAAGGCTGTAGGGCAGGCTCTTGAACAGGAAGGGGTTGATCGAATGCGTCGTCAGCGACGTCATGAAGAAGGTGTAGCCGTCCGGCGCCGCGCGGGCCGCGGCCTGCGCGCCGATGAAGCTGTTGGCGCCGGGCCGGTTCTCGATGACGAAGCTGGCGCCCAGCTGCTTGCCCATCACCTGCGCCACCGCGCGGGTGGTGACGTCGGTGCCGCCGCCGGCGGCGAAGGGCACGATGATGCTGACGGGACGCGCGGGCCAGGCCGGCTGCGCCTGCGATGCGGCGGCGCAGGCCAGCCCCGCCGCGAGCGCCAGGGCGCCGCGGATGAAAGTCGAACGGTGCATGTCAGTCGGTGGTGATGTTGCGCTCGCGGATGATCTTCTGGTACGCGGCCTGGTCGGACGCCACCAGTTGCGCCAGCGCGGCAGGGCCTTCGGCGCGCACGGGCAGCGCCGAGTCGAGCAGCTTGCGGCTCACTTCGCGGTCGTTCAGCGCCACCTCGATGTGGTGGGCCAGGAATTGCACGATGTCCGGCGGCAGCCCGCCCGGCCCGAAGAAGCCGAGCCAGGTGGTGAGGTCGAAGCCGGGCACCGTCTCCGCGATCGTCGGGAGGTTGGGCGCGCCGGGGAAGCGCTTGGTCTCGCCGATGGCGAGGATCTTCAGCTTGCCTTCGGACTGGTAGTTCTTGACCGCCGATAAGGTGACGATGCCGGCCTTGATGTTGCCGGCCAGCAGGTCGGTGACCATGGGGCCGCCGCCGCGGTACGGCACGTGCGTCCACTCGAAGCCGGCGCGCTGCGCGAACAGCAGGCCGCCCACGTGCTGCGGCGAGCCGGCGCCGGCGGTGCCGAAATTCAGTTCACCCGGATGCGCCTTGCCGTAGGCGATGAGCTCGGCGATGTTGTTCACCGGCAGCGAGGGATGCACCGCGATGCAGACCACCGCGTTGACGCCGCAGGTGATGGGCGTCAGCTCCTTGTTCGGGTCGAAGCCGATGCTCTTGTAGACGTAGGGATTGATCGTGACGATCGGCTGCGTCGCCAGCAGGATGCGATAGCCGTCCGGCGGCGACTTGGCCACGTAAGCCGCACCGACGTTGCCGTTGGCGCCGCCGCGGTTGTCCACCACCACGGGCACGCCCACGTCCGGCTGCATGCGCTGCTGCACGAGGCGCGCGACCTGGTCGGTGCTCGCGCCCGGCGGATAGGGCACGACGATGGTGAGGGGGCGGTTCGGGTAGGCCTGCGCGATGGCGAGCGGCGCAGCAGCCGCAGCCGCACAGCCGCCGGCGGCCACCAGCAGGCGGCGACGGGTGAGATTCATGGGGAGTCCGGTCCGTGTCAAACGTCCGGACATTAGGACGAAGCCGGGGGGCTTGTCAACCGGGTTTACCTCTTCGAGGTCTTACTCCGCGTTCCAGTTCAACTGCCACCGCGTCGTCAGCTTGAACCGGTCCTGCGGATGCGTGTTGATCGCCACCGACAGCAGCGATTCGTCGGCCCCGAGGTAATAGCGCAGCACGCGCAAGGCCGGCGCTCCAGGCTTCGCGTGCAGCAGTTCGGCGATCTTCTTGGGCAGCGACACGCAGGTGATCTCCTGCTGCAGCGCATGCACCTTCTCGCCACGCAGCTCCTCGATCAGCTGGTACACGGTCTGCCCGGGCCGGTGGATGCGGTCGCGGATGGCCGCGTAGGACGGTTGCACGAGCGTCTCGGTATAGGCGATGGGCTCCTTGCCGCCGGGGCCGGCCGGATAGCGCAGCGACGTGAAGCGCGGCCAGCTCTGGCCCGCGGCGTCGGGCAGCACCTTCAGCCATTCGCCCTTGATCTCCACCTGGTCCTCGCCCAGCAGTTGCACGCGCGTCTGCTTGGTGAAGGCGAACAGGTCGCTCGGGTCCGAGATGCTCGCCGTGTAGCGCGCATTGACCGACTTCGCCTGGATCGTGGTGCCCACGCCCGCACGGCGTGTCACCAGGCCCAGGTCCGTGAGCTGGCGCACCGCCTCGCGCGCCGTGTAGCGCGAGATGGCGAAGCGCTCGCAGATCTCGATCTCGGTGGGCAGCATGCCGCCCACCGGGAACTTGCCCTGCTCGATCTCCTGCATCAGCGTCTGGGCGACGGTGATGTAGCGGGGAACGGACTTGCTGATGGCATGGGCAGGCATCGCGCGGATTATCGCCAAGCCCCGGTCGTCGCCCCTTGACAACAGCAGGGTCACATGGTTGAATTCGCTATAGCGATAAATAATTCGCCATTCCGAATATCTGAAAACCGGCCCGAAGGCCGGAACCAAGCGAAGGAACACCGTGAAAGAAGCCATGGCCGACACGCCGGAGCGCGTGCAACTGCGCGAAGCCGTCCGCGAGATCTGCGACCGGTTCGACGACCATTACTGGGGCGAACTCGATCGCACCCACACCTTCCCGCACGAGTTCACGCAGGCCATCGCCGAAGGCGGCTGGCTGGGCATCGCGATGCCGACCGAGTACGGCGGCGCCGGCCTGGGCGTCACCGAGGCGGCGATCATGATGCAGACGGTGGGCGCCTCGGCTGGCTACTTCGCCGCCTGCTCGGCCATCCACATCAACATCTTCGGCCTGCACTCCATCGTCAAGCACGGCACCGAGGAACAGAAGCAGCGCTGGCTGCCGGGCGTCATCAATGGCAGCATCCGCGCCTGCTTCGGCGTGACCGAACCCGATGCCGGCCTGGACACGACGCGCATCAAGACGCGCGCCGTCCGCCACGGCGACAAGTACGTCGTGCACGGCCAGAAGATCTGGACCAGCACCGCGCAGCAGGCGCAGAAGATCGTGCTGCTGGCCCGCACCACGCCGCGCGAGGAATGCGCCAAGCCCACCGACGGCATCTCGCTGTTCTTCGCCGACATGGACCCGCGCTGGGTCCAGGTGACCGAGATCCCCAAGATGGGCCGGCACGCGGTGAACTCCAACCAGACCTTCATCGACGGCCTGGAGATCCCGGTCACCGACCGCATCGGCGAGGAAGGCAAGGGCTTCCGCTACATCCTCGACTCGCTCAACCCCGAGCGCATCCTGAACGCCGCCGAAGTCATCGGCATGGGCCGCCGCGCGCTGGACAAGGCCGCCCGGTACGCACAGGAGCGCGTGGTGTTCAACCGCCCGATCGGCCAGAACCAGTCCATCCAGCATCCGCTGGCCGAATGCTGGTCCGAGCTGTACGCGGCCGAACTCATGACGATGCGCGCCGCCGACCTCTATGACGCCGGCAAGCCCTGCGGCGCCGAAGCCAACGCCGCCAAGTACCTGGCCGCCGACGCCGGCTTCCATTCCTGCGACCGCGCCATCCGCACCCACGGCGGCATGGGCTACGCGCAGGAATACCATGTCGAGCGCTATTTCCGCGAGATGGTGGCCACGCAGCTGGCGCCGGTGTCGCGCGAGATGATCCTGAGCTTCATCGCCGAGCGCGAGCTGGGCCTGCCCAAGTCCTACTAAGGAGCGCGTCTTGACCCAGTCCATCCTCCTCGAGCGCCGCGGCGCCGCCCTGTGGATCACGATCAACAGAGAAGAGCGCCGCAACGCGATCAACCCGGAAGTCATCGCCGGCATCCATGAAGCGCTGCGCGGCGTTGCCGCCGATGCGGGCATCCGCGCCGTGGTGCTCACCGGCGCCGGCGAAAAGGCCTTCTGCGCCGGCGCCGACCTGACGCGCGGTACCGGCGTCTTCACCGAAGGCGCGGCCGCCGAGACCACCACCGACTTCGGGCGGCTGGCCCGCTTTGCCCGCGAGCTGCGCGTGCCCTTGATCGCCCGCATCAACGGCGCCTGCGTCGCCGGCGGCATGGGCCTGATGTCGCTGTGCGACCTGTGCGTCGTCGCCGACCACGCGCGCTTCGGCCTGCCGGAGGCCAAGGTCGGCGTGTTCGCCATGCAGGTGCTGGTGTTCCTGCGCCGCATGATCGCGCCGCGCTACGTCAATGAGCTGTGCTTCACCGGCGAGCTGATCGACGCGCAGCGCGCGCGCGAGATGGGCATCGCCAACGCTGTCGTGCCCTATGCGCAGCTCGACGCGAAGGTCGACGAGATGGTTGACCGCATCGCTGCCTGCTCGCCGATGGCGGTGCAGCGGGGCCGCTCCGCCATTGCCGGCATGGAGTGGATGGGCTGGAACGAAGCGCTCACCTACGCCGAGACGCAGATCGCCGTGGCGTCCGCCAGCCCGGATGCGAAGGAAGGCCTGGCCGCCTTCAACGAGAAGCGCGCGCCCGCGTGGGCGCCGAAGAGAGAGGTATGACCATGGCAGAACGCATCGTCCGCATCGGCGGCGCTTCCGGCGCCTGGGGCGACAGCCCGCGCGGCATCGGCCAGCTGCTCGGCACGCAGGTCGACTACCTGATGATGGATTACCTCGCCGAGGTGACCATGTCGCTGCTGGCTCGCGCCCGCATGAAGGACCCCGAGGCCGGCTTCCCGCCCGATTTCGTCGACTACCTGAAGCCGCACCTGAAGGCGCTGGCCGAACGCAAGGTCAAGGTGGTCAGCAACGCCGGCGGCGTCAACCCCGCCGCCTGCAAGCGCGCGCTGGAAGCGGCCTGCGCGGAGCAAGGCCTGTCGCTGAAGGTGGCCGTCGTCACCGGCGACGACCTGCTGCCGCAGATCGATGCCTTGCGCGAGGAAGGCGTTCGCGAGTGGGTCAGCGGCGAGCCGCTGCCCAAGCGCATGCTCACGGCCAACGCCTACCTCGGCGCCTTGCCCATCGCAGCTGCGCTGGCCAAGGGCGCAGACATCGTCATCACCGGCCGCTGCGCGGACAGCGCTCTCGGCCTGGGCATCCTGATGCACGAATTCGGCTGGCAGCCCGGCGACTACGACCGCCTGGCGGCCGGCTCGCTGGTGGGCCACGTGCTCGAGTGCGGCCCGCAGGCCACCGGCGGCGTGTTCACCGACTGGGAGCGCGTGCCGGACTGGCACGACATCGGCTACCCCATCGCCGAATGCAAGGCAGACGGCAGCTTCTGGCTGACCAAGCCTCCGGGCACCGGCGGCCTGGTCGACACCGCTTGCGTCGCCGAACAGGTGCTGTACGAGATCGGCGACCCGCGCGCCTACATGCTGCCCGACGTGGTGGCGGATTTCTCGCGCGTGCGCCTGACCCAGGAATCGTCCGAGCGCGTGCTGGTGCAAGGCGCCATCGGCCGCGCGCCGACCGCGCAGTACAAGGTGTCGGCCACTTACCAGGATGGCTACCGCTCCGTCGCCATGGCCGTGATCATCGGCGCCGATGCCGTGCGCAAGTCCGAACGCAGCGCCCAGGCGCTGGTGGACCGCGCGCAAGCCATGTTCAAGCAGCGCGGCATCGCGCCCTTCAAGCGCGTGCACATGGAGATGCTGGGCGCCGAGTCGGCCTACCTCGCCGACGCGAAGACCCGCGCGACGCGCGAGGTGGTGATGCGCCTCGTGGTGGAGCATGACGACGCCAAGGCGCTGGGCCTGTTCGCGCGCGAGATCGGCTCGGCCGGCCTCAGCTTCGCCCAGGGCACGGCGTCCTTGATCGGCGGCCGGCCGAAGCCGACTCCGGTGGTGCGCCTGTTCACTTTCTTCGTCGACAAGGCACGCCTGAATCCCCTGATGGTGCAGGTGGCTGGCGAGCCGGCCTTCGCGGTGGAAGTGCCGGCCACGGGCGGCTACGAAGCGCCTGCGGCGGAGCCCGTGCAGGGCAAGGCCGCTGACCGCGCGAGCGTCGAAGTGCCGCTGATCCAGCTGGCGCACTCGCGCAGCGGCGACAAGGGCAACAGCTCCAACATCGCCATCTTCGCCCGCAAGCCCGAGTACCGCGACCACATCGCCGCCTGGCTGACGCCCGAGCGCGTGGCTGCGCACTTCGCCGGCAGCGTGTCCGGCGCCGTGACGGTGTTCGACGCGCCCGGCCTGCATGCCATCAACTTCCTGCTGGAAGACGCGCTCGGCGGCGGCGGCATGGCTTCGATGCGCATCGACCCGCAGGGCAAGGCCTATGGCCAGCGGCTGCTGGAAATCATGCTGCCGGTGCCCGCTGAATGGGCCTGAAACAAGACACAACGAGACGAACCGAGACGATGTCCTTCCACGATTCCCTGCTTTCCCGTCGCACTGTCCTCCAGGCGCTCACGGCCTCCGCCTTCGCGCCGCAAGCCTTCGCGCAAGCCGGCTTCCCTGCGCGCACCGTCGAACTGATCGTGCCTTACCCGCCCGGCGGTTCCACCGACGTCGTGGCCCGCATGCTCGCGGCCAAGATGCCCGCGCTGCTGGGCCAGACCATGATCGTGGACAACCGCGCCGGCGGCAACGGCAACATCGGCACCGCCTTCGTAGCCCGTTCGCCCGCCGACGGCCACCGCCTGCTGATGGCGACCAGCGCGCTGGTCACGATCAACCCGCACATCCACAAGAACCCCGGCTTCGAGCCGTTCAAGGACTTCGCGCCGGTCTCGCTGATCTGCAATGGCGCGCTGGTCGTCGCCGTCGGCGCGCAGAGCCCGGTGAAGTCGCTGCGCGATCTCATCGCGCTGGCGAAGAAGGAGCCGAAGGGCGTTTTCTACGCGACGCCGAGCTCGGGCACGCCGCAGCACCTGATGGGCGAGCTGCTGAACCAGGCTGCCGGCATCAGCATGACGCCGGTGCACTACAAGGGCGTGGCGCCCGCCATCACCGACCTGATCGGCGGCCAGGTGCAGGTGCTGTTCTCCACCTATGCAGCGATCAAGCCGCAGGTGGACTCCGGCAAGATGCGCGTCATCGCCGTGGCGGAAGCCAGGCGCCTGCCGGAAGCACCGCAAGTGCCCACCATCGCCGAAACCTTTCCCGGCTTCGAGATGACCACCTGGTTCGGCATCTTCGCCCCGGCTGGCACGCCGGCGCCGGTGATCGCCAAGCTGGAGAAGTCCTTCGCCGCGGCCGTGGCGACCAAGGAAGCGCAGGATCTGCTGCAGTCGTTGGCCCTGCCGCCGGTGGGTGGCAGCGCCGCGCAGCTGGCGCAGGTGCTGCGGCGGGATTACGACAAGCTGGGCAAGGTGATCCGGGAGAAGAACATCACGGCGGATTGAGTCCGCGGGAACAAGCTGGGGTCGGCTCGTCGCCGAACCCAGCCTACGTGGAGAGTTGCCGGACGTCGGGCAGGTCCTGCAAGTTCTCCAGCTTGTTCAACAGGACTTCCCCATTCTCGAAGCCACCCGCCTCGGCGCACTGCAGGAACTTCCTCCGCCGCGCCTGCGCATCCAGTGGGCGCCGCGCATGCCCCAAGGCGTAAGCCACCTCGCCGCTATCGAACACGCGGCCATCCTTCATCGTCACCACCACCCGGTCCCAGGGCGAGAACACCGGGTCGTCGGCGCTCTTCTCCTCGTGCAGCCGCAGCGTCGTGGCGGCGATCAGCCGCTGCACCAGCGGCGCATGGATGAAATCGTCTGACAGCTGCGCGAAGCTGGCGTCGCGCGCCACCAGCCCGCTCGCGGCCGCGAACTCCACGCTGTACTTGGCCTCGAAAGGCGTGCGCACCTCGTGGTGCCGGGCCATCCAGGCTTGCATGGAACCGATATCCACCTGCACGCCCTGCACGCCCTCGGCGGAGAAGCCCGGCTGCCGCGCGACGTCGGCCGCCGCATCGACCACGCGGTGCGTCGAATAGCAGACCGGATACTTCTTGATCGACAAGCCCTGCGTCACGATGCGCAGCTCGCCCGGATCGAACACGCCGTCCAGACGTGCGCGGCGTTGCGGCGAGATCGCCTTCAGCAGGCCCGGGTCGCGCTCCAGCGCGTCCGACGACGCGGTCAGCCCCTCCGCCGCCAGCCGCGCGGCCAGCAGGCCCGCGGACGATGCGCGGGCGACCTGGATGGCCTTGGTCTGGGTGCCGAAGTTGGCGACCAGCCCGCCCGTCATGCTGGCAGCGGCGGCGATGGCGGCCGTGCACTGTTGCGCGTCGAGGCCCCGAAGCCGCGCCACGGCCGCAGCCACCGCCGGCGGCCCCAGCATGCAGCTGGGATGCCAGCCGGCGCCATGCAGCGCATCCGGTTCGCGCGAGGCCAGTTCCGCCAGCACCTCGTAGCCGACGACGTAGGCCTGCAACAAGTCGCGGCCACTGCGCCCCAGCGTCTCGGCTTCAGCCAGCAGCGCCGGCACCAGCAAGGCGCTCGGGTGGCAGCCGGCCGCCACGTCGTCCATCGCCAAGGCATGGGTCGCGACGCCGTTCAGGAAGGCGGCATCCAGTGCGCGGGTACGCACGGGGCCGAGGAGCACACTGGCTTCGCCGCTGCTTGCCGCCAGGCCCTCGGGCAGCAGCACCTTGCGCAGGGTGGCAAAGGCCGCGTCCTTGCGGCCGGCGAACATGGTGCCGATGGCGTCGCAGACGCCGGCAGCCGCCACCTGCAGCGCGGCAGCGGGAAAGTCTTGCGGGCGGGCGGCGAAGGCGCCCAGCGAAGCCGTAAGGCCGGAATCAGGATTCATCGTTGTTGCGCGGGCGGTGGCAGCACCTTGCCCGGGTTCATGAGGCCCAGGGGATCCAGGGCCTCCTTGATGCGTTGCATCAGTTCCAGTTCGAGCGGCGCCTTGTAGCGCGCCATCTCGTCGACCTTCAGCAAGCCGATGCCGTGTTCGGCCGAAATGCTGCCATCGAGCTCGTGCACCAGGTCGTGCACGATGCGGTTCATGCGTTCACGCTCGGCGAAGAAGCGCTGCGGCTCCCAGCCCAGGGGCTGCACCAGGTTGAAGTGCAGGTTGCCGTCGCCCATGTGGCCGAAGGGAATGACGCGGATGCCGGGGATCGCCGCTTCGCAGGCAGCCGTGCCGCGCCGGATCATCTCGGGCACTTGGCTCACCGGCACCGCGATGTCGTGCTTGATCAGCCCGCCTTCCTGGTGCTGGTGGCCGCCGGCCGTCACCTCGCGCAGGCGCCACAGCTCGCGCCGCTGCGTCTCGCTGTCGGCAATGGCAGCGTCGAGCACCAGCCCGCGGGCCAGCGCCGTCTCCAGCACTTCCTCCAACGCGGCGCGCAGGCCGCTCGCGCGCGGCGAGGACAGCTCCAGCAGCACGTACCAGGCGTGACGTTCGCCCAGCGGGTCGCGGCCGCCCATGTTGCGCAGGCCGATGTCCAGGCCGTTGCGCGGCAGCAGCTCGAAGGCGTTGGCCGCGTCGCCGGTGATTTCGCGAGTGAGGTTCAGCAGTTCCAGCGCCGCCTGCGGGTCGGTGACTGCGACGAAGGCCGTCTGCCGTTCTCGCGGCGCGGGGAACAGCTTCAGCGAAGCGGCCGTGATGATGCCCAGCGTGCCTTCCGCACCGACGAACAGGTGCCGCAACGCATAGCCGGTGTTGTCCTTGCGCAGGCTGCGCAGCCCGTCCCAGATGCGGCCATCGGGCAGCACGACTTCCAGGCCCAGCATCAGGTCGCGCGCATTGCCGTAGCGCAGCACGTTGATGCCGCCGGCATTGGTGGACAGGTTGCCGCCGATGCGGCAGCTGCCCTCGCCGCCCAGCGACAGCGGGAAGAAGCAGCCGGCGTCGCGCGCCGCCTGCTGCAGGTCGGCCAGGATGCAGCCGGCCTCCACCGTCATCGTGAAGTTGGCGGTGTCGATGGCACGGATGCGGTTCAGCCTTTCGGTCGCGAGCACCACGGCGCCGGCTTGCGGCACGCCGCCGCCGCAGGCGCCGGTGTTGCCGCCCTGCGGCACCACGGGCACACGCAGTTGCGCACACAGCGCCACCACCTGCGCGACCTGCTGCGTGTCCGCAGGGCGCGCCACGGCGATTGCGTTCCCGCGGAAAAGGCGGCGCTCCTCGACCAGATAGCGCTCCATCGCCTCCGCTTCGGTGAGGCAATAGCTCTCGCCGACGATGCGACGCAGGCCGTCCAGCAACCCCGTCATGCGCGGCGCCCCGCCAGCCATTGCTCCAGCACGCCGGCCACGCCGTCCGAATAGGCCAGCATCGCGTCCTGCGCGAGGAAGCCCATGTGCGGCGTGATCAGCACATTGGGCACGCCGCGCAGCGGATGCTGCAGCGGCAGCGGCTCCTCGTCGAAGACGTCCAGCGCCGCGACGCCCGGGCGGCCGGCCTTCAGCGCCTGCACCAGGTCGTCCTGCACCACCAGCGAAGCGCGCGAGGTGTTCACCAGCACGGCATCCGGCTTCATCAGCGCGAGCAGCCGTGCGTCGACGAGGCCGGTGGTGCTGGCGGAAGCCACCAGGTGGATGGTGACGACATCGGAAGTCGCCATCAGTTCTTCCAGCGGCACCGAGCGCGCGCCGGCTTCTGCCGCGCGTTCCGGCGTCATGTGCGGGCTCCAGGTGACCAACTCCATGCCGAAGGCAGCGCCGACGCGCGCGACCAGGGAGCCGATGTTGCCCAGCCCGAGCAGGCCGAGGCGCTTGCCGTGCAGCATCGCCGGCAAGGCGTCCAGGCCCGGCTGGCGCCAGCCGCCTGCTTCCACCGTACGCACCTGCTGCAGCAAGCGGCGGCGCGCGGCCAGGATCAGCGACCAGGCCTGCTCGCAGGTGCTTTCGCGGCCGGGGCCGCCATCGGTGCCCTGGACCGGGATGCCGCGCGCATCGAGTGCGGCGCGGTCCAGTTTCATGTTGCGCGGGCCCGTGTGCACGACTGTTTCCAGGGCGGGCATGCGGGCGATGAGGTCCGCGGTCAGCGGAGTGCGGTCGCGATTGAGTACCAGAGCCTGGGCGTCGCGCACCAGCGCGAACAAGGCCTCGTCCTGCACCGTGTCCCGGTGCACCGCGAGGCGCGTGCGCTGCTTCAGGGCGGCCCAGCGGGGGCCTTCGGTGAGAGCGCTTTCCCAGTCGTCCAGCACCACCACGTTCGGCAGTGCGATTTCGTTCATTCGATGGTCACGTTGTTGTCACGCACGATGGGCGTGAACATCGCAGTATCGTCCTTCACGAGCTTCGCCAGCGCCGCAGGGCCTTCGGCGCGCTCCACCATGCCGCGGGCCAGCAGGCGCTGGCGCATCTCGGGCTCGGACAGGATCGCGCGCAGTTCGGTCGCCACCTGGTCCACCTGCGCCTGGGGCGTGCCGCTGCGGGCGAAGAAGCCGAACCAGGACGTGATGTCGAAGCCGGGCACCGATTCGCGCAGCGCGGGCACGCCCTCGGCGGACGGCACGCGGCCCGGCTCGCCGATGCCCAGGATGCGCAGCCGGCCTTCGTCGGCAAAGGGCTTGCTGGTCGCGTAGTCGACGATCGACAGCTGGATCTGGCCGCCCAGCAGGTCGGTGAGGTTGGGCGCGGCGCCGCGGTAGGCGACGTGCGTCAGCGGCGTGCCGGCCATCTTCGACAGGCGCAATCCGGCCAGGTGCATGGGCGTGCCGATGCCGGAGGTGCCGTAGGCCGTGCCGGGATGCGCCTTGGCGTACTGCACGAAGTCCGCCAGGTTCTTCACCGGCAGGCTGGAATTGACGGCGGCGACCACCACCACGTTGACCGCCGCGGTCACGGGCACGAGGTCCTTCACCTCGTAGCCC
Source organism: Ramlibacter agri (assembly GCF_012927085.1). NCBI lineage: Bacteria > Pseudomonadati > Pseudomonadota > Betaproteobacteria > Burkholderiales > Comamonadaceae > Ramlibacter > Ramlibacter agri. The sequence continues at coordinate 2,832,194 of NZ_JABBFX010000001.1, read as the reverse complement.
ATGTTCTTGAACAGCAGCGGGTTGATCGTGACCATGGGCTGCGTCGCGAGCAGCAGGGCCGAGCCTTCCTGCGCCGTCTTCGCGACCCAGGCGGCGCCGATGTTGCCGGCGGCGCCCGGCTTGTTGTCCACCAGCACCGTGCGCTTCAGGCGCGCGGCCAGCTGGGGCGCGACTTCGCGGGCCAGCACGTCGGGCGCGCCGCCAGGCGCGTAGGGCACGACGATGGTGAGCGGCGCGGTCTGGGCACCGGCGAAAGGCGCGACGGCCAGCAGGGCGGCAGCAAGGGCGAGGCTGCGGCGGCGCAGCGGCTGGAAAGTGGCAAACGGCATAATGTCCGTATGTTTGGTTTTGCAGCGCGAACTGTCAAGAGGGATCGCCCGTGATCCTCAACCTGCCTGACTGCGAAGCCGCGGCGCGGAGGCGCCTGCCGCGCTGCCTGTTCGAGTTCATCGAAGGCGGTTCGGAGGACGGCGTGTCGGTGCGTGCCAACCGCGCTGCCTTCGAGGCGCGGCGGCTGGTGCCTCGCGTGCTGCGCGACACGGCGTCGCGGGACCAGCTCTGCGCCACGCTGGGCGGCGGTTGGTCCGCGCCTTTCGGCATTGCGCCCATGGGCGCGGCGGGACTCGCCTGCTTTCGTGCGGACCTGGCGCTGGCGCGCGCAGCACTTGCGGCCGGCATTCCCTTCATCCTCAGCGGCGCTTCGCTGGTGAGCCTGGAGCGCGTGCTGGAAGCGAACCCGCAAGCCTGGTTCCAGATGTACCCGTCCTCGCACGAGCCGGAGAACCAGGCGCTGCTGGCGCGCCTGCGAGCCGCGGGCTACGGCACGCTGGTCGTCACGGCAGACGTGCCGGTGGGCGGCAACCGCGAGCGCGACGTGCGCAACGGCTACGGCTCGCCGCTGCGGCCCAGCTTCAAGCTGGCACGCGATGCCGCGCTGCGTCCGCGCTGGCTGCTGCGCACCTTCCTGCGCACGCTGGGCGCCGAGGGCATGCCGCATTTCGAAAACTTCGCCGCCGGCCGCGCGCCGATGTTCTCTCGCACGGCGGTGCGGCAGCATCGGCGCGACAGCTTGTCGTGGGATTGGCTGGCTTCGGTGCGTGCGCAGTGGACCGGCCGTCTCGTCTTGAAAGGCGTACTGGCCGCGGAGGATGCAGAGGCGGCTTCACGCCTGGGCCTCGATGGCGTGATCGTGTCCAACCATGGCGGGCGGCAGCTCGATGGGGCGGCTGCGCCGCTGGATCAACTGGCGGCGGTGAAGGCCGCGAGTGGCGGGATGGCTGTCATGTTGGACAGCGGCGTGCGGCGAGGCACCGACGTCTTGAAGGCTCTCGCGCTCGGCGCCGAACATGTGTTTGTCGGGCGGCCGTTTCTGTATGCGGCCGCAGTGGGCGGTGAGGAAGGAGTCGGACAGGCGATCCAGCTGCTGCGAGCGGAGATCGATCGCGACATGGCGCTCCTCGGCTGCGTGCGCCTTACGGAAGTCGCCGACCGGCTGGCCGCCTGATCCGGTTCACCGCTCGCTGCGCCGCTCCCGCTCCACCTTCTCGCTGGCCATGGCCCGCTCGGGGCTCACATCGAACCCGCGGCGCGTCGGCATCGGAACCGGCTCGCGCACGACAGCGCGCCTGGTCTCGGCCACCTCCAGCAACTCCGCGAACAGCGCGCGATAGTGCACGATGGCCTGCCTCAGCGCCTCGGTGTCCGCCTGCCCTTCGCGGTCGCGCAGGGCGATCGCATGCGCCGCGCGGTATTGCTCCACCACGTGCGGATGGTCCACCGAGATGTCGGCGGCGCGGCTTTCAAAATCGCCCATGGGGTAGCCGCGCAGGGTCATCAGGTCGCGCACCAGCAGGTCGGCTTCGGCCAGGGCGGCCTGCGGGTTGTCGACGAAGCGGCTCTGCAGGCGCTCCCAGTCGATGCGGAAGCGCTCGGCTTCCTGCGGCGACAAGGGCACGATCTGCAGCTTGTCCACGCGCTTCTTGCGCGCCAGCAGTTCCGCCTCGGCCTTGCCGCGGCTGCCCATGGCACCGACGGTGCGCTCGTACTCGGGCCCGAACTGCCCGTGCAGGTTTTCGGAACGCCGCTTGCGCGTGAGTAGCAGGCCCGCGATGACAAGCAGCAGGACGACGACGGCGATGACCGCCAGGATGTTGGTATCCATTCTTCAGCTCCCCAGGTTCAAGGCCGTGCCAGCACGGCTGTGAGTGAACCCAAGGTAGCGTGAGCGAGCCGGCCCGCCTGTCAGCCGGCAACGGATTTCGCCGCTGCCCTACTCCGGCTTGATGCCTGCCACCTGCACCAGCTCGGCGAAGCGCTTGTACTCTTCCTGGTAGAAGGCCATCAGTTCTTCCGGCGAGCTGCCGATCAGGTCGTAGCCCAGCGCTTCCAGCTTCGCGCTGGCGTCCGGCTGCCGGATCGCTTCGCGCATGGTCGTCGACAGCTTCGCCACCACGGGCTTCGGCGTGCGGGCCGGCGCATACGCGGCGATCCAGCCGGCCATGCCGAAGCCCTTGAAGCCCTGCTCGCCGAAGGTCGGCAGGTCCGGCAGGATCTTCGTGCGCTGCGGGCCCGAGATGGCCAGCAGCTTCAGCTTGCCGGTGGTGCCGTGCACCTTTGCCGTACCCTGCGAAAAGAAGGACAGGTCGAGGCTGCCGCCGATGACGTCGTTCATCGCGCCGAGCTCGCCGGTCTTGTACGGCACGTGCACGAGCTGGATGCCGGCCTGCTTGGCCAGTGCTTCGCCATAAAGGTGGGCGCTGGTGCCCAGGCCGAAGCTGCCGTAGCTGAGCGGCCTGCCGCTCTTCCTGGCGTACTCCACCAGCTCCTTCAGGTTGCCGAAGGGCGCGTCGGCGCGCGCGTACAGCGCGATGTTGCCAGCGGCCAGCAGCGACAGCGGCTCGAAGTCCTTCACCGGGTCGAAGGGCAGCTTCAGCTTGGTCAGCGCGTTGGTCAGCTGGCCGGTGGAAGACGTGATCAGCACCGTGTAGCCGTCGGGTGCGGCCTTGGCCACGTAGTCGGTGGCGATGATGCCGGAGGCGCCCGGCTTGTTGTCGGTGACGACGGCCTGGCCCCACATGCGCGCGGCCTGGTCGCCCATGATGCGGCCGAACAGGTCGAGGTTGCCGCCCGGGTTGGACCAGTTGACGAACTTCACCGGCCGCACCGGGAAGCCTTCGTCGGCAAACGCGCGCAGCGGCAGCAGCGAGGCGGCAAGCGCGGCGCTGAAGGCGCGGCGCGTGGTGGATGGCAAATGGCTCACGGTTGTCTCCTTGGTTCTCTTCAGGCCGGCCGCTCGCCCTGGATCGTGGTGCGAACGAGGTAGCGGCGCTTGCCCTGGTAGTCGAAGATGGCGCGGTGCTGCGTGAAGCGGTTGTCCCACAGCAGCATCATGTTGGGATGCCACTCGACGCGGCAGCCGAACTCCGGCTTGTCGTACAGCGAATACAGGTACTGGAGCAGCGGCGCGCTCTCCTCCGCCGTCCAGCCTTCGAAGCGCTGGGTGTACACGCGGTTCACGAACAAGCCCTTGCGGCCGGTGCGCGGGTGCGTGCGCACCACCGGGTGCACCGACTCGCGCTCGCCCTCGTCCACGCTGGTGTTCGCGCGCATGGTCAGCTGCACCTCGCGCTCCTGCGCCGCCTTGCCGAACACGCGGGTGGCGCTGTGCACGGCGCGCATGCCGGCCAGCTGCTGCTGCAGCGCCGGCGACAGCGACTCGTAGGCCACGCACACGTTGACGAAGGACGTGTCGCCGCCGTAGTCCGGCAGTTCCACCGCGCGCATCGCCACGCCCAGCGGCGGGGCCGCCAGGAAGGTGCTGTCCGAATGCCAGTTCTGGCCGACGATCTGGCCCTTCACGTGCGTGGTCTCAGCCAGCACCTTCTGCAGCTTCGGGTAGCCCTCTACCAGCGGGATGTGTGGCAGGTCCTGGTGCGCACCGAATATCTCGCTGAAGGCCATGTGTTCCTGGGGCGACAGCGCCTCCTGCCTCGGGAAGGTGAGCAGCAGGTACTCGTCGAAGGCGGCCTGCACCACCTCGCGCCGTTCGGGCGACAGCGGCTGGCGCAGGTCGACGCCTTCCACGCGCGCGCCGAGCGCGCCGGTCATGGGGCGGATGCGGATGCCGGTGCGCGCCTGCGCGTCGGCGATGGAAAGCGGTTGGCGGGCGGTCATTCCTGGTGGCTCCGGGAGGGTTTGGATTCGTGGTCGCGGACCTGCGCCTGCAGCTGGTGCACGCAGCGCCACAGCGCTTCGCGGTCGGCCGGCGCCAGCGTGCGCAGCAGCTGCGCCTGCGCCTTGGCCGCGCGGGGCAGCACCTGGGCGTGGGCGCGCTTGCCCGCGGGCGTCACCGACAGCACGATGCGCTGCGCATGTTCCGCATCGCCTTCGGCCTGCAGCAGGCCGCGCTCGCGCAGGTTCTTGACGGTGCGGCTCACCTGCGCCTTGTCCAGCGACGAGCGCTGCGCCACCTCGGCGAACTGCACCGGGCCGCAGCTGCGCACCAGCGCCAGCACACGCCAGTCCGACACAGTCAGGCCTTGCGCGTCCAGGTACTCGCGGGCGGACACGCGCTGCAAGGCATGCGCGAGCCGCACCACCTGGAAGCTGAGGAACTGCTCCAGGTGCAGCTCTTCGTCCTGCTGCTCCAGCCGGCTCCAGGGACAGGGCGGGATTTCCGCCTTCATTGACGCAGGCCCAGGTTGGCCACGCCGCCGCTGGCGCGGTCGGCGTAGAGCGACTTGACGTCGTAGGCGGCCTGGCTGCCGGTCACGGGGATGCCGCACTCGCCGCCGTTGAAGTAGTTCAGCACGGGCGGCACGTCGCGGAAACCGGGGTGCCCCTGCAACCACAGCCGGAAGATGCGGCGTGGCGCCTGGCCCTCCGGATGGTCGGTGAACTGGGTGCGCGCGTGCATCACCGTCATGTTGTTCACCAGCACGATGTCGCCGGGGCCCATGCGGAAATGGATGCGCAGCTCGGGCGAGGAAGCCAGGCGGTCGAACAGGTCCAGCGCCTCGACCTGGGCGTCGGTCAGCGGCTGGCCGATTTCCTTGTGGCCGGCAGCGATGGGGCTGCGGACGTAGCGGCAGGAGATGCCTCCGCTTTCGTTGCGCGCGAAGACCGGCACCCGTTGCTCGCACACCGCCGCGTCGCCCTTGCGGCCTTCGTTGAAGCGATGCCAGTGGAAGCCTTCGTACAGCAGCGCCAGCAGGTCCGGGCGCTGCTTCGCCAGCGCGTCATGCACCGACACCGAACTGGCCAGCACCGAATCGCCGCCTTCGGCCGCGGGGTTGACGCAGGCGAGGCCGATCAGGTCCGAGGCCGGGTCGGTGTGCAGCCGCAGTTCCTGGCTGGTGCTGAACTGGCGCGGGCTCGCCTGCTGGCGCGAAGTGTCCATCACGTCGACGAGGCGCGCGCCCTGCGCGGTCTGCGTCACCGGGACGCCGGTGGCGTGCGCGATGGCCCAGGTGGCCATGCGCGCCTGGTCGACGCTCCAGCGCTCGAAAGGCAGGCCGCGCAGCAGCACGAAGCCCAATCCCGATTGCAGCTCGCGGCGGATCGCGTCGAGCGCGCGTTGCAGCACGGGAGCAAGTACGGGCGCCGGGCCCGGGTCGGCAGCCTGGTGCGCCGACGCGGCTGGCGAGTTGGCGATGGCTTCGAAAGCGGCCAGTTCCTCGTCGGACCACCAGCGGGTGTAGCGGGCCGGGTCCTGCAGGTCGGCGGCCCGCCAGCGGAAGGAAGCATCGGCCGCACTGCTGGCCTGCACGTTCGTCATGGTCTTTGTCTTCGTACCGTTGATCGATCAATGGTCAGTGTACGAAGCGCCGGCCGCGGCCCGCATCAGGGAAACACCTCAGGCGCGGCAACAGCGGCCAGGATGGCCAGGAACCCTCAGCGCCCCAGCAGCGACGCCAGCTCCGGCACCAGCGCCTCCGGCGCCTGCTCCAGCGCGCCGGCCAGGGTAGACAGCACGGCCGCCGCCACGTCCTTCGCCGCCCCCGCATCCGCGGCCATCGCGTTGTAGTAGTCCATGTCCTTGCGCGCATTGGCCAGCGAGAAGCGCAGCCCCGACGTGTCGCCCGCCAGCAGGTAAGGCTTGATGCGCTCCAGCGCGATGCCGCCGCCGCCGCCCTTGGCCAGCACTTCGACGAAGGCCGGCGGCGTGACGCCGTTGCGGCCGGCGCAGGCAGCCGCTTCGGCCAGCAAGGTCACCATGCCCAGGGACACGTAGTTGTGCAGCAGCTTCATGCTGTGGCCGGCGCCCACCGGGCCCACGTGCGTGATGTTCTCGGCGAAGCATTGCAGCAGCGGCCGGCACTCCTCCAGCAAAGCCGCGTCGCCGCCTACCAGCAGGTTCAGTCGCCCTTCGGCGGCTTCCTTGGGCGTGCGCGTCATCGGGCTGTCCAGGAAGCGGCCGCCGGCCGCCTGCACCAACTGCGCCACTTTCTGCGTCGACGAGGGAATGGCGGTGGAGCAGTCGATCACCACCGTGCCGGGCTTCATGCCCTCGACCAGGCCGGCCACCACGGCCTCGACCTGCGGCGAACCGGTCAGCACCGTGATGATCGCGTCGGACGCCGCGGCCAGCTCCTTCAGGCTGGAGTACGTCTTCGCGCCCGCGGCCTTCAGGTCTGCAATGGGCTGGTTGCCCGGATGCTCGAACACGCCCAGTTCGTAGTCGCGCTTGACGACGTTGCTGGCGATGCCGTGGCCCATCATGCCGATGCCGACCATGCCGATCTTCTTCATCACTCGTCTCCGTTCGATTGCGTATGGACTGATTGTGTCAGGCGAATTCGGCCTCGGCCTGCATCGCCAGCCAGCCTTCGTGATCCTGCGCCCACAGGCGCACGCTGCGGTCGTCCGCCGACGGTTCGCCGCAGACGTGGAACGCATGCAGGTCGAAGATCGGCCGCACGGCCTTGAAGCTGAACTTGCGCAGCGCCGCGCCAGGCCGCTCGCGCCGCACCAGGTCCACCAGCAAGGTAGCGATCAGCGGGCCGTGCACGATGAGGCCCGGGTAGCCTTCCACCTCGGTCACGTAGCTGCGGTCGTAGTGGATGCGGTGGCCGTTGAAGGTGAGCGCCGAATAGCGGAACAGCAGCACCGGGTCCGGCGCGATCTCGCGCGACCACGGCGCATCGCGCGGCGCGGCTTGCGGCGGCGGCACCGGGTCGCCGGGCTGCGGCGGCGCGCGGTAGACGATGTCGTGCTCCTCGCTCAGCGCGAGGCCGTTGGCGTTGTGCACTTCGTGCTGCACCAGTACAAAGACAAGGTCGCCGCTGCGGCCAGCCTTGTGGCTCACGGACGCGATGCGCGAGATGCGCTCCACGCGCTCGCCCACGCGCAACGGCGCGTGCCACTGCAGGCGGCCGCCCGCCCACATGCGGCGCGGCAGCGGCACCGGCGGCAGGAAGCCGCCCAGGCGCGCGTGGCCGTCAGGGCCCAACTCACTCTGTCCATGCCGCGGCAGGAAGTACAGCCAGTGCCACAGCGGCGGCAGCTCCGTGCCGGGCAGCGGCTCCGGGTCGGGCCGGTCCAGCGTGGCGGAGAGCAGGCGGACGGGAGTCGGCGTGATGTCGTCGGCCACCGTCTCGCTGCGGCCTTCCCAGCCGCGCAGCTGGGTCATGCGTTCGGAGACAAGGGAGCTCATGCCGCGATTATCTTGCCGGCCATGCGCGCCGGAAGCCGATCCAATCCGGAAAAAGGCGCTCAGCCGCCTGCCAGCTGGACGCCGGCCGCACCGTCGGCCACCACGAAGCGCTTCAAGGTGCGCACCGCCGACGCTGCTTCCTTCTCGTCATCGGCTGCGCGGAACTCCACGGCGCAGCGCTTGCCGTCCACGTCGGCGATGGCGTAGCCGCGCCGGTCGCCCCGCCCGTACTTCAGGTGCGGGTTGCGCGCCAGCATGTTGGCCACGCTGGCCGCACTGGGCCCTTCCGAGGTGATGGCGCCGCCGACGAACTCCGCGGCCAGCACCGGCGCATCGGGCTGGCGCCGCAGGTCGGCCGCCCAGAATGCATGGACGTCGCCGCTGGCGACGATGGCGTTGCGCGGGCGGCGCGTGGCCAGCGTCTCGAGCAGGCGGTCGCGCGCGGCGGCGTAGCCGTCCCAGCCGTCCATCCAGTAGCCGTGCCCGGGCGGCCTGGCGCGCTCCGCGCTCGCCAGCAGGGTGGGCTGGGCGATCACCGTCCACTGCGTGGCGGGCAACGCCAGCTCGCTCGCCAGCCAGGCCTCCTGCTGCGCGCCCAGGAAGGTGCGGCTCGGGTCCAGCCGATCGGGGCAATCCACCAGTGGCGCGGCCGTGGTCGCCGGCACGCAGGCGTGGTGCGACCGGTATTGGCGGCCATCGAGCATGACCAGGTCCACCATCCGGCCGAAGCGGTAGCGCGCGTAGATGCGCGCGTCAGGCCCTTGCGGGCGCGCGCTGGCCGGCACCGGCATGTGCTCGTACCAGGCCTGGTAGGCGGCGGCGCGCACCGCCAGGAAGCGGGCCGGGTCCGCCATGCGCGGCGACACGTCGCCGGTGTAGTCGTTGGCGACCTCGTGGTCGTCCCAGCTCACCAGCCACGGGCAGGCGGCGTGCGCGGCCTGCAGGTCGCGATCGGACTTGTACAGCGCATAGCGGTCGCGAAACTCCGCCAGCTCGGTGGGGATGCCGGCTTCGTGGTGGCGCACGAGGCGCGAGCCCCACGAGTTCTCGTAGATGTAGTCGCCCAGGTGCACCACCAGGTCCAGCGGCTGGGCCGCCATGTCGCGGTAAGCGGAGAAGTAGCCCTGCTCGTACTGCTGGCACGAGGCGAATGCAAAGCGGACCGGCGCGTCGCTGTCCAAGGCCGGCGCGGTGCGGGTGCGGCCCGTGGCGCTGCGCGCGCCGCCGGCGGTGAAGCGGTACCAGTAGTGGCGCCCGGGCTCCAGGCCGCGGAGTTCCACGCGCACCGAGTGCGCATCGGCCGCCGTGGCCTGCACCTTGCCGCGCGCGGCGATGCGCGTGAAGGCTTCGTCGCGCGCCAGTTCCCAGTGCACGTCCACCGCGGTTTCGCCCATGCCGCCGCCCTGCAGCGGCTCGGGCGCCAGCCGCGTCCACAGCACCACGCCCTCGGGGGTCGGGCAACCCGAAGCCACGCCCAGCGTGAACGGGTAGGGGCCGCGCCAGGCCTGGGCGCGCAGGCTCAGCGACGGACAGGCCAGCGACGCGGCCGCGACCGCGCCCCCCAGCAGGCGGCGGCGTCTCAGCGACGGCATGCTCTCAGCCACGCGCCGCCATGGCGAGATCCGGCCGGTCGGTGGTGATCTGCCGGATCGGCATCTGCATCCAGTGGCGGATCTCGTCGGGCTCGTTGATCACCCACACGCCCAGCCGCTGCCCGCCCAGCACCGCCATGCACTGGTTCCAGGTCGCCTCCAGCAAGGCCTTCTGCACGGCGACCAGGCAGTTCGGGATGGCGGCATAGCGCGCCAGCGCGGCCCCGATGCCGCCCAGCATCTCGGCCGAGCGGTGGTCCAGCGAGGCCAGCACGCGGCCCTGCGGCCACGCTTGCGTCACCTGCTCCAGCACCTGCGGCACGAAGCAGGTGAGGATGCTCCGGTCAGCCACGCCCGCGTCGTGCAGCTTCTTCACCAGCCGCTGGATCGCCGCCGGCGCCACCTCGCCCGCCGCATTGGTCTTGATCTCGACGTGCAGTTCCATCTGCGTGGGCTTGAACAGGGCCAGCACCTCGTCCAGCGAGGGCACGCATTCGCCCGCCGGTCCGCCCTGCTCGCCCTGCCCGGGCCGCAGCGGCGTGGCCAGCACCAGGCTTGCGTCGAGATCGCGGATGGCGCCGGTGGACTGCGTCGTGCGATCGAGCGTGGGGTCGTGGATCACGACCGGCACCTGGTCCTTCGTCTCGTGGACGTCGAACTCCACGGCGTCGGCCCCCGTGGCCAGGAGGCGCCGGAAGCCCGACAGGCTGTTCTCGGGCCAGAGGTTACGGGCGCCGCGATGGCCGACGATGATCATCGGTGAAATCTCCTTCCTTCATTTGCTGCTGTCCACCAGGCCCTTCACGAAGGACCGCTGCAGGACGGCGACCACCACCACCGGCGGCAGCATCGTCAGCAAGGCGGCCGCCATGGCCACGTTCCACGCCGGCTGCGAGTCCGCCCGCGGGATCAGCTGCTTCAGGCCCACCACCGCGGTCGCCATGTCCTTGTCGGTGGTGAAGAGCAGCGGCCACAGGTACTGGTTCCAGCCGTAGAGGAACAGGATGATGGCCAGCGCCACCATGTTGGACCGCGACAGCGGCAGCAGCACGGTCCAGAAGAAGTGCATGGGCGAAGCGCCATCCAGGCGCGCGGCTTCGCAAAGCTCCTCGGGCACCGTCAGGAAGAACTGGCGGAACAGGAAGGTCGCCGAGGCCGAAGCCATCAGCGGCAGGATCAAGCCCTGGTAGGTGTTGACCATGTTCCATTCGAGCTGGATCTCGACCTCGTGGCCCGTGAGCCATTGCCAGGCGCCCGCCAGGTGCAGGGCATCGGCCAACCACTGCAGCGGCAGCGCCGCGTTGGCCACGGCCTCGTAGGTCGGCGAGATGCGCACTTCGATCGGCAGCATCAGCGACACGAAGATCAGCCAGAACGCCGTCATCCGGAACGGGAAGCGGAAATAGGTGATGGCAAACGCGGACAGCAGCGACACGGCGATCTTGCCGGCAGTGATGCCGCAGGACACCACGAAGGAGTTGACGAACAGCTGCCGGAAATGGCCCTTGGTCCAGGCCGTGTCCAGGTTGGCCAGGAACTCGCCGCCCGGCGTCCACGGCAGCGGCACCTGCTGCACCTGCTCGATGGTCAGCGAGCCGGCGACGAAGGCCAGGTACAGCGGCACGCAGACCATGGCCACGCCGGCCAGCAGGATGGCGTGGCAGATGCCGTCGAGGATGGGCGTGCGTTCGACCATGCGGGTTCAGACGTCGTAGTTGACGTTGCGCTCGACGTAGCGGAACTGCAGCAGCGTCATGAGCAGCGCGAACGCCATCAGGATCACCGACTGCGCGGCCGACGAGCCCAGGTCGAGGTTGACGAAGCCGTCGGTGAACACCTTGTAGACCAGCACGTTGGTCGCGCCGGCCGGGCCGCCTTTGGTGACGGCGTCGATGATGGCGAACACCTCGAAGAAGCCGTAGACGAAATTCATCACGGCCAGGAAGAACAGCGTGGGCCCCAGCAGCGGCAGCCCGATGGTGAAGAAGCGCCGCAAGGGCTTGGCGCCATCGACGGCCGCGGCCTCCAGCAGCGACGACGGAATCGCCAGCAGCCCCGCGAGCAGGAAGATGTAGTTGTAGCAGATGTGCTTCCACGAGGCGGCCAGCACCACCAGCACCATCGCGTCGGTGCCGCTGCGGTTCGGGTCCCACGCGATGCCTGCGCGATGGAGCAACTGGGCCAGCGGCCCCACGGCCGGATTGAACAGGAAGGCCCACAGGATGCCGGCGATCACCGGCGCGATGGCATAGGGCAGCAGGATGATGGCCTTGTACAGCCCCTTGCCGCGGATGATGCGGTCCGACGCGAAGGCCAGCACCAGCGCCGACGCCAGGGTCAGCGCGTTCTGCGCCAGCGTGAAGACCACCGTGACCTGGATCGAGTTGCGATAGCTCTCGCTGGCCAGCAGCTCGGTGAAGTTCTGCAGGCCGGCGAACTGCACTGTGTTCCCGAAGGGGTCGGACAGCAGGAAGGCCTGCGTCAGCGCCCGCAGCGAGGGGATGAAGAAGAACAGCAGCAGGATGCCCAGCTGCGGCACCAGCAGCAGTACCGGCAGGCGCACCTCCTTGAAGTGCGCCCGCTTCAGGCCCTCGTCGCTTGCTCTCCCCATCGCCAGCCGTCCTAGTACTTGCCCTTGTTCAACTTCTCGTACTGCCGCAGGACGTCGTTGCCGCGCGCGACCGCGGCGTCCATGGCGGCCTGCGGCGTCTTCTTGCCCGCCACCATGGCGTCGAACTCCTCGCGCTGCGCGAACATGGTCTGCGTGAAGTTGCCGAAGTGGAAGCCCAGCGAATTGTCGGTGGGCGTGCCGCGGCCCAGCTGCAAGATGGCGATCTCGCGCGTCGGGTGGTCCTTGTAGTAGCCCTCGATCTTGGCCATCTGGTAGGCCTTGTCGGTCAGCGGCACGTAGCCGGTCACCTTGTGCCACCACACCTGCGTCTCCGGCTTGGCCAAGTAGGCCAGGAAGGCGGCTGCGCCGTCGTATTCGGCCGGCTTGCCGCCCTTCAGCACCCACAGCGCCGCGCCGCCGATGGTGCTGTTCTTCGGCGTCTTGCCCTGCTCCCAGGGCAGGTAGGTGGCGCTCCAGTCGATCCTGGCGTTGCGCTCGATGCCGCTGTGGGCGGCGGTGGAGGCGAAGTAGGTGGAGCACTTGCCGGAAGTAAACAGCTGCTCGGGGCTCAAGCCCTGGCCGGCGATCTCCATCACGCCGTCGTCGATCCACTTCTTGACGCGCGCCACCTGCTGCACCACCAGCGTCTTGTTGTAGACGAACTCGGTGTCCAGCCCCTTGTAGCCGTTGGCCTTGGTGGCGTAAGGCAGGTCGTTGATGGCGCTGTAGTTCTCGATCAGGCTCCAGTGGTAGTCACCGGCCAGCACCGAGCCGCAGGCGGAGATGCCCTTCTGCTTGATGGTGTACAGCTGCTTTTCCAGCTCCTGCCAGGTCTCGCCGGGCTTGGCGAAGCCCGCCTTCTCGAAGTGCGTCTTGTTGTACCAGAGGATGGGCGACGACGAGTTGAAGGGCATCGCCATCAGCTTGCCCTTGTAGCTGTAGAAGCCGGCCACTGGCCGCACGAAGTCGTTCCAGTCGACCTGGTAGTTGCGCTGCGTCAGCAGGTCCTGCACCGGCAGCGTGGCGTCCGACAGCAGCATCGTCATGAAGCCGCGCTCGTAGATCTGCACCAGCTGCGGCGCGCGCTTGGCGCGGTAGGCCGCGATGGTGCCGTTGATCAACTCGTCGTAGTTGCCCTTGTAGGTGGCGACCACCACGTACTTCTGCTGCGAGGCGTTGAACTTCTTCGTCAGTTCGTCCACCCGCTCGCCGAGCACGCCGCTCATGGCATGCCACCACTGCACCTGCACCGGTTCGGCCGCGGCGGCGGGCAGCGCGTTCAGGGCCAACAGGGCGGCGGCGCCCAGCGCCAAAGTACGTCTGGCCAGCTTCATGACGATGTCTCCTTGGTTCATGGATGCGCCTCGAGCGCGGTGTGCGGCAGCGTGTCGGCCTGCCGGCCCCAGAAGCCCCGGGGCGCAAAGAGGTCGGCCACGGCGTCGTCCAGCCAGCCGAGGTCTTCCAGCAGATCCAGCAGCGTGTAGCGGCGGCGGATCAGGCGCGCGCGGCGGTAGTCGGCCGCCAGCGTGGAATGCGAAATGCCCAGGTCGGCGGGGTGCGCCGGGGCGCCGGCGGCGCGCAGCCGCTGCTGCATCGCCACAGCGTCCACCAGCCGCGCGGCCAGCGTGGCGCGCAGTTGCGGCCACACGCGCACGAAGCGCTGCACGCGCTCGCGGCGGCTGCCGATGGCGCGCTTGGCCTTCATTTCCTGCAGCGCCGCGGCGGCGACTTCGCCGCTGCCCAGCGTGGCCTCGACTTCGCGCGCGATCGCGTCGCCGTCCTGGGCATCGCGGGCGCTGGCTTGCGCGATGACGGCGGCGGGCTGCGCCAGCAGCCATTCGTACAAGGCGAGCATGGCCACGCAGCCCACGCCGACGCAGGCGCCGTGCGCCGCCGGCTGGCCGCCTACCTGCAGGCTCTCCATCTCCCACAAATGGGAGAACTGGTGGTCGCTGCCGCTGGCCGGGCGCGAGTTGCCGTGGGCCTGCATCGCGAAGCCGCTCACCAGCAGGCCCGAGAGCAATGCGCCCAGGGCTTGCGGCTCGCGCGCGGCCAGGCGCCCGGGTTGCGCCAGCCATTCGCCCAGGTGGTCCTGCACCAGGCCGAAGGGCGCCGGGTTGATCGCTTCCACCTCCAGCGCGTCGGCCAGCAGCCAGTCGGCGCCGGCCACGGCCTTGCCGGCCAGGTCGCCATAGCCCCAGCCCGCCATGGCGGGCGGCGCGGCGGCCAGCACGTCCGGGTCCGCCAGCACGGCCACCGGCGGCGGGCAGGCCAAGGTGCGCTTGAAGCCGTCCTGCAGCAGCGCCGCGCCCGATGCCGCATAGCCGTCCATGGAGGCCGCGGTGGCGACGCAGATGTAAGGCTTGCCGGCCAGGGCCGCGGCGTGCTTGGCCAGGTCGTTGACGACGCCGGAACCCACGGCAATGGGTAGCGCGTCGCTCTCCTGCAGCCGCTGCGCGATGCCTTGCGCCGTGGCCAGGTCTGGCTTGGCGCGCGGCCGGACGGGCAGCACGAGCGGTTCGGCGGTGAGCACCCCCTGCGCGCGCAGTTGTTCGTGGGCGGCTGCGCCGGCCGCGCCCCAGGTGTTGTCGTCGGCCACCACCAGCCAGCGTGCCCCCGCAACCCGGCGCATGGCCACGAGCGGCAATGCGGCCGCGGCCCCGCGGTCGACGAGCACTTCGCGCGTGACCGCCGCATCGCGCACCGCCGCCTGCAAGATGGAATCGGAACCTGCCATGTCTTGTTGCTTGCCCGCCCGCTTGCCGGGCCTCGTTTGAACAACTGTATCATGGTAAAAACTTTTGCATCGTGCAGTAGCATCAGGGCATTCACGGAGGCGCGGATGGACGAAGAGCAGGTGCTGGTGCGCGCGGCCTGGCTTTACTACATGGAAGGCCTGACGCAGGACCGCATCGCGGAGCAGCTGGGCCTGACCCGCCTGAAGGTGAACCGCCTGCTGGGCGAGGCCCGCTCCAGCGGCCTGGTGGGCATCACCATCAATTCGCGCCTGGCCAGTTGCGTGGAGCTGGAAGCCGAGCTCAAACGCGTGTGCGGCCTGCAGCACGCCGCCATCGTGCCGACGCCCGAGGACCCGGCGCAGATCCCGGTGCTGCTGGGGCGCGCCGCCGGAGAGTTCCTCTCGAGACACCTCGCGACGCAGCGCGTGCGCGGCATCGGCGTGGGCTGGGGCGCGACGCTGCGCGAGACCATCCGCTTCGTCAAGCCGGGCCACTGGCCCGACGTCCACGTCAACTCGATGATGGGCGGGCTCACGCGCGGGCTGGAGATCAACACCTTCGAGACGGCCAGCGCGCTGGCGACGCGCCTGGGCGCGCGCTGCAGCTACCTGGCGGCGCCACTGTATGCGGGCAGCCAGAAGTCACGCGACACGCTGGTGGCGCAGGACGTGTTCCAGGAGTCGTTTGCCGAAATGGCCAGCAACGACGTCGCGCTCCTGAGCGTGGGCGACATCAGCGAGCAGTCCCTGCTGGTGCGCTACGGCCTGCCCAGGGACGTGACGATCGCCAGCCTGAAGCGCGCGCGCGCCGTGGGCGACATCGTCGGCCGCTTCCTCGATGCTGCGGGCGGCCCGGTCGACCACCCGGTCAACCAGCGCGCCATCACGGCGTCGCTGGAAGCGCTGGCCAGGATCCCCACCGTCATCGTCGCTTCCGGCGGCCAGCACAAGGCGGCGATCATCGCGGCGGTGCTGCATGCCCGCCTGCCCAAGGTGCTGGTGTGCGACGAGAAGACGGCGGCGCAGGCACTGCGCCTCTACCAGGGCCTGGGGCCAGCGGGGAAAACCGCACCAGCGCGCTAGCGACAGCGTCGCCGCAGGCGTGCACTCAGGCGACGCATCGGCCGGTTGCCCTGGGAAAGGGCGCAGTTTTCTGACGCTATTGCGCGCTTCCGGGCTCGATTGCGGCTCGCCGATGTCATCATGCGCAGATGAGCCTGGATGAGCGATACCTGAGCCTTCACGATTTCGAGGACGCGGCGCGCAGCCGCCTGCCGCGCGGCCTGTACGGCTTCGTGCGTGGCGGTTCGGCCGACGGCTGGTCGGCCGACAACAACCGCGCGGCCTACGACCGTTGGGCCTTCTTGCCGCGCACGCTGAACGCCGGCCCGCAGCGGCGGCAGAACATCACCTTGTTCGGGCAGGCCTTCGCCTCGCCCTTCGGCATCGCGCCGCTGGGCGTGAGCGCCCTCTTCCGCTTCGATGCCGACGTGGCGATGGCCAGCGCAGCTGCCGCGGCCCGCGTGCCGTATGTCCTGAGCGGCGCTTCGCTGACGCCGGTGGAACGCGTGCTGGAAGCCTATCCGCAAGCCTGGTTCCAGGCCTATGTGGATGGCGATCGCGCCCGCACTGGCCGCCTGCTGGCGCGCCTGCGCGCCGCCAAGTGCCCGGTGCTGGTGCTGTGCGTGGACACCCCGGTGCCGCCCAGCCGCGAGCTGAGCCTGCGCCACGGCTTCTCGATTCCGGTGCGCCCCAGCGCGCGCCTGGTGGCGGACACCTTGCTGCATCCGGGCTGGTTGCTGGGCACGGCGGCGCGCCAGTTCTTCGCGCGCGGCATCCCGTGGATGGAGAACCTGGACGCGCAGCGCTCGCATCGCGTCACCTCCGCGCCGACGGCGCCGCCCGGCGCGCCGCTGTCCTGGGACGACTTCCGCTGGATCCGGCGCGAGTGGCAGGGGCCGCTGGTGGTCAAGGGCGTGGTGAATGCGGAAGACGCCAAGCGCTATCGCACGCTGGGCGCCGACGGGCTGGTGGTGTCCAACCATGGCGGGCGGCAACTGGATGGAACGGTTGCCACGCTGGATGCGTTGCCCGCCATTGCCGATGCGGTCCGCGGGCTGCCCCTGATGATGGATGGCGGCATCCGGCGCGGCACCGACGTGATGAAGGCGCTGGCGCTGGGCGCGCAATCCACCTTCGTGGGGCGGCCGATGCTGTTCGCAGCCGCGGCAGCGGGTCAGGCCGGCGTGGCCAAGGCCATTGCGCTGTTGCAGGCGGAGGTGGACCGGAGCCAGGCCTTGCTCGGTGTGCCGGTCGTCACGGACATGGGGCCGGAGTTGCTGGTGGACGCTTCGTCCGCGCGCTCACTCCGGCCTGCTAGGGCCCTCGAACCAGCGACCGAGGATGTCGTCGGCTGATGCCGTCACGCGCCCGCGCGCCTCACCTGGCGTGCGGCTGAAGCGCGGCGCCGCGGCCGGCTGCAACACGCCATCGAGCTGCACGAAAGTGTCGCGCGCCACGTTGTGCGGATGGCGCGGCGCCTCGTCCCAGTCCAGCACCGGGGCGAAGCAGGCGTCGGTGCCTTCCAGCAGCGCGCACCACTCGTCGCGCGTCTTCGTCCGGAACAGCGCGGCGAGCTTCTCGCGGAATTCGGGCCAGCGCTTCGCGTCGTTCTGCAGCTGCGCCAGCTCGGGATCGGCGATGCCGCACTTTTCCAGCAGCAGCGCATAAAACTGCGGCTCGATCGCGCCGATGGCGACGCTCTTGCCGTCCGCGCATTCGTAGCAGCGGTAGAAGTGCGCGCCGCCATCCAGCATGTTCTGCTCGCGGCCCAGGCCCCAGCGGCCGTTGCCACGAAAGCCGTACAGCATGGCCGACAGCAGCGCGGCGCCATCGGTCATGGCGGCGTCCACCACCTGGCCCTTGCCGGAGCCGCGCGCTTCGATCACCGCGGCCAGCACGCCGAAGGCGAGCATCATGGCGCCGCCGCCGAAGTCGCCCACCAGGTTCAGCGGCGGCACCGGCGGCTCGCCGGCCCGGCCGATGGCATGCAGCGCGCCGGTGAGCGCGATGTAGTTGATGTCGTGGCCGGCGGCCTGGGCCAGCGGCCCGTGCTGGCCCCAGCCGGTCATGCGGCCGTAGACCAGTTGCGGACGGCGCGCGAGGCACACATCTGGACCGAGGCCCAGGCGTTCCATCACGCCGGGGCGGAAGCCTTCGATCAGCGCGTCGGCGCTTTCGATCATGCGCAAGACCGTGCCCACCGCCTCGGGCTGGCGCAGGTCCAGGGCCAGCGTCGGCCGGCCGCGTGCGGTCACGCCCTCGGGGGCGACCGACGCGTCGTTGGGCCGGGCGATGCGCACCACCTGCGCGCCCATGTCGGCAAGCAGCATGGCGCAGAACGGAGCCGGCCCCAGGCCGGCCATCTCGATCACCTTCAGTCCTTGCAGCGGTCCGGGCATGGCTTGTCCTCCTCGCTCGATCTTAGTGCCCGACCCGCAGCCAGGGCACCAGGCCCGGCAGGTACGTGAGCAGGTGCAGCCCCAGTCCGATCGAGCCGCCCACCAGCGTGCCGTTGATGCGGATCGCTTGCAGGTCCTTGCCGATGTTCAGTTCGATCTGCTGCGCCATGTCGCGCGCGTCCCAGTTGCGGATGGTGTCGCGGATGTGCACGGTCAGGAACTCGGCGAAGTCCGGCGCCATGCCGCGCGCCGCCTGTTCCATGTGCCCGGTCAGCGCTTCGCGCAGCCCCGAGTCTTCCACCAGCTGCCGTCCCAGCCACGCGCCGGAGGCCGCCACGCTGCGCTGGAAGGCGGAGTCCTCGTGCTGCAGGTCCTCCGTCAGCCAGCGGCGGAAAGCGCCCCACAGGCCGGCGATGTACTTGCCGAAAGCGGCATCGTCCAGGATGAAGTGCTTCACCTGCTCCGCCCGCGCCTTCAGCACCGGGTCCGACTTCAGGCGCTCGACGTACTCGCGCACCATCTGGTCGAACAGCAAGCGGTACTTGTGGATCGGGTCCTGCCGGATCGCATCGAGCCATTTGTTGACCGCGCCGGTGACGATGTCCGCCGCATTGCGGCCGATCCATTCGGTGGGCAAGGCCTTGCCCGTGCGCGGGTACTCCTCCTTCAGCCACTGCGCGATGTGCCGGGCGATCCACTGGCGCGACTCCGGCTTGTCCAGCAGCCGGGTCGCCCGCATGATCGCCTGCTCCAGCAACTCCTCGTGGCGGTTGTCGGATGTCAGCGTGTCCAGCACGCCGGCCAGCGCCTGCGACAGATCGACGTCGCGCAGCATCTCGCGCGCCGCGTCGCGCAGCAGCTGTTCGATGCGGGTGTCCTCCACCATGTGCAGCGCGCCGCCCGCCGCCCGTGCCAGGGTCCCGCCCAGCTTGCGCGTGTTCGCCTCGTCGCTGAGCCACGTGGCCAGGAAACCCGCCGGATCGTTCTTGCGGATCAGCTTGACCAGCGACTCCGGGTCCAGGAACTTCTCCTTGACGAAGACCGCCAGGTTGTCGGCGATGCGGTCCTTGCTGTTGGAGATGACGTTGGTGTGCGCCGTGATGTACGGGATGCCGGTCGGGATGCGGCGGAACAGCGCCGTCACCGCGAACCAGTCGGCCAGGCCGCCCACCATGGCCGCCTCGGTGATGGCGCGCAGGGCCAGCACCCAGGCGCGGGGCGGCAGGGCGAGCGTCACCAGGAACAATCCGGCCGCGGCCGCCAGCAACAGGAAGGCGCGCAGCTTGGCGCGCTTCAGTTCCTGGACCTTGTCTTCACGCAGATTCATGCGGGGCTCCTGACCGCGCATTTTGACTGCGCCGGGCTCACGCGTGGAGCAAGTCTCCGAGAAACGCCTGCGCCCGCGGGTGCCGCGGCGTGCCGAAGAACTCCGCCGGCGGCGCCACCTCCAGCACCTGGCCTTCGTCCATGAACACCACCCGGTCGGCGACCTGGCGGGCGAAACCCATCTCGTGGGTCACGCAGACCATGGCCATGCCCTCGTGCGCCAGCGCGACCATGGTGTCCAGCACCTCCTTGACCATCTCCGGGTCGAGCGCGGAGGTCGGCTCGTCGAACAGCATCAGCCGCGGCTTCATGCACAGCGCCCGGGCGATGGCCACGCGCTGCTGCTGCCCGCCGGAAAGCTGCGCCGGGTACTTGTGGGCGTGCTCGGCCACGCGCACCCGCGCCAGCAATTCCATGGCCACCGCCTGCGCTTCCTTCAAGGACATGCCGCGCGCGGTGGTGGGCGCCAGCGTGCAGTTCTCCAGCACCGTCATGTGCGGGAACAGGTTGAACTGCTGGAACACCATGCCGACGTTGCGCCGTACCGTCGTCAGATCACCGCCCTCGGGTTTCAAGGCGATGCCGCAGACTTCCAGCGCGCCGGACTGGAAGCTTTCGATGCCGTTGATGCAGCGGATCAGCGAGGACTTGCCGGAGCCGGACGGCCCGCAGACGACGATGCGCTCCTGGTCGGCCACGGCCAGCTCGATGGAACGCAGCGCGTGGTAGCTGCCGTACCACTTGTCCAGGTTGCGGATGCGGAGGATGTCGCTCATGGTGGCGGGGTTCCGGGGCGGCTCGCGTCCAGCCGGCGCTGCAGGTGGGCGCTGTAGGCCGACATGGCGTAGCAGAAGGCGAAGTAGATGAGGGCCACGAACAGGTAGACCTCGGTGCTGAAGCCCTCCACCTGCGGGTCGGCGGTGGCGCGCTTGGCGGCGGTCATCAGGTCGAACAGGCCGATCACCACCACGATGGAGGTGGCCTTGAAGAAGCCGATGAAGACGTTGACGATCGCCGGCAGCACGGTGGCCAGCGCCTGCGGCAGGATGACGCGCGTCGTCGTCACCCAGCGCGACAGGCCCAGGGCCGCCGCGGCCTCGTACTGCCCGAGCGGCAGCGCCTGCAGGCCGCCACGGATCACTTCGGCGAGATACGCCGCGGTGAACAGCGCGAAGGCGACGAACACGCGGAACAGCTTGGACAGGTTCCACTCCGGCGGCAGGAACAGCGGGAACATCACGCTGGCGAGGAACAGCACCGCCAGCAGCGGCACGCTGCGCGCCAGCTCGATGTAGGCCACGGCCAGCGCCTTGCCCACGCCGCCCTTCGCCTGGTGCCGCACCAGCGCCAGCACGATGGCCAGGGGGAAGCCGGCGCTGATGCCCAAGGTGGCCAGGATCAAGGTCACCGGCAGTCCGCCCCACTGGTCGTCGGGCACCCAGGGCAGGCCGAACACGCCGCCCCACATCAGCACGCCGAAGGCCGCGAGCGCCACCGTCCAGGCCGCGGACAGCCGCCAGCCCCAGAAGCGCGGCATGGCCGACACGGCATACATGACGACCAGGATCGCCATCGCGATGCCGGCCCGCCACTGCTGCTCGTAGGGATAGATGCCGAACAGGATCAGCCGCAACTTGTCGCCCACGACCGCCCAGCACGCGCCGACGCCCGGCGCCAGGCAGGCTTGCGAGCCCTGACCGCCGGTGCTGAACATCGCGTGCCTCACGCCCCAAAGCCACAGGTGCCACGCGAGCCACACCGTCGCCGCACCGAGCAGCACGGTGACCACCGCTGAAGCCTTGGTGGCGAAGAACAGCGCCCGGGCCCGCGCCAGCCAGCCCGATGCCGCAGCGGGCGGCGGCCGCGGCGGAATGCGCTCGCCGGCGAGGTAGTTCACCGCAACCCCCAGCGCGCATTGCGGTGCTCGTAGCCATGCATCGCTGCGCTCACCAGCAGGCTCACGACCGCGTAGAAGGCCATCACCACCGCCATCACTTCCACTGCCTGCCCGGTCTCGGTGAGCATGGTGTTGCTGATGGCCATGAAGTCCTGGTAGCCCACGGCCACCGCCAGGGTGCTGTTCTTGAAGATGCCCAGGTATTCGCTGGTCAGCGGCGGCAGCGCCACCCGCAAGGCCTGGGGCAGCACCACGCGGCGCAAGGTCGTGGCGCGCGAGAGGCCCAGCGCCGTCGAGGCCTCCCACTGCCCGCGCTGCAGCGAGCCGACCGCGGCCCGCACGATCTCCGCGATGAAGGCCGCGGTGTACAGCGTGATGCCGATGAACAGCGCCAGGAATTCCGGCGTGACGAACAGGCCCGCATGCACCTCGAAGCCGTCGACCACGGGGTTGAACAGGTAGATGCCGCGATTGGTGGCCAGCACCTGGCCGCCCCAGGCATGCGCGTCCGCCGCTGCCGGCAGCTGCAGGAGGATCCCGTACCAGAGGAAGATGTGCAGCAGCAGCGGCACGTTGCGCATCGCCTCGACGTAGCCGCGGCACAGCAGCCGCGCCAGCGCGTTGGTGGACAGCCGCCCCAGGCCGACGACCACGCCGACGATCGTCGCCGAGAAAATGCCCGCGAAGGTGATCTTCAGGCTGTTCAACGCGCCGGCGACGAAGGCCTTGGCATAGCTGTCCACGCCGGCTTCCACCTTCAGCGGCGAATCGGCCACCGGTGTGCGGGCCGGCTCCCAGAGGAAGCCGAAGCCGGAATGGATGCCGCGCGAGCGCAGGTTCTCGCTCGTCAAGTGGAACATCAGGAACAGCAGGCCGCCGAGGATGGCGAAGGCCATCGCCTGGCGGCCGGCGTCGCGCCAGCGCAGGCTCACTTCACTGCATCGGGAAGGCGTACATCAGGCCGCCGTTCGCAGCCAGCTTGTTGGGGCCGCGCGGCATGCCGCTCTTGCCGAAGGCGCGCTCCCACATCTCGCCATAGTTGCCCACTTGCGAGATCACGTTGACGGCCCAGTCCTTCTCCAGACCCATCGAGGCGCCCAGGTCGCCTTCGACGCCCAGCAGGCGCTTGACGGCGGGGTCGGTGGTCGGGAAGGTCTTGACGTTCGCCTGCGTGATGCCCAGCTCCTCGGCCAGCACCTGCGCGTTCCAGGTGTAGCGCACGATGTCGAACCAGCGGTCGTCGCCCTTGCGCACGGCGCCGGCCAGCGGCTCGCGGCCGTAGGTCTCGGCCAGCAGCACGTGCTCGTCGCCCTGAGCGCCCAGGGTCTGCTTGAAGCTGGCGATGGCGGAGATGTCGTGGAACATCACGTCGCAGCGCTTGGCCAGGTAGGCCTTGCGCATCTGCTCGCCCTCGGCGAAGGTGACGGGCTTGTAGCGGATCTTGATCTTGTCGAAGTATTCGGCGGCCCGCGGCTCGGCGGCGCCGGCCAGCATGCAGACCGTGGCGCCGTTCAACTTGTTCGTGGCCGTCACCTTGGATGCCTTGGGCACCAGGAAGCCCCAGGCATCGTAGAAGTTGACGGCGGCGAACTGCGCACCCGACTTCGTCTCGCGCGTCATCGTCCACGTGAGGTTGGCGTAGGCCACGTCCACCTCGCCCGACTGCAGCGCCACCAGGCGCTGCGCCGGCGTCAGGCTGACGTACTTCACCTTGCTGCCGTCGCCGAAGATGGCGGCGGCGATGGAGCGGCACGAGTCGGCGTCGATGCCGCGCATCACGCCCTGGCTGTCCGGCAGCGAGAAGTTGGCGGAGCTGCCGATGACGCCGCAGGTGAGCACGCCGCGCTGCTTCACCTGCGCCAGCGTCGGCGAGCTCGCGGCGGCGGGCTGCTGCGCGAAGGCACTGCCGGCGAGCAGGGCGATGGCGGCGGCAAGCAGGGGTTTGCGGGGCATGGTGTTCTCCTCGTTCAAGCGTGAATGGCTTCCGCCAGGGCGTCCAGGCACTGGTCGACCTCGGCTTCGGTGTTGTAGAAGTGGGGCGAGAGGCGCACGCCGGCGCCGCGCGCCGAGATGCTGATGCCGCGCTGGGCCAGGCGCGTGCGCGTGGCCTCGCCGTCGGCACAGCGGATCACGTGGATGCCGGCGCATTGCTGCGGCGGCGTCACCAGGTCGAGGCCGCGGCTCCCGGCGCCTTGGCAAAGCTGCGCCGACAGCGCGCGCACGCGCGCGAACACCGTCGGCCAGCCGATGCGCTCGAAGAAGTCCAGGGTCGCGTCCAGCCCGAACAGCCCCGGGTAGTTCATGTGCGCGTACTGCAGCTGGTGCGCGTCGTCGATGTTGGCGTAGCCGCGATACACGCCTTGCATCGCCTCGCGCGCCCGCGGCGAGGTGGCGAGCACGCCGAGGCCGAAGCCGCACAACATCCACTTGAAGAAGGACGACGCATAGATGTCGACGTGCGCGAGGTCCGTGGGCACGGCGCCCAGGGCCTGGATGCCGTCGACCATCAGCAAGGCGCCGCGCGCGTGGCAGGCCTTGCCCATGGCGGCAAGGTCCACCGTGGTGCCGGTGCCGGAATGCGTTTGCGACACCACCAGCAGGCGCGTGCGTTGGTCCAGCGCACCCAACAGCGCCGCCTGCCGGTCTTCCTCGTCTTCGATGCGCACCGTGACGAGTTCAGCGCCCGCACGCCGCGCCTGCTCCCAGATGCGGATGACCGAGGGGAATTCGTCGGCCGCCAGCACGATGCGGTCGCCCGGGCGGAACTGCAGGCTCAGCGCCGCGAGGTTGAGGCCTTCGGTGGTGTTGGAGACGAACGTGAGGTCGCCCGGCTGCACGCCCAGCCAGGCCGCGAGCCGGCCGCGCACCTTCTGGCCCAGCGCCAGCCATTCGGGCCGCGCGTCGATGCCGCGGTTCTTGGCCTGGTCGAAGAAGCGGGCGACGGCCTCGCCCTGCCCGCGCCAGCTGAGGCCGGCGGCGGCCGTGTCCAGGTACACGCGCTCGCGCAGGTACGGGAAGGGTTCGCGCAGATCGGGGACCATGCTCTCTTCGGGTTAAACGCAGTGTTGAAGGATTCAACAAGCCGTTTAAACTGTCAAGACGCGGAAACGAGGGGAGCCCCCATGACAACTCCGGAACAGCGCCTGCAGGCGCTGGGCATCGAACTGCCGGCGCCGCCCAGGCCGGCGGCCAACTACGTGACGGCGGCGCGCAGCGGCCGCATCGTCTTCCTTTCCGGGCAGGGCCCCATGCGCGACGGCGAGGTCGTGTGGCGCGGCAAGGTCGGCGCGGAGCTCACCGAGGAACAGGGTTACCAGGCCGCGCGCCTGACCATCCTGAACTCGCTGGCCATCCTGCGGCAGGAAGCAGGCTCGCTGGACCAGGTGTCGCGCATCCTCAAGCTGCTGGCCTGGGTGCGCTGCGCCGACGGCTTCCAGCGCCAGCACATGGTCGTCAACGGCGCCTCCGACCTGCTGGTGGAGATCTTCGGCGAGCGCGGCCGGCATGCGCGCAGCGCGGTGTCGGCGCACGAACTGCCCTTCGGCATCGCGGTGGAAATCGAGCTGGTCGCGGAGCTCGCCAGCGCCGCATGACGGCGCGCGCGGCGAAGCTGCCGCCCGCCATCGCCGCCGAACGCCGCCAGCTGATGCAGGCGCTCCATCCGGTGGTGCAGATGCTGGGCGGCATCGTCGGCCACCACATCGAGGTGGTGCTGCACGACCTGACCAAGCCCGAAAGTTCCGTCGTTGCCATCGCCAACGGCCACGTGTCGAACCGGCGCCTGGGCAGCTCGATCCTGAGCGGGCCCAAGGAGGACCTCGGCTTCGCGGCCGCGCTGCAGGCGCTCTCGGCGGGCGGCGAGGCGGTGCACTCGGTGATCGAGAGCTATCCCACGCTCACGCGCGCGGGCCAGCGCCTGAAATCATCGACGGTGGTGTTCCGCGACGCCCAGGGCCAGCCCTTCGCGGCCTTGTGCCTCAATGCGGACCTCACGATCATCGAGGCGGCGCACACCTGGCTCGGCCTGCTGCTGAAGCCCAATGGCATCGCGCCCGCGCCGGCCAGCGAAGGCGCGCCCGAGCTCGACCAGTTGATGCAGGAGATCATCGCCGACGCCGTGCGCCGCCTCGGCAAGCCGGTGACCTTGATGAACAAGGAAGAGAAGATCCAGGCCGTCGCCGCGATGATGCAGCGGGGCCTGTTCATCGTGAAAGGCGGCGTGGAGCGCGCGGCCAAGGCGCTGGGCGTGACGCGCTACACGGTCTACAACTACCTGGAAGCGCTGCGCTCGCGCGCCGCCGAACCCAAGCCGCGGGCCCGGCGCCGCTGAACTCAGCTCGCGTAGCAGCCGATTTCCCGCACTTCCTCGGTCGCCGGCTGGATCTCGCAACGCTGCGCGATGCCCTCCTGGAAGGCCCGGAACGCCGGCAGCTCGCGCAACGGGTGCGGCACGCCTGCGGCGATCGCCGCGACGTGCTGGAAGCTCAAGCCGTCGCCGAGCTTCACCACCTGGTAGTGGAAGCCGGGCGGGCGCGCGCTGGCCAGCGCCTGGAACACGCCGCGGACCAGCGCTTCGTGGGCTTCCAGGTGTTCGGGACGCACCTTGTAGCGGACGACGACCGTCCGGGCGGGGTTGGGTGTGGGCAT
Source organism: Ramlibacter agri (assembly GCF_012927085.1). NCBI lineage: Bacteria > Pseudomonadati > Pseudomonadota > Betaproteobacteria > Burkholderiales > Comamonadaceae > Ramlibacter > Ramlibacter agri. The sequence goes on along the minus strand of NZ_JABBFX010000001.1, from coordinate 2,806,269 downwards.
GGCGCTCTCCGTTGGAATCCCCCGGTAGACGTTGCAGCCGTGGCGAAAGGTGCGCGACAGCAAAATAAAACCCTGGCCACCTTGCGCGATCCCGCACCCGGCCAGAATCCGCAGGCCATGGACAGCCCTCCCGTTGAACACGATCTACCCGCCCTGCTGGCCCGGCTGCGCCCGCGCCTGCACCGCTACCTGGCCCGCATGGCCGGTTCGGTGTTCGACGGAGAGGACCTGGTGCAGGAAGTGTGCGTGAAGGTGCTGGCTGCCGGCAGCACACCCGTGCGGAACGGCGAAGGCTGGATCTTCTCGATCGCTCACAACGCCGCCATGGATTTGCTGCGCGGCCGCGCGCGCGAGCGGGAACTGTTCGCGGTCCAGCCCGAGGAGCTTGCCGAAACGACGGAGATCGAGCGCAGGGAAGTCGCTTCGCTGGCCTTGCGCGTGTTCATGCTGCTGCCGGCCTCGCAGCGCAGCGCGGTGCTGCTGGCCGACGTGCTGGAGCATCCGCTGGCGGAAGCGGCCACCGTGGCCGGAGCGACGCTCCCCGCCTTCAAGGCCAGCCTGCACCGCGGCCGCGTGGCCCTGCAAAAGCACCGCGAACTGCCGCCGGAGCCGGACGCGCCGCTCTCGCCCGCGCAACAGCAACTGCTGGAGCTGTATGCCGCGCGCTTCAACGCACGCGACTTCGACGGGCTGCTCGCGCTGATGGCCGCCGACGTGCGCCTCGACCTGGTCGGCCGCCCCGCCCTCCTGGGCCGCGACGCCTTGTCCGTCTACTTCGGCAACTACAGGCGCCTGCAGGGCGCGCGGGCGGCGCCGTGCCTGCTCGAAGGCCGGCCCGCGATCCGGGTCGAACACCTCGATGCGGCCGGCCAGCCGCAGCCTGCATATGCCGTGGCTTTCGAGATCGTGGACGGCAGCATCCGCGCCATGTGCGACTTCCACCATGCCCGCTATGCGATGGAAGGCGTCCGCTGGAGCTAAGTGCCATGGCCCAAGGTCCCATGGCGCCACCTGCCACGCTGCTTAAAGTGCCCATCCACGGTCGGCGCCTGTCGACCTGTAAGCGACCGTATGTGGCGACGCATCCTGAAACACGCGCTCAGCTGGCCCGTGCTGTTGCTGGCCGGGCTGTATGCCGCGTGGCTGCTCTTCGGGTTCTTCGCGGTCGATCCGCTGGCGCGCAGGCTGCTGCCCTGGGCCGGTGACCGCTTCCTGGCCAGCCGCCTCAGCGTGGAGAGGGTGGACTTCAACCCGTTCACGCTGGAACTGCGCGCGCGCGGCCTGGCCCTGGCCGACCCGCAAGGTGCGCCGCTGGCCGGCTTCGACCAGCTGCATGCCAACCTGCAGGTCGACGGCCTGCGCCGCTGGGCCTGGCACCTGCAGGACGTGGAACTGCAGCATCCGCGGCTGAACCTGGAACTGCGGCAAGGCGGCGCGACCAACTGGGACGCGCTGCTGCACCGCCTGCAGGAAAACGCCGGTGCACCTTCGGACTCGATGGTGCGCCTGCTGATCGACCGGATCAAGCTGGCCGACGGCGACATCCTCGTCGTCGATGCCAGCCGACCCGGCACGCCGGTGCGGGCCGCGCTGCAGCCGCTGAACATCGACCTCGATGCGCTGTCCACCTTGCCCAAGGACCGCGGCGCCTACCTGCTCGCGGCACGGCTGCCCGAGCAGGGCGCGACCTTGCGCTGGAAGGGCGAGATCGCGCTGAACCCCTTGAACTCGCGCGGCGAGATTGCGCTGGACGGCGCAAGGGTCGCGAAGCTGATGCAGGCCCTGGGCAGCGTCCGCGCCGAGTCCGCCGGCACGCTCGCCGCCACCGTGCCCTATCGCTTCGAGATGGTGCGCACGGGTCAGCACACGCAGGCAGCGAGCTTCGCCGTCTCCAACGCGCAAATCCTGGTGCGTGACTTCACACTGGCAGCGGCCGGCGGCGGCGAACCGCTGCTGGCCGTGCCCGAAGCGCGCGTCTCGGACCTGTCGCTCGACTCCACGAGCCGGCAACTGCGGATCGGCGCGGTGAACCTCAAGGGCGGCAAGCTGGCCGCCGCGCGCGATGCGCAAGGCGTCATCGACTGGCAGAAGCTGCTGCCCGCCGAGGCCACGGGCGCGGACCAGGACGGCGGCCGGCCGCCCTGGCGCATCGCCGTGCAGGACGTGCACTTCGCGGGCTGGTCGGCGCGCTGGAAGGACGAAGCGTATGTGCGACCCATCGGTGTCGCCGCGGAAGCCATGGACCTGCACGCCACGCTGTCCGGCGACGTCGGCACGACGCTCTCGCTGGCCCTGGGTCCGGTGAACGCCACGGTGGGCCCGGTGCAACTGTCGTCGGCGGGCGAGCCGGTCGCGCAATTGCAGCGCGTGGAACTGAAAGACCTGCGTGTGCAATTGCCCGAGCAGAAGATCAGGGCGGAGTCGCTGGCGCTGGCCGGTGCACGCGCGACGATCAAGCTGGACGCGAAGCAGCGCATCAACTGGGCGGACATCCTGGAACTGCGACCCGGCGAATCGCGCGCCGTGCAGATCCAGGCCTCGGCGCCGCCCGACCTCGAGGTCGCCCGCGTCAGCGCGCAGGACGTGGAGCTGCGCATCGAGGATGCGTCCACCGCCCAGCCCGTCGTGCTCGAACTCGCCGAAGGCCGGCTGGCGACGCAGAACGTCCGCCTCGACCCGAGCCGCGCGTTCCCGCTCGAAGCCGCCTTCGCCGTCCGGCCCGGCGGCCGCATCGACGTGCGCGGCAGCGTGGTGCCGGGCCAGCCCTCGGGCAAGCTGGAACTGCGGCTGGCCGGCCTGCCGCTGAAACCCTTCGCGCCCTACGTCAACCGCTTCGCGCGGCTGAAGCTGGAGTCCGGCAGCGCCAACCTGGACGGCAAGCTGGCCTTCGGTCCTGGCAAGGCCGGACTCGCGGTGACCGGCAACGGCGCCTTCGCCGTCGACGAGCTCGCGATCCGCGAAGAGGACACGGGCGATCCCTTCCTCGGCTGGAAGCAGCTGGCCTCCCAGCACGTGGCTTTCACGACGGCGCCCATGCGGCTGCAGGTGGGCGAGATCGTTGCACGTTCGCCATTCGCCAAGGTGATCATCTTCCCGGACCGCAGCCTCAACCTGCAGCACATCCGGCGCGACGACGGCGCCGCGCCGGCGGCTGCGGCCGCGGCCGCGGCCAGCGATGCCAGTGGCCCCGGCTTCCCGGTGACGGTCGACCGCCTGCGCATCATCGACGGCAGCGGCGAATTCGCGGACCTGTCGCTCACGCCGCAGTTCGGCACCAAGATGCACGAACTCGATGGCGTGGTCGCCGGGTTGACCACGGACCCGTCCGCCACCGCGCAGGTCGAACTCGATGGCAAGGTGGACGACTACGGCTCCGTGCGCGTGCGCGGCTCGGTCCAGCCCTTCCACGCGACCGACGCCACCGACATCGCACTCGCCTTCCGCAACCTGGAGATGGCACGCCTCACGCCCTACTCCGGCAAGTTCGCCGGGCGCCGCATCGAATCCGGCAAGCTGTCGGTGGACCTGGAATACAAGATCCAGCACCGGCAGCTGGCGGGCGCCAACAAGTTCGTGGTGAACCGCCTGAAGCTGGGCGAGCGGGTGGACAGCCCCGATGCGATGAAGCTGCCGCTGGACCTGGCCATCGCGCTGCTGCAGGACAGCGACGGCGTGATCGACGTCGACCTGCCCGTGCGCGGCAGCCTGGACGATCCGCAATTCAGCTACGGCGCCGTCGTCTGGAAGGCCATTGTCAACGTGCTGACCAAGATCGTCACGGCGCCGTTCCGCGCGCTGGGCTCCCTGCTCGGCGCGGATTCGGAAAAGTTCGAAAAGGTGGGCTTCGACCCGGGCAGCAGCGCGCTGGCGCCGCCCGAGCAGGAGAAGCTGAAGCTGCTGGCCCAGGCGCTGCAGAAGCGCCCGGCGCTGACGGTCAGCATCCAGCCTGGCTACGACCCCGCGGCCGACCGCCGCGCCTTGCAGGAGGACGCGATGCGGCGCGCGGCGGCCGAAGCTTCCGGCCTGCGCGTCGAAGCCGGGCAGGACCCGGGGCCCGTGGACGTGAACCTGTACAAGGTGCAGACGTGGCTGGAAGACCGCTATGCGGCGCAGGCCGGCAAGGACGACTACGAGAAGCTGCGCGCCGGCTACAAGGATGCCGAAGGCAAGAAGGGCGTCATGGACACGCAGGTCGTCGAGCGCCTGGGGCGCCACTTCGGCAACCGCGACAGCGGGCCGCCTTCCGCCTTCCACGCCGAACTGTTGGAGCGCCTGACGAAGCAGGTGCCGGTGGCAGACAGCGCGCTGGTAGCGCTGGCCAACGCACGCGCCGCGACGCTGCGCGAAGCCGTCGTCCAGCAGGGGCTGGATGCGCAGCGCGTGACGGTGGGCGAACCGGCGCAGCAGGCCATGCAGGACAAGCAGGTCGCCACCGTCCTGGCGCTGGGCGCGGGTGCAGCCGCGCCCGCGCAGCAGCCGGTGGCCTGGCAGCGCGCCAGCGCCGACCAGGCTCGCCCGCGCCGGCGGCGACCGCCTACTTCGAGCCCGAACCCGAACCGGTTCCGCCGCCGGGGCTGACTGCGGCCGGGTTGCCCGACTTGTTCGCGTCGGTGCTGTTCTTCGTTTCGCTCATGTTGCCGGACGAGGCGCCCATGGCGCGATTGCCGTACATGTTGGAGCACGCGGACAGCGCGATCGCGGCGAAGGCAATGGCAAGAAGCTTGGTCATGTTGGGTTGAAGCTGGATCGGCCGCCTCGGCTCCGGCGGTGTGAAGGCGGCCTCAGGCCACCAACGCATTACGCGCAAGCCGCACGGCTCGCCCTGTCGGCCGGCACAGGACGTGGAAGCAGGTCCGCGTCCGTCGTGCGGGTGCTGCCCGTCCTACCTCGAGCGCGGCCGGCAGCGGCCGCTTGCGGCTTCAGGGCTGCATCTGCGCCGCGTTGTACACGTGGCGGGTGGCCAGCAGCGAAGCGAGTTCCGCATCGCCGTCGATCACGGCGCGCAGGATCGCCGCGTGCTCTTCCCAGTTCTGCTTGCCGCGGCCGCTGTTCAGCGGCGAGAACAGCAAGGCCGTGCGGTCCCGCAGCGAACGCATGATGTCGCGCAGCACCGAGTTGGCGGCGATGTTGGCCAGCGCGTCGTGGAAGCGCTGGTTCAGCCGCATCAAGGTCAGCGTGTCGCCGGTCTCGGCCAGCCGCACGCCTTCGGACAGGATGCTCTGGAGCTCCTCGATCTTGGCAGCGTCGTGGCGCTTGGCGGCCAGCTTGGCGTTGAGGCCTTCCAGCGTGGCGCGCACTTCGACCAGCTCGCGGACCTGCTCCTCGCTGAACTGGGTGACGGCGGCGCCGCGGCGCGGCTCGATGGTCACCAGGCCTTCGGACGCGAGCTGGCGCAAGGCCTCGCGCACCGGCATGCGCGACACGCCGAGTTCCTCGGACAGCTTGCCTTCGACCAGGCGGTCGCCACCGGCGGCCGCGCCGCTGAGGATGCGGTCGCGCAACGTGTCCACCACCATGCGGGTCAGCGGCGAGTGGCTTTCGCCCAGCGTGCGTTCGGGAATCGGCAGGTCCATGCTGGGGGGATTTTATGCGGCGACGGCTTCCTGGCCGTTCGCGGTGATGCGCTGCCAGGCCAGGCCGGCGAGCGCCACGTCCTGCAGGCCGACACCGACGGCCTTGTAGATCGTGATTTCTTCCGCGCCGGCCCGGCCGGGCTTCAAGCCGCTCACCACCTCGGCGAGGTCCGCCATCTTGTCCGGCGCCAGGCAGCCGGGGCCGGCCTGGGCCAGGTCGCCTGCTTCGCGCAAGGTCTGCGGCGACCAGTCCATCACGATACGCGAGGCGCGGCGCAAGGCCGTGTCATCGAGCTCGCGCGTGCCGGGCAGGCTGGAGCCGATCGCCGCGACGAAGGTACCGGGCGCCAGCGCCGCGCCGTCGAAGAGGGGCTGCGTGGAGCGCGAAGCGGTCACCACGATGTCGGCGTTGTCGACGGCGGCCGCTGCATCGGTCATGCGCACGCGCACGCCGCAGTCGGCCTCCAGGCGCGCGGCGACGTCGGCCGGCGCATAGGGATCGACCACGCGGATCTCCTCCAGCGGGAAAGCGCGGGAAAACTGCATGGCGTGGGCCTGCCCCTGCACGCCGGCGCCGAACAAGGCGAGCCGGCGCGAATCGGGCCGCGCCAATCGGCGCGCCGCGATCACCGAGCAGGCGGCGGTGCGCAGCCGGGTGATGGCGTTCGCTTCGAGCGAGGCGAGCGGCCGACCGCTTTCGGCGGAGAACAGCAGGATGACGAAATCGAACTGGCCCTTGATCGTCGTGTAGACCTTGGCGCCGGCGAAGCCCTGGTCCGGCAACACCGCACCCATGGTGGACACCTTGACGCCGCCGGCCTCGGTGCGGATGCGTTCCTGCATCGCGCCGCGGCCGGCGCCGAAGCTGCGCAAGGCTTCCAGCAGGGCCTGCTGGGCGTCCGCCGGGGCGACGGCGGCGTCGATCATCGAATCCGTGATGTGCAGCATGGAGGTTCAGGCTTGGGAATGCAGAAGGCCTTGCGCCAGCACGGCCAGGGCACTGAAGGTGGCCAGCGTCAGCAGCACGCGCCGCACGCCGGTGCGCGACATGCGCCGCGCCAGCGGCCCCGAGGCGAAGAAGCCGGCCGCCATCCAGGGCAGCAGCAGCACGCCGATGAGGAGATTGTGCGCGTCGGTCTTGCCGGCCGCGGCCAGCGCCAGCAGTGACATCACCGAGCCGATGAAGAACACGCAACCCAGCGTCGCGCGCAGCGGCGCCGGCTGCAGGTCCTGCAGCGCGATGGCGAGCGGCGGAGCGCCCGCGGAAGTGATCGTGCCCATGAGCCCGGAGGCGACGCCGGCGGCGGAACTGGCGGCAGGCGTCACGCGCACCACCCAGCCCTGCACGCTCAAGGCCACGCCACCGAGGATCAGCAGTGCGAACACCACCGACAGCGTCGGCCCCGAAAGCACCTGCAAGACCGCGGTGGCAAGCGCCGCGCCGAGCGCGCGGCCCACCAGCGTATAGCCGGCCGTGCCCCACTCGATCGCCTTGAATTCGCGCAGGCCCGCCAGCAGCGCCAGCGGGCAGCCCAGCGCCAGCAGCGGGCCGGGAACGAGTTCGGGAAACAGCAGCAGCGCGATCGGCGCGCAGAACATCGAGAAGCCCAGCCCGCCCACGCCCTGCAGGCAGGCGCCGCCGAAGACCAGGAGGCCCATGGCTGCATAGCGGCCGGCGTCCAGGGCCGGCGGCCACAGCGCGGAGAACAGGGATGCGTCGGTCACCAGGTCACCGCGACGTCGCCGAGCACGAAGGTCTGGCAGGCCATGCGGTAGCCTTCCGCCAGCTGCTCTTCGCTCAGGTGCTTGCGCTCCTTCGCCTTGACGGTGTCGGTGTTCTCCCGGCCCAGCACGATGCGGCACTTGCAGGTGCCGCACACGCCGCCGCCGCACTTGAAGGGAATGCCGCCCTGCTCGCGCAGCGACACCCGCAACAGGTTGCTGTTGTAGGGCGCGGTCACCTGGCGCTCGCCCTTGGGAACGAAGGTGACGTGCACGTGCGTGGGCGGCGCCGCCGGTTCGGGCGGGGCTTCGACGAGGGGCTGGCGCAGCAGGCGCGCATCGAGGTCGCCGAAGTGCGTGAGTTCCTCGAGTTCGGCGCGCGCGGCCTCCAGCGTGTCGAAGCGAGGCAGGAACTTGGACGGCACGCTGTTCACGGTGCCGCCCTCGCCCTCCTCCACGATGCGCACGCGGCCCGGCGCCTGCAGTTCGGCGATCACGAAGCGCGAGAGCAACCGGCCGCTGAAGACGTAGTCGTACTGCTCGCGCGGCGCGAAGCCCGCGCCGGGTTCGCTGCGGTATTGGCCCGGCTTGCTGGTCAGGATCACGTACATCGGTTTCCCCTCGTCAGGCGGCGGCGGCTTGCGGTTCCTGCACGAGCTCGATGTCGTGCTCCAGCCAGAGTTGGCACACCAGGCGGAAGCCCTGCTCCAGGCGCTCGCCCAGCTGCTTCTTCTCCTTCCAGTTCGGCGGCGGCAGGTGCTCGCCGCCGGCGAGCACGCGGCAGGCGCAGGTCGCGCACTTGCCCATGCCGCACTGGAAGCTGAGGTTCGGATAGGGGAACTGCTTGATGCCGGCCCGCACCACGAGGTTGGTGTTGGGCTTGACCTCCTCGCGGAAGACCTGGCCGTGCTTGTGGAAGGTGACGAAGGGCATGGGGTTTGCCTTTTGAGATCTTGGGCTATAGTATACCGTTATGTCCTCGAACAGAGTTCGCACCCCTACTCTGAGGCCATAGTGATTACCCGGAATTGAACTTCTCCCATTTTGGGATACCGTATACCGCAATTACAGATCAAACCTTGATCCACCTCAGGAGAACCGCATGCCCGAACTCATGAACCGCGACCAGTTCCGCGCCGCCCTGGAGCGCGCCATCCAGGGAAAGAGCGCCAACAAGTCGCCCTTCAGCATCGCCTGGGCCACCGGCCGCCTCAGCCGGGCCCACCTGGCGCGCTGGGCCGAGAACCACTACCACTACGTCGGCCCCTTCGCCGACTACCTGGCCTACATCTACGCCCGCACGCCGGACACGCTGACCGAAGCCAAGGACTTCCTGCTGTCCAACATGTACGAAGAAGAGATCGGCGGCGACCGCCACACCGACCTGCTGATCCGCTTCGCCGAAGCCTGCGGCACCACGCGCGAGCGCGTCGTCGACCCGGACAACATGTCGCCCACCACGCGCGGCCTGCAAAGCTGGTGCTACGCGGTCGCGATGCGCGAAGACCCGGTCGTGGCCGTCGCCGGCCTGGTGGTCGGCCTGGAATCGCAGGTGCCTTCGATCTACCGCAAGCAGACGCCGACGCTGCGCGACAAGTACCGGTTCAGCGACGAGGAAGTCGAGTTCTTCGACCTGCACATCGTGTCCGACGAGATCCACGGTGAGCGCGGCTACCAGATCGTGCTGCAGCATGCGACCACGGTGGAACTGCAGCAGCGCTGCCTGAAGATCTGCGAAGTGGGCGCCCAGATGCGCCTGCTGTACACGACGGCGCTGTACAACGACTACGTCGCCAGCGAGATCCCGCTCGCCGAGTTGCTGGCCGCCGACAGCAAGCCCGCCCCTGCCCTGGCCACGGCCTGAGGAACGCGCCCTCGTGACCGAGTACCGCAACTTCATCGCCGGGGAGTGGTGCGCCGCCGCCTCCGGCCAGTCCTTCGAGCGCCGCAACCCGGCCGACGAGCGCGAGCTGGTGGGCCGCTTCGCAGCCTCCGATGCGCGGGATGTGCAGGCCGCGATCAGCTCCGCGTCCGCCGCCTTTCCCGCCTGGCGTGCACTCGCGCCTGCCAAGCGCGCGCAGGTGCTGACCCGCGCCGCGGCCTGGCTCGATGCACACGCCGCCGACCTCGCCCGCGACCTGACGCGCGAGATGGGCAAGCCGCTGGCGCTGGCGCAGGACGAAATCGCCCGCACCGCGCAGACCTTCCGCTTCTACGCGGTGGAAGGCCAGACCCACACCGGCGAGACCTTTCCCTCGGACGATCCCGACATGGTGGTCTACAGCCAGCGCGAACCGCTGGGCGTGGTGGCCGTCATTTCGCCGTGGAACTTTCCGGCCTCGATCCCGGCGCGCAAGATCGCGCCGGCCCTGATCACCGGCAACACCGTAGTGTTCAAGCCCTCGTCCGATGCGCCGCTGACCGGCGTGCATCTGGCCGAGGCCCTGGCCGCGGGCGGTGCACCGGCGGGCGTGCTGAACCTGGTGACCGGCCGCGCGGGCGACGTCGGCTCCGCGTTGACCGCCGCACCTGAAGTGCGCGCCGTCACCTTCACCGGCTCCACCGCCGCGGGCGAGCAGATCCACCGCAGCGTCGCCTTCACCACCCGCACGCAGATGGAGCTGGGTGGCAAAAACCCGCTGATCGTGATGGAAGACGCCGACCTGGACCAGGCCGTCGACCTGGCCGTCAAGGGCGGCTTCTCGCTGACCGGCCAGGCCTGCACCGGCACCAGCCGCATCCTCGTCGTGAAGCAGGTGCGCGCTGCGTTCGTCGAGAAACTGCTTGCCCGCATGGCGAAGCTGAAGATCGCCAACGGCTTGCAAGCCGGCGTCGACCTCGGCCCGCTCGCTACCCGCAAGCAGTACGAAACGGTGCTGCGCTACCTGGAAATCGGCAAGCAGGAAGCGAAGCTGGCCGCCGGCGGCCGCGCCCTCACCGGCCCGGACCACGAGCATGGCTTCTTCGTCGAGCCGGCGGTATTCACCGACGTCTCGCCGCACGCGCGGATCGCGCAGGAGGAGATCTTCGGTCCCGTCCTGGCAGTGATCGACGTCGACGGCTACCAGGACGCGATCGCGAAAGCCAACGACACGCCTTACGGCCTGTCGGCCGCCATCGCCACGCGCAACCCGCGCTACGTGCATGACTTCTGCCGCGACATCCAGTCCGGCACGGTGAAGGTGAACCGCACGACCACCGGCAACCTCACCAACGCGCCCTTCGGCGGCTACAAGGCCAGCAGCAGCTCGGGCTTCCGCGAGTCGGGCCGCGTCGGCCTCGACTTCTTCACCCAGACCAAGACGGTCTACCGCGCCTTCTGAGGACAGCGACATGAAGAAAGCCATCAAGCTCGAACTGGCCGAAGCCCTGCACATGGCGCAGGCGGCCGTGCGCAAGGCGGAGGAAATCGGCGTGCGCGAATCGGTGTGCATCGTCGACGAGGGCGGCCACCCGCTGGCGCTGCAACGCATGGACGGCGGGCGCATCACCGGCCCGCAGATCGCCTGGAACAAGGCCTTCACCGCCAGCGGCCACAAGCGCTCGACCCATTTGTTCACCCGCGCGCCGGATGGCCCGGCGCTGCCTGGCAACGAAGCCTTCGGCATCCAGCTCAGTTTCGAGGGGCGCTTCGCCGCTTTCGTCGGCGGCTACCCGATCGTCGTCAACGGCGAGGTGATCGGCGGCATCGGCCTCAGCGGCGGCAACGGCGAGCAGGACACGCAGTGCGGCGTGGCCGGCCTGCAGGCGCTACGCGAGCTGCTGGAGCCGCAGGGTTACGACGTCCTGGTGCAGGCGGACATCAAGAAATGAGCCACCGCATCAGCGTGCAGGAAACCGGCGCTGCCTTCAGGGCGCTGCCGGGCGAGCCGCTGCTGGAGGCCGCGACCCGCCAGGGCGTAGGCCTGCCCCACGAGTGCACCTTCGGCGGCTGCGGCACCTGCCGCATCAAGCTGCTCCAGGGCCGCGTGGACTACGAGGAAATGCCCCTGGCGCTGGCGCCCGAGGAAGCCGAGGCCGGCTACGCGCTGGCCTGCCAGGCGCGGGCCTGCAGCGACCTCGTGATCAGCGTGGAGCGCGACGATGCGCCGCCGGCCGAACGCCGGCAGGCCGTCGTGCGCAGCGTGCGGCCGTGGTCGCCCGACGTCGCCAGCCTGCAGCTGGAGATCGAGGGCGGCGCGCTGCAGTACCGCCCGGGGCAGTACATGAACGTGCTGCTGGAGTCCGGCGTGCACCGCAGCTTCTCGATGGCTTCGGCCCCCGCGGGCAACCGCGTCGACTTCCACGTGCGGCGCATTCCCGGCGGCCGCTTCACCGACGCCGCCTTGCAGCAGCTGGCCGCGGGCGAGCGCCTGGACGTGGAGATCCCGCTGGGCCGCTTCCGCTACCACGAGGAGGACTACCGTCCGCTGGTGATGGCGGCCACCGGCACCGGCCTGGCGCCCCTCAAGAGCATGCTGGAAGCGCTGATGGACGACGCGGACTGTCCGCCCGTGTCGCTGTACTGGGGTGGCCGCACCGAGGCCGACCTCTACCTCGCACACGAGATCCGCGCCTGGGGCGAACGCCTGTACGAATTCGATTTCGTGCCGGTCCTGTCGCGTCCGCACGCAGGCTGGACCGGCCGGCGCGGCTACGTGCAGGACGCCGTGGCCGCGGACTTCCCGGACCTGTCCGAGCACGCGATCTACCTGTGCGGCTCGCCGACGATGATCGGCGCGGCCAAGCACCGCTTCCTGGAGCTCGGCGCCAGCGCCGGGCATGTGTATGTCGACGGCTTCACCTTCCAGCCCGAAGCCGTCGCGTGAATCCTGTGCAACCATGGGCCTGAGAGAGCCCGGCAATCGAAGGAGACAAAGGTGAAAGCGATCAACAAGATCATGGGCGCCGTGCTGGCCCTGGGTGCGCTGGCCGCGGCGACGCCGGCCCTGGCGGAGTATCCCGAGCGGCCGGTGCGCGTGGTGGTGACCACCGTGCCCGGGCCGCTGGACGCGTTCGCGCGGGTGGTGGTGAAGCAGGTTTCGGAAAAGCTGAAGCAGCCCTTCATCGTCGACAACCGCGCGGGAGCGGGCGGCAACGTCGGCGCCGACATCGTGGCCAAGGCGCCGGCGGACGGCTACACCATCCTGTTCGCGCTGGACACGACGCTGACGGTGAACCCGTCGCTGTACGACAAGATGCCGTTCGACGTGAACAAGGACCTCGCCATCATCAGCGTGCCGGTCACCTACAGCCAGATGCTGGCCGTGGGCCCGAACGTGAAGGCGAACTCGCTGGCCGACCTGGTGCAGCTGGCGAAGACGCAGAAGATGTCCTATGCCTCCGGCGGCAACGGCTCGCCCAGCCACCTGACGATGGCGGCCTTCCTGGCCACGGCAGGCCTGGACATGACGCACGTTCCCTACAAGGGCACGGGCGCCTCGGTGGTCGACGTGATGGGCGGCCAGGTGGACAGCGTCTTCGCAGTGGTCAGCGGCATCTGGCCGCAGGCCAAGGCGGGCAAGCTGAAGCCGCTGGCCGTCTCGGGCAACGTCCGCTCGCCTTCCGCGCCGGACGTTCCCACCGTCGCCGAACTGGGCTACCCGGGCTTCAACGCCAGCTTCGCCTACGTGATCGCGGCTCCGGCGAACACGCCGAAGGAAATCCTGCAGTTGCTGACCCGCGAAGTGCAGGCCGCGATGGCCAGCAAGGAAGTGCAGGACCTGGACCACCAGGCCGACTACTCGCCCACCGGCCTGTCCCCCGAAGCCTCGGCCACCTGGATCCGCGACATGCGCAAGCGCTGGAGCGAGGTGATCACCAAGGCGAAGATCTCCGCCAACTAGGCGGAAGGCGGTGGCCCGGCGGAGCGCCGGGCCATGGCCAGCCAGCTGCCCGCCGGCAGGTCCCAGCGCTGCTCGATTTCGACGGCCCGCGCCGCCAGCACTTCTTCTGGCGGCATTTCGCCGCAATGCGCGATGACCACCACGTTGCCGGCTTCGGTCGGCGGGAACTGCCAGACCGCACGCGGTTGGAGTCCCTGGCGGATGCGGGCGACGCTGGCCCGCACGTCGAGGCCCCGGCCGACCAGGTTCACGGCGACGGTCCCGCCATCCCGCAGCGCGCCGCGGCAATCGGCGTAGAAGGCCTCGGAGTCCAGCGCGGGTTTATCCACGGACGCGTCATAGGCGTCGACCTGCACCACGTCGAAGCCGCGCTCTTTCGCGATGAAGTCGGCGGCATCGGCATGCACCACGCGCAGGCCGGCGCCGTCCGGCGGCAGCATGAAATGTTCGCGGCAGGCCGCGATCACTTCCGCTTCGATCTCCACGGCGGTCGCCTCCACGCCCAGCACGCGGTAGGCGAACTTGGTCAGCGAGCCGGCGCCCAGCCCCAGAGTCACCAGGTGCTGCTCGCGCAGCGACGCCAGATCGTGGAACAGCAGCCACGCCGACATGCGCAGCGCGTACTCCATTTCCAGCCGGTCCGGCGCGTCCAGGCGCATCGCGCCCTGGCACCAGTGCGTGCCGAAGCGCATGACGCGCAGGCCTTCCGCCTCGGAGATCTCCAGGTCCACGCCGCTTCAGTCGCGCAGCACCAGCCCGATGCCCAGCAGCGCGAACACGCCGCCGCAAGCCTGGTTGAAGCGCCGGCCGGCGCGGGCCAGCCAGCGCTTGATGCGGTGCGCCGCGAACGCGACGATGAACTCGTAGGTGATCTCGGTCACCGCGAAGGTCCCGGCCATGATGGCGAACTGCAGCCACAGGTCGCGCTTCGGGTCGATGAAGTGCGGCAGGAAGGCCGCGAAGAACAGGATGCCCTTGGGGTTGGTCGCCGCCGACAGGAAGCCCTGGCGGAACAACCTGGCCCGCGACGCGCCGCCCACCAGCGCCGCCATCGACATGGCCATCGGCGGCGAGCGCCACAGCTGGACACCCAGCCACACCAGGTAGACGCCGCCCACGAGCTTCAGCACCGTCAGCCACATCAGCGAGGCCTGCAGCAGCGCGCCGATCCCGAACATCGACAGGGCGATCAGCACCATGAAGCCCAGAGCGCCGCCCAGGATCGTGTACGCCGTCATGCGATGGCCGTACATGGCCCCGTGCGTCAGCGCCAGCAGCCCGTTGGGGCCGGGCGAAAGCGACAGCGCCAGTGCGGCCGCCAGGTACACCAGCCAGGTGTGGAGGTCCATGTCGGGTCCTTGGGGAAGAACCTGCATGATACGAAGGTTCGCCCGCCGGCAGCGTGCAGTAAGCTCGGCGGCGATGATCCGGTTCGTCTTCTTCGACTACGACGGCGTGCTCACCACCGACCGCACCGGGTCGCTGACCACCTGCCGCCACCTTGCGGCGGCGGCCGGCCTGCCGCTGGAGCGCGTGCGGGCGGCCTTCGCGCCCCACAACCACGCGCTGACGTTGGGCCGGATGACGCACGAAGAAGCCTGGCCGCGGATCTGCGCGGAGCTGGGCGCCGCCCTGCCCTTGCAGCTGCTGCAGGACGCCTTCGACAGCACGCCGGCCAACGCGCCCATGTTCGCGCTGGCACGCCGCCTGCGCGCGGCCGGCTGCGGCGCCGGAATCATCACCGACAACAAGTCCGATCGCATCCGGCGGCTGCGCGCCGTGCAGGACCTGGACGCGCTGTTCGACCCGATCGTGGTGTCCGCCGACCTGGGCTGCTCGAAGGAGTCCGAAGCCATCTTCCGCCACGCGCTGGAGAACGCGGGCGCGGATGCCGGAGAATGCGTCTTCATCGACAACGATGCCGGCAATGCGGCCCGCGCCACGGCCCTGGGCCTGCATGGCATCCATTTCGATGACGCGCTGAACGACGTGCCTGCACTGGCGGCCGCGCTCGCCCGCGACTTCGGCCTGCCTGCATGACGACTCCAACGAACGCACAGACACCCTTCAAGCCCTCGGACCTGGCCTCGGTCCTGGCCGTCATCGTCATCTGGGGCCTGAATTTCGTGGTGATGAAGGTGGGCCTCGCCTCCTTCACGCCCTTCCAGCTGGGCGCCGCCCGCTTCGGGCTGGCCTTCCTGCCGCTGGCGTTCTGGGTCGGGCTGCCGCAGGTCCGGCCGCGCTGGATCCTCGCCTTCGGGCTGACGCAGGGCGTCGGCCAGTTCGGGCTGCTGTTCGTCGCGCTGCGCGTGGGCATGACGGCGGCGGTGGCTTCGGTCGTGATGCAGACGCAGGTCTTCTTCACCGCGATCCTCGGCGCCATGCTGCTGCGCGAGCGCATCGGCGGCCCGCTGCGCGTGGGCTTCGCTTTTGCGGCGGCGGGCCTGGCCTGCTTCGCCGCCAACGTCTGGACGGCGCACGGGACGGCCGTCACCGGCTGGGGCCTGGCGCTGAACCTGGGCTCCGCCTTCATGTGGGCCTGCTCCAACATCGTCGTGCGCAAGGCGCAGCAGGACAGCGGCGCCTTCCAGCCGCTGCCCTTCGTCGTCTGGGCCAGCGCGGTGGCCATCGTTCCCTTCCTGCTGTTGTCCTGGTGCTTCGACCCGCCCGGGTCCCAGGGCAACTGGAGGCACGCACCCTGGCAGGCCTGGGCCGCGGTCGCCGCGCTGGGCTGGCTGGCGACCAGCCTCGCCTACGGCCTGTGGACCGGGCTGCTGAAGCGCTTCGCCGCCAGCCGCGTCGCCCCCTTCAGCCTGGGCGTGCCCGTCATCGGCATGCTGGCCGGCATCGCCTTCCTCGGCGAAACGATCGCGCCCCTGCAATGGGCCGGCGTCTTCCTCGTCTTCTGTGCCCTGTGCTGCGTGCTGCTCGCGCAGCGGCTTCCCCCTGCTTCCTCCCGCCCATGAAACCCGTCGCCGTCATCGACTTCGAAACCACCGGCCTGTCGCCCGCCCTGGGTGACCGGGCGACCGAGGTCGCCATCGTGATCCTGGAGGGCGACCAGGTGGTCGGCCGCTTCCAGTCGCTGATGAACGCCGGCGTGCGCATCTCGCCCTTCATCGAGGCCTACACCGGCATCAGCAACGAGATGGTGCAGGCGGCGCCGCCGGCCGAGGAAGTGATGGCGGAAGCCGCCCGCTTCGTCGGCGCCACGCCCATGGTGGCGCACAACGCGTCCTTCGACCAGCGCTTCTGGGAGGCCGAGCTCGAGCGCCTGGGCAGCGACACCCCGGCCCAGCCGCCTTTCGCCTGCACCCTGCTGCTGTCGCGAAGGCTCTATCCGGAAGCCGGGAGCTACAAGCTCGGCTCGCTGGCCGCCTTCCATGCGCTGCCTTCGTCGGGGCGCGCGCACCGGGCGCTGGCGGACGCCGAAGTGGCCGCGGCGCTGCTGGCGCGCATCCAGGGCGACCTGCAGCGCGATTACGAGCTGGAGCACGTGCCGCACGAGCTGTTGCTGAAGGTGCAAAAAGCGCAACGCAAGGCCGTCCCCAAGGCGATCCGCAGCTACTTCCAGGCGGGCAGCAAGCCCTGACTGGGCTACAGTTACAGCACACTCACAGGAGACCTTCATGCCCAAAGGCGAACAACGCAGCAACAAGATGGCGAAGAAGCCGAAGAAGGACACTTCGCCGCCCAAGGAAGGCAGCGGCTCGGACCGGCCGATGCCGCCCGTCACCTCCGTCATGCCGAAGGGGAAGCTGAAGAACAAGTAAGCGGAGCATCGCGGGGGTCGCCCCGCGGCTCCACAAAATTTGTTGCGGGCCCAATTTTGTGGCCCTCTCCCTAGACTCGTTCGTTCGATTGCATCAAACAATGGAGACGAACGATGGAGAGACGCCATTTTCTTTCGGGAGCCGCCGCCATGGTGGCTGGAGTCGGATTGTCAGCCTGCGGCGGCGGTTCGGACTCCCCGCCGGTGACGCCAGGGCCGTCGGGCACTGACACTCCCGTCGACACCGGGTCGACCACCCCTCCCGTCGACACGACGCCCGCGCAGCCCCAGCAACTGGTGACGCAGCTTTGGTCGCGCCACCTGCAATGGGTCAGCACCCAGGCCGAGGCCCAGGCCGGAAGCGACCCCTACGGCATCGGCGTCAAGATCGGCGAGGCCCTGCTGGCGTGCGGCTATGCCGCCGTCGACCTGACGGTGCGCGCCGACGGCCATGTGCTGCCGCAGAACGTCAAGACGCACCTGCCGGACATGCTGAAAGGCATCCGCAGCACGGGCGCCATCTGCGACCACATCGGCGTCAACTTCACGCCGCTGACCGACCCGCTCAACACCAGCTGGCTCGTGGCCGAGAACGTGGAAGAAGTGCTCGCGGTGGCCGGCGCCAACGGCATCAAGAGGTACCGCTTCAACAATGCCGGCGGCACGGCGGTCCCCGGCACCACGGGCACCCTGACGCTCGCATCCTTCGCGAACAACACCTTCGGCGACACGATGTCGGCGCTGCTCGATGGCGTCCGCGTGAACCACGAGCGCCTGGCGGCGCTGAACGCGAAGTACGGCAACCTGTGCGGCGTGGCCCACACGCACGGCAGCAACATCGGCACCAGCGTGTACGACTACGACTATGCGATGCGCGACATCGACCCCAGCCTGATCGCCATCAACCTCGCCATCAGCCACACGGCCGGCGCGGCGCTGGGCGGAGCCAGCAATCCGGCGTGGGAACTGCAGATGCGCCGCCACATGCCGCGCATCAAGTGCACGGCCGTCGAGGACATGAAGGCGACGGTCAACGCCAGCACCGGCGCCTTGAGCGGCACCACGATCGAACCGCTGCCGGGCACCAAGGGCGGCGGCGTGATCAACTGGGACAACTTCTACGGGCACCTGCTGCGCGGCGGCTTCAGCGGCGCGGCCGAGTCGCAGATCGAGTACAGCATCCCCGACGCCCTCGGCGGGACGATCAGCCTGAACACCGCCTTCTTCTCGGACAACGCCGCGTTCACCTCGGGCCGGCTGACGCCCGCCATGATGACCCGGACCATGAAGAACGCCTCCACCTTCATCCGGGAGCGGGCGGCGTCTGCGGGTTGGGGCAAGGACGGCAGCAACAGCTCCATCCTCTGAATTGGACCGGGCAGGAAAAAGGGCGCGCCAGGCGGCGCGCCCTTTTTCATGAGCGGAGATTCAGCCGAATTGGACCTGGTAACCCCAGGAGTCCAGGCCGTGCGGGATGGCGTTGAACGACATCGTCATGCGGCGTTCACCCTGGTTGGGGGGGACGGCGTGCAGCAGGTAGCTGGGGAACAGCAGCAGGTCGCCCGGCGCCGGCGCGGGGCTGACCCAGCGCTCGGCGTTGAACGGCGTGGACGCCACCTGCGGGCCCGCGCTCCTGAAGACGAAGTCGGTGCCGGTGGACGACTTCATGAACACGGTCTGCGAACCCGGGTGCGTCGGCGTCAGGTAGACGATGCCCGACACGAAGCTGTTGGCGTGGACGTGCTGTGCCTGCATGCCGCCAGGCTCCAGCACATTGACCCACATCGCCTTGATCGCCCACTCGAGCCGCTGGCCGAACAGGAGCGCGCCCATGTCGACGATCTTCGGCGTGATCGCCAGCGCCGCCTCCACCAGCAGCGGGCTGTCCTGGGCGCCGAGCATCGCGGTGTGCGACAGCTGGCCGGACTCCTGGTTGTCCTGCGTGGCCCGCGCGCTGAAGTGCTGCACCAGGCCGTCGACCAGGCGCTTGCCGAGCACGCCCGGCGCACGCAGGACGGGCGTGGGGAACAGGCCGAACACTTCGTCCTTCATGGCGCGCTCAGACGATCAGCGTCCCGTTCTGGCCCCAGCCGGCAGCCGTCGCCCGCGCCCGGATGAAGTCGGACGCGTTCTTCATGGTCGCGAGCATCATGGCGCGCGTCAGCCGGCCCGAAGTGAACGCGGCGTTGTCCGCGAAGAAGGCGCTGTTCAGGCTGATCGTCCCGCCGAGGGCGTCAGGGATGCTGTACTCGATCTGCGACTCGGCCGCGCCGCTGTAGCCGCCGTTCAGCAGCAGCTGGTAGAACGAGGTCCAGTTGATCAGGCCGCCGCCGGTGGTGGCCGGCAGCGGCTCGATCGTGCTGGTGCTTACAGCGCCGGTCGTCGCGTCGACCGCGGCCTTCATGTCCTCGACGGCCGTGCATTTGATGCGCGGCATGTGGCGGCGCAGTTCCAGCTGCCACAGCGCGGTGCCCGACGACGGCGGCGGCGCGGCCCCCGCCGTGTGGCTGATCGCGAAGTTGATGGCAACCAGGTTGGGATCGATGTCGCGCATCGAGTACTCGTAGTCGTACACCGTGGTGCCGATGTTGCTGCCGTGCGTGTGGGCCACGCCGCACAGGCCGCCGTACTGGCTGTTGATCGCTGCCAGGCGCTGGTGGTTCGCCCGGACGCCATCGAGCACCGCCGTCATGGCGGCGCCGTAGGTGTTCGGCGCGAAGCTGGCGGCGCCGGCATTGTTGAAGCGGTACTTCTTGATGCCGTTGGCGGCGGCCACCGACAGGATCTCGTGCACGTACTGGTCCGCGATCCACTGCGTGTTGTTCGCATCGGCCGGCGGCGCGAAATTGACGCCGATGTGGTCGCAGATCGCGCCCGTGCTGCGGATGCCCTTGAGCATCAGCGGCAGCACCGTGGCCACGTTCTGGGGCAGCACATGGCCGTCGGCACGCACCGTGAGGTCGACGGCGGCATAGCCGCACTGCCGGAGCGCATCGCCGATCATGATGCCGGCGCTTTCGGGGTTGGCTTGCGCATAGGCCTGGGTGCTGACCCATTGCAGGTGGCGCGACCAGAGCTGCGTGACCAGCTTCTGCGGCGTCGCCGTGACCGCTTGCGCAGTGGCCTCCTTGACCAAGGCCATCCCGGCTGCCATGACGGCCGCTCCCGAAAGGAAATTGCGTCTCTCCATCGTTCGTCTCCAGTGTTTGGTGCAATCAGGCGGACGAGTCTAGGGAGAGGGTCACAAAATTGGACCGACAACAAATTTTGTGGCCGCTTCATTCGCCGCGGCATGGCGCCGCGATGTTGTGCAGTTGCATGGCGGTTCCGGGGATGCGCTCGTGGGAGCGGAACGCTTCGAAGAGCGCCCGTTCGATGGCGCTGGCGCCATCGGGAGCCGCGCCTAGCGTCGACCAGCGCGGCCACTTGCGCGCGCCGAAGCGCCGCACCTCCGCGGCCAGGGCTTCGGAGCGTTGCCACGCGGACAGCGCGGGGTCGGTCTCGAGCCAGGCCGCGCACAGCAGGTCATCGCGCCGTGCGCGGCTCAGCGCGCGTTCGTTGGCCGGCAGGCGCAGGCAGCGTTCCAGCGGAACGCGGCCGGCGCTGGCCAGGAAGGCCGCGAACCCGTTGCACAGCCAGTCGATGTCTTCACGCTCGAGGGTCTTGCTGGCGACCCGATGCGCGCGCATCAGCTGGTTGTCAGGAGCGGTCTCCAGGGTGACCTTCATCTCGTCCGCCAAGACCCGTCCCCTCCTGTTTCGTGCACGGGACGTCGTCGGGCGTCGCGGAACACGCTAGTTCGTAAATGGCCTGGACCGAGCCCGTGGTGGCGCCCAGCGCCTCGAGCGCGCTTGCCGACAGCTCGTTCGCAGCGAACGCTTCCAGGGCCTGTGTGTCATAGGCACACACAACCAGGACCCAGTCCGCGACCTGGTCGGCAGCGCCGCGAATCCTCTGCTCGGTCGTCTGCGGAATCCGCGGGGTCTCGTGCTGCAACAGGTGCGCTCCGGCGAAGCCGGGCGTGGCCGCGATGCCGGCCATCAGCGATTGAAGCGCAGCCTGCAGCGCCTGCGCCTTCCCTGGTGCCGGCGACAGCCGGAGGGTCAGCGCCCGGCGAGCGATCACGGCACCCAGCGATTGCAGCACCCGCGTCTGCCCGCGCACCATGTTGCGATGGTGCGGCATCAGCCGCGTCGACCAGGGCGTCGGCGCGTTGAGCCGCGCCAGGTAGGCCGGCGAAGACAGCGTCGCATGGCTTTCCAGTTCGTACAGCACGAACACGCCCTCGCCGCCGTCCGCGCGGGTCCAGCGCGAGGCGCGCCGGAAGCCCGGCACCCCCAGCCGCTCGGGGAAGTGCTCGTGCGTGTGCCAGTCCTCGAAATCCGCCCTGTGCTCCGGCGCCATGTTCCACCACATGGCGAGGGCTCCTTGTCCAAGCATGGCCATGGTCTAGTGGATGAAGGCGGTGGAGAACCAGGGCACCGCGGCAACGGCGATCAGGCCCACGATCAAGGCGCCGAGGTAGCGCCACATGTGGCCTATCACCTCGTCCGGCGCGACCTTGCCGATCGCGCAGGCGGCGTAGAAGCCGATGCCGAAGGGCGGCGCGAACAGGCCGATGCTCATGGCGATGACCACCACCATCGCGTAGTGCAGGTCGTTGATGCCGAAGGCGTGCGACACCGGCAGCAGCAGCGGCGCGAACAACAGGATGGCCGGAATGCCTTCCAGGATGTTCCCGAGCAGCACGAACACGATGATCGTGATCGCCAGGAAGCCGGCGGCATTGCCCGAAAGCGCCGTCATGGCCTTGGCCAGCTGCGAGGAGAAGCCGGACTGCGTCAGCGACCAGGCCATGCCGGTGGCCGTGCCGATCACGAAGAGGATCGCGCCGGACAGCACCGCGGTTTCCACCAGCGCCGGATAGAAGCGCTTCCACTGCACCGGCCGGTACAGCAGGATGCCGACCACCAGCGCGTAGACGATGCCGATGGTCGACACCTCGGTCGCCGTCGCCACGCCCTCGACCACCGCCCAGCGGATCACGAAAGGCAGCGCGATCGCCGGCAGCGCCGGCAGCAGCGCCTTGCGGATCTTCGACCAGTCGGGGCGCGCGTCCTCGGGCGGCGTGTCGTCGCGGGTGCGCACGAAGGTGACCACACCCAGCGCCACGGTCAGCACCAGCGCGGGCAGGATGCCGGCCGAGAACAGGCTGGCGATCGACATGCCGGTGACGGAGCCCAGCGTGATCAGCACGATGCTCGGGGGAATCGTGTCGGCCATCGCCGCTGAACTGGCCAGCAGCGCGGTGAGGTCGCCGTCCTTGGCGCCGCGCCGGCGCATCTCCGGGAACAGGCCCGGCGCCACGGCCGCCATGTCGGCGACCTTGGAACCGGAGATGCCGGAGACCAGCAGCATGGCGACGAGCAGCACGTAGTAGAGGCCGCCACGCACGAACCCCATCAGCGACGCGAGCAGCGCGATGATGGTCCGCGCGAAGCCGGTCACTTCGATCAGCAGCCCCAGGAAGATGAACATGGGGATCGCCAGCAGCAGCGGCTGCGACATGCCCTGGTCCAGGCGGTTCACCACCACGCTGAGCGGCGTGGACGTGGTGCAGGCCAGGTAGGTCAATGTCGCCAGGCCGAAGGCAAAGCCGATGGGCACGCCGATGACGATGGCCGCACCGACGATCAGCACGAAGAACACGAACAGGTTCAGGTTGCCGATGCGCGCCAGCGGGCCGGCCAGCTGCCACAGCACCAGGCCCAGCACCAGCACGATGGCCGCGCCGCTGGCGGTGGCGCGGAAGTTGCCGCGGCTCACCGCCTGCAGCAGCACCGTCGCCAGCATCAGCACCACGCCGACCGCGATGCCCAGCACGCGCCAGCTCGATGGCACGCCCAGGTTGGGCAGCACGGCGAAGGTCTCGTCCTCGACGTAGTCGTAGGCCGGCTTCAGCAGCAGGCACAGCGTGGCGAAGACCACGGCCAGCACGACGGCCTGGAACAGCACCTGCGCGCGCGGCGACACGCGCTGCGACAAGGCGTTGAAGGCCAGGTGCTCGCCGCGCCGCAGCGCGATCACCGCGCCCAGCATGCCGAGCCACAGGAAGACGCTGCCCGCCAGTTCGTCGGACCACACGATCGGGTGGTGCAGCGCGTAGCGCGCCACGACGCCCGAGAACAGCAGTGCGACCTCGAAGACGATCAGCACCGCCGCCACGAATTCGATGCAGCGTCCGAGCCAGGCGTCGATGACGCCGGCCACGGAAGCCGCAGGCGCCCCGGCCCCGGGGCGCACTGCCTGGCTCAGGCTCATGCCAGCGAACCGCCGGCGGCGTTCTCGAGCACCTTCCAGGCGGCGTCGCCGAACTTCTTGCGCGCCTCGGTGTAGTAGCCCGAGGCGGTGAGCTTCTTGCGGAAGGAGTCGGCGTCCACCGCGTTGAAGGCCATGCCGGCCTTGGCCATGGTGTCGCGGTAGCCCGCTTCCTGGCTGGCCAGGTCCTGGCGCTGCAGCAAGCCGGCTTCGTTCAGCCGCTTCTCCAGCACTTCCTGCAGCTTGGGCGGCAGGCCGCGCCACACGCGGCCGTTGATCAGGACCCAGTTGCCCTGCCAGATGTGGTTGCTCATCGCGCAGAACTTCTGCACCTCGTAGAACTTGGAGGTGAGGATGGTGCCCAGCGGATTCTCCTGGCCGTCGACGATCTTCGTCTGCAGCGCGGGGTACACCTCATTGAACTGGATGCTGGTGGGCGCGGCGCCCAGCGCCTTGAAGAGGTCCACGTAGGCGGCGGCGCCCGGCACGCGAATCTTCATGCCGGCCAGGTCGCTGACCGCCTTGACGGGATGCGCGGACGACGTGATCTGGCGGAAGCCGTAGTCCCAGATGGTGGAGGTCGCGTACAGGTTGGCCTGCATCAGCGCGGCGCGGATGTGCGCGCCGAGCGCGCCGTCCATGCCCTTCAGCACGGAGGGCGTGTCCTTGAAGGCGAAGCCCACGCCGTCCAGCGCCGCCATCGGCACCACGCTGGAAGCGATCAGGCCGCCGACCACGAACATTTCCACCGCGCCGGAGCGCACCTGGTTCAGCAGGTCCACTTCGCCACCGAGCTGGTTGTTCGGGAACAGGCGCAGCTCGATGCGGCCTTCGGTGTCCTTGGCAATGTTGTCGGCGGCCTGCTGCAGGCGCAGGTGCGTCGGGTGGGTGGCCGCCAGGGGGTGGGCGACCTTGAAGGTGAATTCGGCGGCGCGGGCACGCGTGATGAAGGGGCCGCTCACGAAGGGCGCGGCGGCGATGGCGCCGAGCACGGTACGGCGTTGGATGGAAGCGCTGATGATCATCTCCTCTGTTGGTGGATTCACTTCGACAGTTGCGGCGCCGGCTGGTCGGGCCGGCGCTGGAACACGGGGGACACGTTGCTGTTGCGGCCCAGTTCGTCGGCCGCGGCCAGCAGCGCGTCGCCGAGCGAGTCCATGCGGCCCTGCGTCAGGCGCGTCATGGGGCCGGCGACGATGAGGGCGGCGATGACGTCGCCGCGCGGGTCGCGGACCAGCGTCGCCATGGAGCTCATGGCCGGCAGGAAGACGTTGACCGTGGTGGCGAACTTGCGCTTGCGCGCGGCCTGCACCTGCGCCATCAGTTCCATGATCGAGGTCGGGGCCGCGGGGCCGAAATCGGCGGGGTTGCCCATGCCCTGTTTGGTGACGAGGCGGATCGCCTCGTCGTCGCTCTTGGTCGCGAGCCACACCAGGCCGGCGGCGCTGCAGGAAAGGCGCACCGGGCGGCCCATCTCGGGGTCGTAGCGCAGGCCTTGCGTCGCGCCCTGGGCCTTGGCGACGTAGACCAGCTGGTCCTGGTCGACCACGGCCAGGCGCACCAGTTCGCCGCTCTTGGCGGCCAGGCGTTCCAGCGTGGGCTGCGCCACGTCGACGACGCCACTGGCGCTGAGGAAACGCAAGCCCAGCGACACGACCTGCATCGTCAGCAGAAAGTCGTCGTGGCGGTCGTCCTTGCGCACGTAGCCGGCCTGCATCAGGTCGGCCAGCAGGCGGTGGGTGGCGCTCAGCGGAATGTCGACGGCCGCCGCCAGTTCGGACAGCGTGCGGCCCTTGGGATAGTTGGACAGCTCCTCGAGGATGCGGAAGCTGCGCAGGATGATGGCGCTCATGGTCGGGGTCCGGTGGTCGGCACGGCGGCGGAGTATACGGAAGTCTTTTCCATTTTGGAAGCGACTTCCAGAATCTGCGAAAAGCGACAATGCTGCCCCATGGCTCAAGGCAAGCGCATTTCGGCGGACATCCACGAGGGGGCCCTCCAGTCCATCAAGGACATGGGAGCGGCGGCGAAACAGGCCCGCACGGCGGCGGGCGAAGGCCAGGCGGCCGCGGCCGCCCGGCTAGGCGTGCACGTCCAGACCATCGGCCGCATCGAAGCTGGGGAACCCGGGGTGGCGATCGACCACGTGCTGGGCCTGCTGGCCCTTTACGGCGTCACGGTGAAGGTGCAGGCATGAAGGCCGTTGCCGCCATCGCCCTGGCGCTGCTGTCGGCCGTCGCGGCCGCGCAGACGCAGGAAGGCAAGCTGGACAGGCGCCACCTCGCCGTCGAGGTCGTGCCCTCGCCCGAACCCGGTGCAAGCCGGCTGGTCATCCGGGAGAAGACGCTGGAGCTGGCCAACCTCCCGATCGCGAATGCGCAGGCCTACCAGCCCAGCTTCAGCGGCGGGGCGCTCCTCCTGAATGCCGCCCCCACGGCGCACCACGGCGTCTATTGGCATGCGTACCGCGTGCACTTCCACAAGGGCGCGCTCAGCATCGTTGGCATCGAATGGCAGGACATGGTGCCCGCCACCGACGGCGCCCGCGACCAGCTCTGGACCGGCGGCAGCATCGATCTCGTGAAGGGACGGGCCACGCTGTGGGGGCGCATCGTGGACCCGGAAGATCTGCCCGCGTTCCAGCGCGCCGTGGAGCACTTCCGCGCCCACCACGTGCCCGAGGGCCGCACCAGCTACCCGCTGCGCCTGCACAAGGCCCCGCCCCTGCGGCTGGCGGACTTCGACCTGACGGGGCCGCGGCCCTTTCCTTGCGCCTATGTCGACGAGCGCCTGCACCTGCAATGGACGCAGGCCGAAGGCTGCCTCGAATAGGTCAGTTCAGGCGGCGCTGGCGCCGTCGCCTTTCTTCCGGTGCAGCACCACCGGCTTGCCGCCGAAGGTGCGCTTGCACATCCAGGCGGCCAGCGCCGAATCGAGGTAGTCGGCATGGCCCGGGAACCAGCGCGCCAGTTCGGCGACGAAGGACGGCGCCGGGTTGACATTGCCCTGTTCGGCCAGCGCCAGCACTTCGCCGGAGGACTTCAGCACCGCGGCGTGTTCGTCGATGTGGCAATCGCGCGGCGGGAAATCGGTCTCGCGCATCCAGCGGTCTTCGGCCTCGAAGTGCTGGTGCAGGTGGGCGTCGATCTCGCGCAGCAGCGGCGGCCATTCTGCCGCCGCCTGCACCGTGGCGGCGCGCTGCAGCAGTTCGTCGAATTCCGCATGCACCTTGTCCATGGGCGCGTAGCCGAGGTCATTGGCGCGGTCGGCGCCGGCGGGGGCCTGCGGGTCGTGTTTGAGCTCGTTCACGCTGTCGAGGGTATCACTGCGGCAAAGCCGGAGTTGCCGGCCCGGCCTACGGGGAATCCGTGCCTGGCGGGCCGGCAGCGCGCTTTGCGTTCTCCTCGCGCCAGCCGGCCTCGGTCTGCGGCTTGACCAGCAGCGAGACGACCTCCGGATGCGCCTCGCGCACCCGCTTCTCCAGCCCGCGCACGGCCGCTTCGATCTGCGGCGCGGTCAGCTCGTCGCGGAACTCCAGGCTCAGCGCCACCACCACCTGGTCCGGCGCCAGGTGCACCGAGAACAAGCCGTGCGCGCGGTGCACGCCTTCCTGCCCGTTGGCCTGCGCCAGGATCGCCTCCGACAGGCCGTGCTCGATGCGCTCGCCGATCAGCAGGCTCTTGCTTTCGCGCCCCAGCAACAAGGCCACCCCGGCCAGCACCACGCCGATGAGGATGGACGCGACGCCGTCCACCCACAGCAGGCCGAAGCTGTCCGAGCCCCAGGTGCCCAGCGCCGCCAGCGCGATGCCCAGCAGCGCCGCCGAGTCCTCGAACAGCACCATGAAGGACGGCGGGTCCTTGCTCGCGCGGAAGGCGGCGAACCAGCCGCGCGTGCCCTGCGCCGCGCGGAACTGGCGCAGCGAGACGATGAAAGAACCGCCTTCGAACAGGAAGGACAGCCCCAGCACGACGTAGTTGACGTGCGCGTTCTCGATCTCCTGCGGCGCGCGCAGGTGCATGACGCCCTGCACCAGCGAGACGCCCGCGCCGGCGGCGAAAACCAGCAGCGCCACCACGAAGCTCCAGAAGTACAGCTCGCGCCCGTAGCCGATCGGGTGCACGCGGTCCGGCGGCTTGCGCGAGCGCCGCATGCCGTACAGCAGCAGCAGTTCGTTGCCGGTGTCGACGAAGGAGTGCACCGACTCACTGGCCATGGAGGAGCTTCCGCTCCACACGGCCGCGGCCGTCTTGGTGAGCGCCACCAGCAGGTTGCCGGCCAGCGCGGCGAAGACGACGAAGCGGGTGGAAGGTGTGGACATGCGGCGCCCGGCGCAGCGGCGCCGAACGTCGAATGTAGTGCGGCTGCGCCCGGCGCGGGGGTCGCTACTCGCTGGCGCGCACCGCGCGGCCGTGCAGCGGCTGCACCGGGCGCGCGTTCATCGGGTAGGAGACGCTGAACTGCCCGATCTGCAGCGAGGACACCTGGCTGGGCGCCTTCAGCACGTACCAGGTGACCCCTTCGCTGCAGGGCGGCGTGGTCAGCGAGCCGGCGAAGGTGTAGTAGCCCTTGGTGGCAGGCAACAGGTCGGCGGCATCGACCCGCACGGCCTCGTCGTGGATCTCCTTGCCCTGGGCCGGCCGGTGGTCCCACAGGGTCTGCACCAGCGGATTGGCAGCGCCGGAAGACAGCAGCACCGCCACGACGGCTGCGCGACCCTGGTCATCCTTGTGCACCAGGTGCGCGACCATGTCGTAGTGGCGGCCGTCCACGCGCTCCTCGCTGGGCTTGTGGAAGTGGAACTGCTGCAGTTCGTAGCGGTGGCCGTCCACGGTGATGAAGCTGCCGGGCGCGTAGTTGACCTGGATGCTGTGGCCGTTGTCGACGATGTCCAGCGGCACGGGCTGGTAGTCGAACTGGATCGCGGGCAGCGCGCCGCGGTGCACCGCGTGCGTGCGGACGTCGATGGGCGACTGGGACTTGCCCTTGCCGCAGGTGGCGAAATCCTCCTCCAGCTTCGCCCAGTGGGCGGGCCCGGTTTCGCCGGAATAGCTCCAGTGGTGGGCAGGCTCCTGCGCACGGGCGGCCGTCGTGCCGGCCGCCAGCAGGACGCCAGCCACCACCGCGCATCTCGGTGTTATCGGGGACATGGTGCCTCCTTGCGCGTGGGTTCGGCGATGGTAGGCACGCCTGTCGCGCTGGCGCAAGGGACCTTGGTCCCATGGGGGCAGAATGGCCCGCATGGACCGCCGCACCCTCTCCGCCGCCTTGCAGGCCCGCGTCGACCGCGAGGACCTGCCCGGGGTCTCGTACACCGTGCTGCACCGGGGCGAAGTGGTCGCGCAGGACTGCCTGGGCTGGGCCGACCGCGAAGCCCGCGTGCCGCTGCGCGAGGACCACCTGTGCCGCATCTACTCCAACACCAAGCTGGCGACCAGCTGCGCGGTTTTGCAGCTGGTGGAGCGCGGGCTGCTCGGGCTCGACGACCCGGTGGGCGACTCCATCCCTGCCTTGCGCACGTTGCGGGTGCTTCGCCCCGGTGCGTCTTCGCTCGCGGACACGGAGCCGGCGCGAGAACCGGTTCGGATCAAGCACCTGCTGACGCACACCGCCGGCTTCACCTACGGCTTTCTCGATCCCTCGCTGCCCATCGCCAAGGCCTATGCAGCCGCCGGCATCGGCGAGGCGCAACGCACGCTGGCCCAGATGTGCGAAGCGCTGGCCTCGTTGCCGCTGCTGTTCCAGCCGGGGAGCGCCTGGAGCTATTCGGTGTCGACGGACGTCGTCGGCCACGTGGTCGAAGTGGTGAGTGGCTTGCCGCTGGACGCGTACTTCCGCCGCCACCTGTTCGATCCGCTGGGCCTGCAGGACACTTTCTTCTTCGTGCCGGAAGACAAGGCGGCGCGGCTGGTGCCCATGTACATCGGCGACCTCAAGAATCCTTCGCAGCCCGGTTTGCGCCGGGGCGACGCGAAGACCTGGGACCAGGACTTCCTGCATCCGGTGCCGCGGCTGATGGCGGGCGGCGGCCTCGTCTCTTCGCTGGCGGACTGGACGAAGTTCGTGCGCGCGCTGCTGGAAGGCGGCGGCCCCGTGCTGCAAGCGGAGTCGATGCGCCATGTCACGCAGAACCAGTTGCCTGCGGGCATGTGGATCGGTTTCCCGAACCTGCCGCTGCAGACCGGCCGCGGCCACAGCCTGGCCGCGTCGGTGTGCGTCGAGCCCGGCGACCCGGCCAGCGTGGCCGGCGAAGTGCAGTGGGGCGGGCTGGCCGGCACCAAGTGGATGTTCTCGCCGAGTGAACAGCTCGCCGTGGTGCTGATGACGCAGCGTTACATGAGCAGCGAACTGCCGTTCTGGCCGGAGTTCAAGGAACTGCTGCGCGCATGAAAAAAGGGCCAGTCCTTGCGAACTGGCCCTCTTCAAAAACGTTGGCGGAGTGGACGGGACTCGAACCCGCGACCCCCGGCGTGACAGGCCGGTATTCTAACCAACTGAACTACCACTCCACTGCCAAGAAACTCTTGGCGACCCTACGGGGATTCGAACCCCGGTACTCACCGTGAAAGGGTGATGTCCTAGGCCTCTAGACGATAGGGTCGTAACCTGGACGCAAACACGAACCAAAACTCTCGGGACACTTGGTGGAGGTAAGCGGGATCGAACCGCTGACCTCTTGCATGCCATGCAAGCGCTCTCCCAGCTGAGCTATACCCCCTCTGGTGTCCCTACACTAAAAGAAACACGGGCCTTGCGGGCCCGTGTTTCAGGAAACCTCTGGCGGAGTGGACGGGACTCGAACCCGCGACCCCCGGCGTGACAGGCCGGTATTCTAACCAACTGAACTACCACTCCGCGTGGTGCCGCGTCCTGCTCTTTCGAGCACAAGTGCGGCAAAACTTGGCGACCCTACGGGGATTCGAACCCCGGTACTTACCGTGAAAGGGTAATGTCCTAGGCCTCTAGACGATAGGGTCAAAACCTGGACGCAAGCCCGAAGGCTCACTACTTCCGTCGACATCTGGTGGTGGAGGTAAGCGGGATCGAACCGCTGACCTCTTGCATGCCATGCAAGCGCTCTCCCAGCTGAGCTATACCCCCTTGCAGGTGTCGAGCCTTGAATTATATGCTGAAAATCAGGCCTTCTTCAAACGCTCGAGAACAACTTCGCGTTTGCTCGCCGCGAGCACCGCATCGAGCGACGGCGTCTGCGCGGTGCCGAGCACCAGCACGCGCACCGGCATCGCCAGCTGCGGCATCTTGATGCCGTTGGCACGCAGCGTTTCCTTCACCGCTTCGGAGATGTCCTCCTTCGTCCACGGCACCGTCTCCAGCATCTTGGCCAGCATGCCGATCGCGGGGCGCACGCCGTCGGTGATGTGCTTCTTCGCCTCGTCCTCGTTGACCTGCACGTCGCCATAGAAGCGCTGGGCCCAGTCGGCCAGTTGCAGCACGGTGTCGCAGCGGTCCTTGAACAGGCCGGAGATGGCGGGCAGGCGCGCATCGGGCGTGACGCTCATTTTCTTGAGCTCCGCTTCGACCAGCAGCGCCAGCGCGCCGTCTTCCATCGCCTTCAGGTGTTGGCTGTTCACCCACTTCAGCTTCGCTTCGTCGAACTGCGCAGCGCTCTTGCCCAGGTGGTCCAGGTCGAACCACTGCAGGAACTGCTCGCGGCTGAAGATCTCGTCGTCGCCGTGGCTCCAGCCCAGGCGCGCGAGGTAGTTCACCATCGCGTCGGCCAGGTAGCCCTGGTCGCGGTACCAGGTGACGGCCTTGGCACCGTGGCGCTTGCTCATCTTCTCGCCCTGCTCGTTCAGCACGGTCGGCAGGTGCGCGTACACCGGCGGCTCCTGGCCGAGCGCGCGGAAGATGTTGATCTGGCGCGGCGTGTTGTTCACGTGGTCGTCGCCGCGGATCACGTGCGTGATCTGCATGTCGATGTCGTCCACCACCACGCAGAAGTTGTACGTGGGCGTGCCGTCGGGGCGCGCGATGACCAGGTCGTCGAGTTCGTCGTTGCTGATCTCGATGCGGCCCTTGACCTTGTCGTCCCAGGCCACGACGCCGCCGATCGGGTTGCGGAAGCGCAGCACCGGCTGCACGCCTTCAGGCACCGGCGGCAGGGTCTTGCCCGGCTCGGGGCGCCACGTGCCGTTGTAGCGGGGCTTCTCCTTGTTGGCCATCTGCTGCTCGCGCAGCGCGTCGAGTTCGGCCACGCTCATGTAGCAGGGGTAGACCAGCCCCTTGTCCTGCATCTCGCGCAGCACTTCGCGATAGCGGTCCATGCGCTGCATTTGATAGAACGGACCTTCATCGGGGTCCAGGCCCAGCCAGCGCATGCCTTCGAGGATGACGTCCACCGCGGCCTGGGAGGAACGCTCCAGGTCGGTGTCCTCGATGCGCAGGATGAAGGTGCCGCCCTGCGAACGGGCGAACGCCCAGGGGTACAGGGCGGAACGGATGTTGCCGAGGTGGATGAAGCCGGTCGGCGAGGGGGCGAAGCGGGTTCGGACTTTCACGCCGCGATTCTCGCATTGGTTTCGGGATGCGGGAGACGGACAGCGGGATGCAGAAGGCGGACAGCCGGACGCAGAGGACGCAAAGGACGCAAAAGGAAACCCTTAAAGGCTGTTCTTTTGCGTCCTCTGCGGATCCTTTGCGTCCTCTGCGTCCGGCTGTCCGTTTCCTACGCCTCCTGCGCGTTCGGGATCGCGAGGCGAGTCGTGTTCTCTTCCAGCGGGTCTTCCTGCCCGATCCTCGCCTCGTTGATCCGCGAGATGTCTTCGGGGTTGATGTCGCCCGTGACGTACACGCCGTCGAAGCAGGACGCGTCGAAGCCGTCCAGCTTGCCGTTGAGGCTGCCGATGGCCTTCTTCATGCCGTCGACGTCCTGGTAGATCAGCGCATCGCAGCCGATGATCGCGCGCACTTCGTCCACCGTGCGGCCATGCGCCACCAGCTCGCTGGACGTGGGCATGTCGATGCCGTAGACGTTGGGGAAGCGCACCGGCGGCGCGGCGCTGGCCAGGTAGACCTTGCGCGCGCCCGCGTCACGGGCCATCTGCACGATCTCGCGGCTGGTCGTGCCGCGCACGATGGAGTCGTCCACCAGCAGCACGTTGCGGCCCTTGAACTCGCTCTCGATCACGTTCAGCTTCTGCCGCACGCTCTTCTTGCGCACGCCCTGCCCCGGCATGATGAAGGTCCGGCCCACGTAGCGGTTCTTGACGAAGCCTTCGCGGTACGGAATGCCCAGCAACTGCGCCAGCTGCATCGCGCTGGGCCGGCTGGATTCCGGGATCGGGATGACGACGTCGATCTCGTTCGGCGGCACGGTGGAGATCACGCGCTTGGCCAGCGTCTCGCCCAGGTTCAGGCGCGCCTGGTACACCGAGATGCCGTCCATCACGGAATCGGGCCGCGCCAGGTACACGTATTCGAAGATGCAGGGCGACAGCTGCGGGTTCTCGGCGCACTGCTGCGCGGACACGCGGCCTTCCAGGTCGATGAACACCGCCTCGCCCGGCGCCACGTTGCGCTCGAAGCGGTGGCCCGTGCCTTCCAGCGTCACCGATTCGCTGGCCACCATCACCGTGCCGTCGGCACTGCGGCCGAAAGCCAGCGGGCGGATGCCGTACGGGTCACGGAAGGCCAGCAGGCCATGGCCGGCGATGATGGCCACCACGGCATAGGAGCCGCGCACGCGCTTGTGCACGTTGGCGACGGCCGCGAACACGTCCTGCGGCTTCAGCGGCAGGCCGCGCGTGGTCTTCTCCAGTTCGTGCGCGAACACGTTCACCAGCACCTCGGTGTCGCTCTCGGTGTTGATGTGGCGGTGGTCGGTGGAGAACAGTTCCGCCTTCAGCGCCTGCGCGTTGGTGAGGTTGCCGTTGTGCGCCAGCGTGATGCCGAAGGGCGCGTTCACGTAGAAGGGCTGCGCCTCTTCCTCGCTGTACGCATTGCCCGCGGTGGGGTAGCGCACCTGGCCGAGGCCGGCGGTGCCGGGCAGCGCGCGCATGTTGCGGGTGCGGAACACGTCGCGCACCATGCCCTTGGCCTTGTGCATGTAGACCTTGCGGCCCTGCAGGGTGACGATGCCGGCCGCGTCCTGGCCGCGGTGCTGCAGCAGCAGCAACGCGTCGTAGATCAGCTGGTTGACGGGGCCCTGGCTGACGACCCCAACGATTCCGCACATGATGTTTCGCTTTCCTTACGCCGGCAGGAAGGCGCCGAACTTCTCCGGCACCACCGGCTTCAATCCACGCAGCGCCGCCGTTGCAACGCTGCCCGTCACCGATTCAGTCCACCAGCCGCTGTGGTACCAGCCGGCCAGTTGCACCACCACGGCCAGCACCAGCACCGCCACCGCGCCGCGCACCAGGCCGAACAGCCCGCCCAAAGCCCGGTCCACAGGGCGCAAGCCTACCGCTTCCACCAGCTTTTTCACCAGCCAGGCCA
Source organism: Ramlibacter agri (assembly GCF_012927085.1). Taxonomy (NCBI): domain Bacteria; kingdom Pseudomonadati; phylum Pseudomonadota; class Betaproteobacteria; order Burkholderiales; family Comamonadaceae; genus Ramlibacter; species Ramlibacter agri. The sequence goes on along the minus strand of NZ_JABBFX010000001.1, from coordinate 2,772,601 downwards.
GCAATCCCCCGGCAAACAGTGAAGCAATGAACACCAGGACGAAGCCGACGGCATAGCGCGTGGCTTCCCCGCTGTCGCCCATCGGCAAGCGCACGCCCGCCCAGGGCGCGAAGTATTGGGCCACCAGGAAGGCCACCAGCCAGTTCAGCACCGACAGCACCTCATAGACCAGCCCGCGCCACAGCCCCAGCAACACCGAGGCGCCCAGCAGCGCGGCCACCACCCAGTCGAGCGAAGCCACTACAAGGTGAGGACGCGGGCCGGCAAATCCAGCCCTTTGATCTTCTCGGCCGCCTTGTCGGCTTCGGATCGCGACGCGAACGGGCCCGCCCGCACGCGGATGCGCTTGCCCTCTTCGGTCTCGGCGACCTGGCGGTAGTTCTTGAGGCCTGCGCGCTCCAGCTTCTGCTGGGCCTGGCGTGCCTTAGCTTCTTCGGCGAAAGCGCCGACCTGCACGACGAAGCGGCCGCTGTCCGCCACCGTCTTGCCATCCAGCAGGGCGCGGGCCTTGGCGGAGTCGTCGGCCTTGGCTTGCGCCTTGGGCTCGGGCTTCGGTTGCGGCTTCGCTTCTGCCTTTGGCGGTTCCGGCTTCTTCTCCGGCGCCTCCGTGATGATTTCTTCTTTAGTCTGCGCCGCGGCGGCCTGGGCGACCTTCTGGTCGGCCGGAGCCGAAGCCTGCTGCGCCCCCTTGACCGCCGTAGCCGGCTCCGCAGCCGCGGCAGGCGCCGACGGCGCAGCGGCCGGAGGCGGCGGCAGCGGCTTGACCTTGTTGCGGTCGGGAATCTCGATGGGGATGTCCACGGCCACGGGACGCGGCTGCGTGTCGAACAGCAGGGGGAAGCCGACGACGCCGGCCAGGACCAGCACGACGGCGCCGATCAGGCGGTGGCGGGCACGCCGCCGCATCGCTTCGATGCTCTCAGCCGGGGTGGCCGGGGCGGCCACGGGCTCGTCGACCTTTTTCTTGCGCAACTTGAACAGCGCCATGGAGTGGTGAATCAGCCGAGATGCTTGGCGGCCAGGCGGGGCACGCCCTGCTCCAGGACGCCACCCACGGTGAAGAAGGATCCGAAGACGAGGATTCTATCAGCGGGGTCCGCCTGCTCGACGGCGGCCTGTAGTGCTTCCTTCGGACTCGCGTGGGTACTCGTGGGCACCTCGCGACGGCCAGGCACCGCCTGCCAGCGCGCCTGCAGGTCGGCCGCGGTGGCAGCACGCGCGGTCGGCAGGCCGGTGAAGTACCAGCGGTCCACCAGCGGCCCGATCTTGGCGAACATCGGCGCCAGGTCCTTGTCCGCCATCGCGCCGAACACGGCATGCGTGGTCGGATAGAAACCCATCGCATCGAGGTTGGCCGTCAGCGCCGCCACCGAATGCGGGTTGTGCGCCACGTCCAGCACCAGCGTGGGCTGTCCGGGGACGATCTGGAAGCGGCCAGGCAGTTCCACCATCGCCAGGCCGTTGCGCACGGCCTGCGCCGTCACCGGCAGTTGCTGGCGCAGCGCCTCGAAGGCAGCCAGCACGCCGGAGGCGTTCAGCAACTGGTTGGCGCCGCGCAGCGCCGGGTAAGCGAGGCCGCTGTAGCGCCGGCCGCGTCCCGCCCAGTTCCACTGCTGCTTGTCGCCGTTGAAGTTGTAGTCGCGTCCCAGCAGCCACAGGTCGGCGCCGAGCGCGTTGGCGTACTGCAGCACGCTGTGCGGCGGCATCGGGTCGCTGACGATGGCGGGCTTGCCGGCGCGCAGGATGCCGGCCTTTTCGCGGCCGATGCTTTCGCGGTCCGGCCCCAGGAACTCCATGTGGTCCAGGTCGATGCTGGTGATGATGGCGCAGTCGGTGTCGATGGCGTTCACCGCGTCCAGGCGGCCGCCCAGGCCGACCTCGAGGATGGCGACGTCGAGGTTGCTCGCGGCCATCAGCCCCAGGATGGCCAGCGTGGTGAACTCGAAATAGGTCAGCGCCTCGCCCTGCCGCGCGGCTTCGACGCGCTCGAAGTGCGGCAGCAGCGCATCGGCCTGCACGATCTCGCCGCCGATGCGGCAGCGCTCCTCGAAATGCACCAGGTGCGGCGAGGTGTAGACGCCGGGGCGGTAGCCGGCCTGCAGCGCGATGGCTTCGAACATGGCGCAGGTGGAGCCCTTGCCGTTGGTGCCCGCGACGGTGACGACCGGGCAATCGAACTTCAGGCCCATGCGCTGCGCGACCGCCTGTACGCGTTCGAGCCCGAGGGCGATGGTCTTGGGGTGCAGGCGCTCGCAGTGCGCCAGCCAGTCTTGCAGGGTATCCATTGCGCTATTGTCCGTGACTAAGATCACGGCCATGACAATCACCGTTTACGGCATCACCAACTGCGACACCGTGAAAAAAGCCCGCACCTGGCTCGCGGGCTCCGGCGTCGACTACCAGTTCCACGACTTCAAGAAGCAGGGCGTGCCGCCCGAGCACCTGGATCAGTGGCTGGAGAGCGCCGGCTGGGAAAAGCTCCTGAACCGCCAGGGCACCACCTGGCGCAAGCTCGATCCCGCGGCGCAGCAGGCCGCCGGCTCCGCCGACGGCGCCCGGGCGCTGATGCTGGCGCAGCCCAGCGTCATCAAGCGCCCGGTCGTGGAGTGGAACAATGGCGCGGTGTCGGTCGGTTTCAACGCCGACGATTGGGGAAAGCGCAACAATTCCTGAGCTCGCAGCGTTTTACCCGGCCTTTACCGTAAACATTGGCGGGGTTTGACGGCTGTGCCTAAACTTTGCCCATTGCAGTCCAACGAGTCCAAGCCATGAAGCAGTCCATCCTCCTTGCCGCCCTCGGGGCGGTCGCCTTCGGCGCCTCCGCGCAGGAGGTCGGCCACGTCATTTCGCGCACCCCCATCACGCAGCAGGTCGCCGTGCCGCGCCAGGTGTGCAACAACCAGATCGTGCAGCGCCCGACCACGGGTGGCGGCTCGGTGCTGGGCGGCCTGACGGGCGCCGCGGTGGGCAGCGGCATCGGCCACGGCGGCGGCCAGGCCGCGGCCATCGTCGTCGGCACGGTGCTGGGCGCCGTGGTGGGCAACAGCGTCGAAGCGCAGGGCAACACCCAGGTGGTGCCCAGCTGCGTGACCGAGAACGCCTACGAGAACCGCACCGTCGGCTGGAACGTGGTCTACGAATACCGCGGCCAGCAGTACTCCGCGCAGCTGCCCTACGATCCGGGCCCGACCGTGCGCCTGAACGTCGGCTCGCAGCAAGCCGCGCAAGCCACCGGCGAGCCCGGCCCCGTGGTGACCGCGCCGCCCGTGCAGCAGGCCCAGGCGGAGCCGCAGGCCTACCAGGCCCAGCCGCAGGTCTACCAGGGTCAGCCGCAGGTGGTCTACCAAGGCCAGCCGCAAGTGGTGCAGCAGGCCCCCGTCTACGTGCAGCAGCAACCCCAGGTGGTGTACGCCGCGCCGGCCTATCCCTACGCCTACCCGTACCCGTACTACCGTCCGGCGCCCGTGTGGCCCGTCGGCCTGTCGTTCAACTTCGGCTATGGCTACTGGGGCCACCGCCACTGAGCCTTTCGTGCTCCGCGCCAAGGCCGCCTCCGGGCGGCCTTTTTCATGGCCGGCACGGCCCTGCACCGCCCCGGTAAAATCGTGGGTTTTCCCTCCTCCCAAGCCTTTCCCATGACCACCGAGAACCTCGCCGTCGCCAGCGTCGCGACCAAGGCCAACGTCTACTTCGACGGCAAGTGCGTGAGCCACAGCCTCACGCTGGCCGACGGCACGAAGAAGTCGGTGGGCGTGATCCTGCCCGCCACGCTGACCTTCAACACCGGCGCGCCGGAGATCATGGAATGCGTCGGCGGCGCCTGCGAATACAAGCTGGCCGGCAGCAGCGAATGGAAGAAATCGGGCCCCGGCGAGAAGTTCTCCGTGCCGGGCAACTCCTCGTTCGAGATCCGGGTGAGCGAGTCCTACCACTACATCTGCCACTTCGGCTGAACCACGCCATGAGCACCATCCTCGAAAGCCTGCCCCTGGGCGACAAGGTCGGCATCGCCTTCTCCGGCGGCCTGGACACCAGCGCGGCCCTGCACTGGATGCGCAAGAAGGGCGCCGTGCCCTACGCGTACACCGCCAACCTGGGCCAGCCGGACGAACCGGACTACGACGCCATCCCGCGCAAGGCCATGGAGTACGGCGCCGAGAAGGCCGTGCTGGTCGACTGCCGCAAGCAGCTGGCGCACGAAGGCATCGCCGCCCTGCAGTGCGGCGCCTTCCACATCTCCACCGGCGGCCTGACCTACTTCAACACCACGCCGCTGGGCCGCGCCGTCACCGGCACGATGCTGGTGGCCGCCATGAAGCAGGACGACGTCAACATCTGGGGCGACGGCAGCACCTTCAAGGGCAACGACATCGAGCGCTTCTACCGCTACGGCCTGCTGACCAACCCGAACCTGCGCATCTACAAGCCCTGGCTGGACCAGGCCTTCATCGACGAACTGGGCGGCCGCGCGGAAATGTCGGCCTTCCTGACCGCCGCCGGCTTCGGCTACAAGATGTCGGCCGAGAAGGCCTACTCCACCGACAGCAACATGCTGGGCGCGACGCACGAGGCCAAGGACCTGGAGCACCTGAACTCCGGCATCAAGATCGTCAACCCGATCATGGGCGTCGCCTTCTGGAAGGACGAAGTCGTCGTCAAGGCCGAAGAAGTGCGCGTGCGGTTCGAGGAAGGCCAGCCGGTCGCCCTGAACGGCAAGACCTTCGCGGACCCGGTCGAACTGATCCTGGAAGCGAACCGCATCGGCGGCCGCCACGGCCTGGGCATGAGCGACCAGATCGAGAACCGCATCATCGAAGCCAAGAGCCGCGGCATCTACGAAGCCCCCGGCCTGGCGCTGCTGTTCCTCGCCTACGAGCGCCTCGTCACCGGCATCCACAACGAGGACACCATCGAGCAGTACCGCGACAACGGCCGCCGCCTGGGCCGGCTGCTGTACCAGGGCCGCTGGTTCGACCCGCAGGCCATCATGCTGCGCGAAACGGCACAGCGCTGGGTGGCGCGCGCCGTCACCGGCGAGGTGACCGTGGAACTGCGTCGCGGCAACGACTACTCGATCCTCAACACCGAGTCGCCGAACCTCACGTATGCGCCGGAGCGCCTGTCGATGGAGAAGGTCGAGAACGCGCCCTTCACGCCGAAGGACCGCATCGGCCAGCTGACCATGCGCAACCTGGACATCCGCGACACCCGCGACAAGCTGGGCGTGTATTCGCGCGCCGGGCTGCTGGTGACGGGCGGCGACACGCCGCTGCCTTCGCTGGAGTAAGAGAATGGCGGCCCATGGCCGCCATTTTTCCTTGCAGTCCCCGGCGCAGTGCAGCGTTCGCTGCGGCGCTGCTCGCCCCCGTCGCCGCCTTCGCGAGCGGCAGCCCCGACGACACGCTCGGCCTCGCCGTCCTGATGATCGCCGGCTTCAACGTCGTCCTCTACGGCGTCGTCACGATCTGCTGGGGCCTGGCCATCCGGTGGCGCAAGCGGCCCGTGCTGGCGATCCTGATGCTGCTGCTCGGCGCCCTGCCCTTCCTCCACTACGGCGCGGAATCCTTCCGCCACCGTGACGCGCCGGAGCGGCGCGCCGCGGAACTGGCGGCTCTGCAGCTGGAAGCAGCGCCGCGGGTGCCGGTGCGCGTGCTGGAAGCACCCAACACCTTCGACCAGGACCGCGACCTGCAGACGCTGGTGGCCACCGGCGTGGTCGGGGAGCTGGTGGCGCCCGTCTTCGGCCGGCAGGCCAACCTGTACCGCCGCCACGAAGCCTGGGACTGCATCGACTTCGAGACCTCCGTCAGCCCCGAGGCCGAATACCGCCGCGTGCTGCTGGCGCGGCACGCCTTCCGCAGCTGCGTGTCCGAGCGCCGCGGCGACCGGCCGGCCCAGGCCACGGTGCAGTTCCTGGTGAACGACGCCGCGCCGCACCATTACACCGGCACAGCCTGCCGCGTCGTCACCGATCCGCATCACGCGCTGGAACTGCGGACGCCCGCCGGCGGGCTGCTGGCCTACCGCGAGGCGCCGCTGCATCCGGGCTATGCGTTCCCGCCCGTGCTGGTCCTCGGCCCCACGCTCTGGAAGTGCCCGCCGTGGACGCAGCAGGACTGGGAGCGCGAAAGCGCGGGCATGGCCGTGCTGCCATTCGTGGCGCAGGCGCTGGGCCTGCGCTCGCCCGAAGATTTCCCGCGCTCCGGCGACGCCGCGCGCGTGGCCGAGGCACTGCACCGTCTCGAGCCTTTCCTGCGTTCGCAGTTCGCGCACGACGCGGTGCTTGCGCTGCTCGGGCAGTGGGCTTCGACGCCGGAGATCGACGCGCTCATCTCGGAAGGCCCGATCGCGGAACAGGCCAAGGTCCGCATCCTGCCGCGCGCGGCCGACCTGCTGACGGACCCGGCGCTGCGCGAACACCAGCGGCTGCTCTATCCGCAGCTCGCTTCGCACCTGCCCGCGCTGCTGCAGGCCTGCGGTGCGGGGCCCTCCGGCGCCGGGCTGTCGGAGCCTTGCCAGCGGCTGGCGCAGCTGTCGGAGCAGCTGCAGGCCCAGCCGCCGGCGCCCGCGCCGCGCGCGAAACGCGCGCCCGCGCGCGGGGCGCGGCCGCAGCGCTGACCTCAAATGTTCTATTGACAAGACAATTTGCGGGTTCCTAGAATGAATCCCCGAAAGGATTCCATGGACACCACGCTCCAGGCGCGGGTCGAGGCCTACTTCGCCGCCGTCGACCGCAAGGACCTCGCGGCCACGCTGGCCTTCTTCACCGCGGACGCCGTCTTCACCATCGCCACCTTCGACGTCGAATACCGCGGCCGCGACAGCGGCCTCGCCGGCATGTTCGAGCGCCTGTTCGCGCGCTACGACGGCGTCTGGCATGGCAATTTCGACCACGTGGTGCAGGCGCCGCAGCGCATCGCGACGCGCTTCGACGTAGCGAACCGCACCTTCGACGGCCAGTCGATCCGCAAGCACAACTGCAATTTCTTCCGCCTGGACGGCGACCGCTTTTCCGAGGTCTTCGTCTACATGAGCGGCGACAACGCGCTGCGCTGAACATGACCCAGGCAGCAACAAGCGGCTGGCAACCCGGCATCGGCCGCGGCTTCGTCGAACTGCCGCAGGCGCAGATCCACTACCGGCACGCCGGCCGCGACGGCGCGCGCCGCCCGCTGGTGCTGGTGCATGCCTCGCCGGCTTCGTCCGCGGGCCTGGTCCCGCTGATGGCCGCGATGGCAACCGACCGCCGCGTGATCGCGCCCGACACGCTGGGCAACGGCGACTCGGTGGGGCCGATCCCCGAAGGTGCGGACGTTCCGTTCTTCGCCGGCCGGCTGCTGCAGGCACTGGATGCCCTGGGGCTGCAGCGCTTCGACCTGTACGGCACCCACACCGGCGCCTCGATCGCGACCGAACTGGCGCTGGTCCACCCGGAGCGCGTCGGCGCCCTGGTGCTCGATGGCGTCGGCCTCTACCCGCCCGACTTCCAGCGTGAACTGCTGGAGCGCTATGCGCCGGCGCTGAAACTCGACCACCAGGCCGGCTACCTGATGTGGGTGTGGCACTTCGTGCGCGACACCTTCATGTACTGGCCCTGGTACCGGCTGGACCGCGAACATCGCCGCGACAACGCGCTGCCCGCGCCCGAGGTGCTGCACGCGAAAGTGGTGGAAGTGCTGAAGGCGGCGCAGACCTACCACCACTCGTACCGCGCCGCGATGGCCTACGACAAGCGCTCGCGCATGCCGCTGCTCCAAGTGCCCACGCTGGCGGCCTGCGCCCGCAGCGACATGCTGCACATCTACTTCGACGAACTGTGCACGCTGGTGCCCGGTGGCCGGGGCGCCTGGCTCGAAGGCATCCACACGCCGGAAGCCGCAGCGGCGACGGCGGCGCAGTTGCGCCAGTTCTTCGACGCGGTCGCGGATTGAACCGTCCGGCGGGGCTGGAGCTTCCTGCGTGAATTCCTCACGCCGGCAAGCTCGGCGCTCGCTGGCTCGGCAGCCATTCACACGCCGCAACCGGGAGTAAGCTTTTCCCTGCAGGGAGGGTTGCCCCCATGGAGCACCAGAGCACCGCCGACGCCTACCGCGAGCTGATCGAGATCGGGATCGCACTGTCCGCCGAACGCGATCCCGCGCGGCTGCGCGAGCGCATCCTGCTGGAGGCCAAGGCCTTCACCAACGCGGATGCCGGCACGCTCTACCTGAAGAACCAGGGCAAGGAGCTCACGTTCCAGATCGTGCGCAACGACTCGCTGGGCATCGCCAAGGGCGGCACCACGGGCCTGGCAATCGACCTGCCGCCGGTGCCGCTGGTCGCGGCCAACGGCGGGCCCAACATGAAGCACGTGGCGGCGTACTGCGCCATCACCGGCGAGATCGTCAACATCGCCGACGCCTACAGCCGCACGGAACACCTCGACTTCTCCGGCACCGTCGAATTCGACAGGCGCCTGCACTACCGCTCCCAGTCCTTCCTGACCGTGCCGCTGAAGAACCACAACGGCATGGTCATCGGCGTGCTGCAGTTGATCAACGCCAAGGACAGCGAAGGCCAGGTCGTTCCCTTCGACGCCGCCATCGTGCCGATGGTGAGCGCCCTCGCCTCGCAGGCGGCGGTGTCGATCGACAACCGCATCCTCATCGAGGAGCTGAAGCACCTGCTGGATTCCTTCATCGGCGTCATCGCGGCGGCCATCGACATGAAGTCGCCCTACACCGGCGGCCACTGCCAGCGCGTGCCCGTGCTCACCGAGATGCTCGTGAAGGCCGTCTGCGATTCGCTGGACGGCCCCTTCGCCGGCTTCGACCTGACGCCCGAGGAGTGGTACGAGCTGCGCGTGGCGGCCTGGCTGCACGACTGCGGCAAGGTGATCACGCCCGAGCACATCGTCGACAAGGCGACCAAGCTGGAATGCATCTACGACCGCATCCACGAGGTGCGCATGCGCTTCGAGGTGCTCAAGCGCGACGCCGAGATCGCGATGCTGAAAGGCCAGCTGGCCGGCGGTGACCTGGCGCAACTGCGCGCCGACTATGAGCGCCAATGCACCGTGCTGGACGAGGAGTTCGCCTTCGTCGGCGAGTGCAACGTCGGCGGCGAGGCGATGGCGCCGGAGAAGATCGGGCGCCTGCAACGCATCGCCGAACGCACCTGGACCCGCACGCTGTCCAACCGCGTGGGCATCTCGTACGCCGAGCAGAAGCGGCGCGACGCCATCCCGGAGCGGCCGCTGCCGGCGCGGGAAAGGCTGCTGGAAGACCGCTACCACCACATCAGCCCGCGCGTGGGCCTGCGCCTGTGTACCGAGGGCAACCCGTGGGGCTTCCAGGCGAAGGCGCCGGAGCGCGAGGCCAACCTGGGCGAGCTGTACAACCTGTCGGTCGCCCGCGGCACCTTGACCGAGGAGGACCGCTACCGCATCAACGAGCACATGGCGCAGACCATCGTGATGCTGGAGTCGCTGCCCTGGCCGCGCCACCTGCGGCGCGTGCCCGAATACGCCGGCGGCCACCACGAGAAGATGGACGGCACCGGCTACCCGCGCGGCCTGAAGGGCGAGCAGATGTCGATCCCGGCGCGGGTGATGGCCATCGCCGACATCTTCGAGGCTCTCACCGCAGCCGACCGCCCTTACAAGCCGCCGAAGAAGGTGTCGGACGCGCTGCGCATCATGCGCTTCATGGTGAAGGACAGGCACATCGACGCCGACCTGTTCCGCCTGTTCGTCGCCTCCGGCGTGTACAGCGACTACGCGCAGCAGTACTTGCAGCCGGAGCAGGTGGACGAGGTCGACCCGGGCATGCTGCTGGACGGCATCGGCGACGAGGCCATCGCCACGCCGGCGCCCGTGGCGGCGCCTTCTGGCGACGAAACGGTGGTGCTGGCCGCGATCCCGGTGATCGCGGCGATCCGCACCGAGGAAGGGCCACAGGTACCCCTGGCGGTGCCGGCCACGCCGCTGGTCGAAGAGGTGGACGCACGCGTGTAGGCCGGGCTGTTGCTCCCTCTCCCTCTGGAAGATGGCTGGGGTGAGGGCCGCCCTCAGACCAGCGCCGTATACGCGCCCCCATCCAGCTGCAGGTTCTGCCCGGTCATGAACCCGGACAGGTCGGCGCAGAGGAAAGCGCAGGCGGCGCCGAACTCGCGCGGCTGGCCGAAGCGCCGGGCCGGCACCGTGTCGGCAATCTGCTGGCGCGCGGCCTCGCGGACGATGCCCTGCTCGCGCATCAGCCGCTGCGCCATGAATTCCTGGCGGGCGGTGTCGAAACGCTCGGGCAGCAGGTTGTTGATCGTCACGTTGTCCACGATCGCCTCGCGCGCCAGCGCCCGCGACAGCGCCGTCAGGCCGGCCCGGGCGGCGGTGGACAGGCCCATGGCGGCATGCGGCGTCTTCACCATCGCCGACGTGATGTTGACAACGCGGCCGAAGCCCCGCGCCCGCATGCCGGGCAGCACCTCGCGCAGCAGCAGCGCCGCCGCGAGCAGGTTGCTTTCCAGCGCGGCCAGCCAGGTGGCGTGGTCCCAGTCTTCCAGCTTGCCCGGCGGTGGACCGGCGTTGTTGTTCACCAGGATGTCGGGCGCCGGGCAGGCCGCGAGCAGCGTCGCGCGGCCGGCATCCGTGTCCAGGTCGGCCCGCACCGCATGCACCATGGCACCAGTAGCTTCGTGCAAGGCAAGGCGCGCCTGCGCGAGCTTCTGCTCGTCGCGGCCGTTGATGAACACCTCGCAGCCCTCCTGCGCCAGTGCCAGGGCGCAGGCGTAGCCGAGGCCTTGCGAGGACGCGCAGACGATGGCCTTGCGGCCGGCGATGCCCAGGTCCATGTGCCCTCCTTCAACGAGCTTGCAGGTCCGCGAGCGACCGGCCTTCGCGCACCAGCCGCTCCAGCAGCGGCGCCGGTTGCCACCAGTAGCCGTACTGCGCGTGCAAGCGGCGGACGTCGGCCAGCACCCGGTCCAGCCCGATGCGATCGGCCATGAACAGCGGGCCGCCCTGGCGCGCGGGAAAGCCGTAGCCAGTGACGTAGGTGATGTCGATGTCGCTGGGCCGCTGGGCGATGCCCAGTTCCAGCAGCTTCGCGCCTTCATTGACCATGCCGTAAAGGCAGCGCTTGAGGATCTCGTCTTCGTCCATCGGCTTGCGCGCGATGCCCATGCGGGCCGACTCCGCGACGATGAAAGCCTCCAGCCCGGGGTCGCGCAGCGGCGTGCGCTCCCCCTTCTCGTAGCGGTACCAGCCCTGGCCGGACTTCTGCCCGAAGCGGCCCTGGTCGCACAGCTTCAGGATCAGGTCGTTCCAGCGCCGGTCCGTGGGGCGCGTCGCCATCTGCGCCTTGCGGGTCTGCCAGCCGACGTCGTTGCCGGCCATGTCGTGCACGGCGAAGATGCCCATGGCATAGCCGAACTTCTTCAGCGCGGCGTCCACCTCGTGCGGCAGCGCGCCGTCCTCCACCAGGAAGTGCGCTTCGCGCGTGTAGTTGCGGAAGAGCGCATTGCCGATGAAGCCGGGGTACACGCGCGCCAGCACCGCCACCTTGCCCAGGCGCCGGCCCAGGTCCATCAGCGTGGCGACGACGTCCGGCGCGGTCTGCGCGGCGCGCACCACCTCCAGCAGCTTCATCACGTGGGCCGGGCTGAAGAAGTGCGCGCCGACCACGTCCTGCGGCCGCGCGGTGAAAGCGGCGATCTCGTCGATGTCCAGGCCGGAAGTGTTGGTCGCGAGGATGGCGCCGGGCTTCGCCAGCACGTCGAGCTGGCGGAAGATGCCCTGCTTCAGCTGCATGTCCTCGAACACCGCTTCGATCACCAGGTCGGCATCGGCAACGTCTTCCATGCGCAGCGTGCCGCGGATCAGCGCCAGCCGCTGCTCCATGTCCTGCGCTGCCAGCTTCCCGCGCGCCACGCTGCCGGCGTAGTTGTCCTTCACGCGCGCCAGCCCGCGCTGCAGGCCTGGCGCCTCGGCGTCGACCAGGGTCACCGGAATACCGATGTTCGCCAGAGCCATCGCGATGCCGCCGCCCATGGTGCCGGCGCCGATCACGGCGACCTTGCGCACCGGGCGCAACGGCATGCCGGCCGGGAGGTCCGGCGTGCGGGCCGCCTCGGCGGCCGCGAACTTCGCGTGCGCTTCGCCGGCGGCGGCCTGCGCCTCGCTCAAGCCGAAGACGTCATCCAGCACCGCGCTCATGCCTGGTTCTCCTGCAAGCGCTTGGCCTTGCCGTCCACGAATTCGCGCAGGCGCTGTTCGGCCTCCGGCGGCCGGGCGCGCGCGGAGTTGAGCTGCTCCAGGAACAGGCCGTCGTCGTGCGACAGGTCGTTCACGCGCGGCAGCACGTTGATGATCATCCAGTTGGTCTCCACGCTGTTCTTCGCCACGCGCGCCGCCAGTTCGCGCGCTTTGGCCAGGGCCTGGCCCGCGGGAACCACGTAGCGCACGATGTGTTCCTGCAGACCCTCGGCGGCGCCGAGCAGGCGGCCGGTGAGCATCATGTCCATCATCACGGTCGTTCCCACCACGCGCTGGATGCGCACGGTGCCGCCGCCGCCGACGAAGATGCCGCGCTGGCCTTCGGGCAGGCCGAACAGCGCGGTCTCGTCGCCGACGCGCAGGTGGGCGGCGGTCGCCAGCTCCAGCCCGCCGCCGACCACCGCACCATGCAGCGCCGCGACGAAGGGGATCGGTCCGCGGGCGATGAGGTCGAACACCTCGTGCCAGTTGTGGCGCCGGCGCTTGCGCGGCGGCTTGACCTGGCCGGTGGCCCGGGCCAGCGCCTCCGCCAGGTCCAGGCCCGCGCAGAAATTGCTGCCATGCCCGAAGAGGACGGCGACGTCGGCCTCCTCGTGGGCGCGCAACACCGCCGCGCGCAACGCGTCGATGACGGCGTCGCTGATCGCATTGCGCTTGTCGGGACGGTTCAGGCCGATCAGCGCGATCGCGCCATCGAGTTCGTAGGTGACGAGTGAGTCGTTCATTTCATTCCGCCTTGAAGCCCGATGCCTTGATGATCGGCTCCCAGTGCTCCAGTTCGGCGCGCTGCAAGGCCGCCGTCTCCGCGCCGTCGCGGAAGCGGGCCGAGACCCAGAGGCTCTTCGCCATCAGCTCCTGCACCGGCGGCATCTTCAACACCTGCTGCACGGCGGCCTGCACCCGCTGCACTTCGGCGGCGGGCGTGCCGGCGCGCGCCCACATCGCCGTCCAGGCCTCGCCGGAGCTGACCGGGATGCCCTGCTCGGCGAAGGTGGGGATGTCCGGCATCAGCGGCGAGCGCTCCGGCGTGAAGATGCCGATGGCGCGCACCCGGCCGGCACGGTGGTGCGCCATCAATCCGTCCATCAGGCTGATGGCGGAGGCGAGATGGCCGCCCACCAGGTCGGTGATCATCGGCGGCGAGCCCTTGTAGGGCGTCACCGGCAGGTCGATCTTCGCGGTGGTCGCCAGCTGCACCGCGAGGAAGGCGTTCTGGCCGCCCATGCCCGGGCTGCCCACCGTGGCCTTGCCCGGATTGCGGCGCACCCATTCGATGAATTCCGGCGCGGTCTTCGCGGGCACGTTCATCGCCACGCCCATGCCGAGCGGGTAGGACGCGATGCCCGCCACCGGCACGAAGTCCTTCAGGATGTTCCAGCGCACCTGCGACGGCGGCACCAGCATCAGGAAGGTGGGCGTCGCGTTGGGCGCGATCATGTAGGTGAGGCCGTCGGCCGGCGCGTTCAGCACCGCATCGGCCGCAATCCGGCCGCCGGCACCGGGCCGGTTGTCGATGATGACCGGCTGGCCCAGCAGGGCCGGCAGCCGGTCGACCACGGCGCGCGCGATCGCATCGGTGGCGCCCCCGGGCGGGAAGCCCACCAGCACGCGGATGGCGGGCTTGCCCTGGGCGCGCGCAAGCGCCGGCAGGGCGACGGCGGCAGCGAGCAGCTGCCGGCGGCTGAACGTCATTGCTTGTCTCCTAGAGAGGTAGCGGAGGCGGCGTCTGCGCGCCGCTGTCCGTCATTGGTCGGCCAGGGTGCGCCAGTTGGCGCCGGTTGCGATCACGCCGCCCACCGATCGGATCGCGCGGTAATCCAGCTGCGGGTTGTCCGCCAGCGCCGGCGTCTTGCCGTCGATGAACTCGCGGGCGGCGCGCAGCAGCAGCGCGCGCACGCGCATCACCGCGCCGTCGGCGGAGCACAGCTGCTCCTCGCTGCGGTCGTAGATGGGGCCCTGGCTGATGAACATCGCGAAGTCCTCGGTGCCCAGGTGCTGCGGGAAACCGGTCTTGTGCCCGCGCCGCATCAGGTCGCGGTTCTGGCCCCAGTTGTCCTTGGCATCGCCGGGCGGCAGCGGCGGGAAGTTCCACACGTCCGGCGACGCCGACATGATGGTCATGCCCAGCGGCCGCTTGGGGTTGAACTGCACGAACCAGGCGCGGTGCGTCACGTCGTCCACCGGCGTCGAGAAGAACACCGTGGTCGGCCCGTTGGCATCCGGCGGGCAGATGAGGCCGTACCAAGGCATCACGAAGTTGTTGACGCGCGCGTAGACCTGGTCGTCCGGCAGCGCGCGCAAGGCAGCGTAGCGGTAGCCATAGGGCCGGTCCTCGAACTCCAGCTTCGGCGCGAGCGCCTTGGCCATCAGCATGCGCTCGTTGCCGCCGCCGGCGGTGATCTGCGTCGTGGACTCGTGCAGCACGCCGACGTGCGAGGAGTCCATCGACGCCTCCACCGCCTGCACCCAGTTGGTCGGCACTTCCACGCTGGTGACGGAGCGCTGGTCGGCCGGCAAGTCGATGAAGGGCAGTTCGGGGAACGGCGGCGCCTTCTCGCCCTGGCCCAGCCAGACCCAGACGATGCCGCCGCGGTCCACGGTGGTGTAGCGGTTCACGCGCACCTTGCTGCAGAAGCCTTCCTGGTTGCCGGTGTGGTTGGGCGCCTCGACCACTTCGCCCTTCACGTTCAGCTTCCAGCCGTGGTAGATGCAGCGCAGGCCGTTCTCGCCGTTGCCGGCCAGGGCCAGCGAGGCGCGGCGGTGCGGGCACTGCTCGTCGAGCACGCCCACCGAGCCA